>NZ_JAJENU010000417.1:0-25490 GCF_035615495.1 Lyngbya sp. CCY1209 | reverse complement strand
CCATCCCCCCCAACCCCCATCCCCCCCAGCCCCCATCCCCCCCAGCCCCCCTTTGAAAGGGGGGAGTAAGGGGGGAGAAAGGGGGGAGATAGGGGGGAATCGAAATCTCAAAGTCCCCCAAAGTTGGGGGATTTAGGGGGCTTGTAGGAGGAAGACGATCGCCCTTAAAATATATAGACTCAAACAATAGTCAAATCCTATGGTAACAGGCAGGGGAATCAGAGAAGCGATCGCGACACTGAACGACTTGCAACGGCGTTTGGGACTCGTGCAAGCCACAAACGATGACTTTTTCTCCGAATGGACTGACGACCTGCCGTCCCTCACCGCCCAAGAACAAGCCAGCCTCGATCGCCTCAAACGGCGCTATGATTATCATCGCAGCGATGGTTTACTCTTAGAAGGTACGATCAACCTTGTCGTGACCGCACCCTTGCTGGAACTCCTGGGTTTTATCGATCCGCCCTTCCGCCTCAAATCACCTTATGGCATCACCCTAGAACTTGAAGAACCTGAAGAAACCATCCGAGGATTTATCGATGTACTCGTCCTACAAGAACGGCTTTGGATTTTGACCATCGAATCCAAACGGACAAGTATTTCCGTACCTGCGGCGTTTCCCCAACTTCTGGCTTACATGGCCGCCAATCCCAACCGTCAACTGCCCAATTACGGCATGGCGACCAACGGCGATGAATTTGTCTTTTTGAAGCTGGGAACCGGAGTCGAATACGATACCTCGCGATCGTTTTCGCTGTTTCCTCGCCGTCACGAACTGGGGCAAGTGGCACGGATTCTCAAAGCTTTGGGAATGCAGGTTTTAAACTCGCCCCCCTAGTCGCCAATTCTGGGGGGAATCGGAATCTCAAAGTCCCCCAAAGTTGGGGGATTGAGGGGGCTTGCGATCGCAAACCCTCCAAAACCCACCCCGATCCGCCGCCATCCCGGACGGAATCGAGCTAAATTAAATCACAGGAAGCGATCGCCAACGTAGGTACACAGGATGGGTAGAGTATCGGATCTGGAAAATCGAGGAAACTGTAGCCCCCCGCCCTATCCCCCCCTTTTTCCGGCAGGAGTCGCGATCGCCGGGTTCCTCCTCTTCGTCGCCTGTAACCGCATCCCCCCCGACCCCACTCAACCCCCCGCCGCCGAACCCGAAACCCCCGTCCCCACCCTGACCCTTTTGGGCGCCATGACGGGGGAACAGCAGAGGAAGCTGGAACTGGCCCTGGAACCCTTCGTCGAAGAAACCGGAATCCGGGTCATTTACCAGGGCACCCACGCCTTCACCACCCTACTTCCCGTGCGATACGAAGCCGGAAAACTGCCCGACATCGCCATCTTCCCCCAACCCGGCCTGATGGCCGACTACGCGGGACGGGGCCAACTCGTGCCCCTCGACAAAATCATCGATCGCGCCCAACTCGCCGCCGCCTACCCCCCCAACTGGCTGGAATTGGGCGGCGTCAACGGCAAAATTTACGGGATCTGGTATCGGGCCTCCGTCAAAAGCCTGGTCTGGTACGACCCCCAAGCCTTCCGAGACGCCGGATACACCGTCCCCGCCACCTGGGACGAACTGCAACAACTCTCCCGACAAATCATCGACGACGGCAACGTTCCCTGGTGTTTGGGAATGGAAAGCGGAGACGCCACCGGATGGGTAGGCACCGATTGGATCGAAGATATCATCCTCCGCACCTCCGGCCCGGAAATCTACGATCGCTGGGTCAAACACGACATCCCCTTCACCCACCCCGCCGTCCGAGACGCCTTTGAAACCTTCGGCAATATCGCCCTCGACCCCAAATCCGTCGTCGGCGGCACCCTCGGCGTCCTCGCCATCCCCTTCGATCGCTCCCCGGACGGACTCTTCACCGACCCCCCCCAATGCTACCTGCACCGCCAAGCCAGCTTCATCTCCAACTATTTCCCCGAGGGCGTCGTTTTGGGCGAAGATGCCGACATCTTCCCCCTCCCCCCCATCGACGAAGAATTCGGCTTGCCCATTTTGGTCGGCGGCGACGTGGTATCCATGTTCCGCGACACCCCGGAAGCCCGAAAATTGATGCGATACCTGGCCAGCCCCACCCCCCACCAAATCTGGGCGGAACTGGGGGGCTACCTCTCCCCCCACCAGGGAGTCAGTCCGGACACCTACCCCGACGAGGTGACGCGGAAACAGGCGGAAATCCTCTCGGAGGCGGATGCGATCCGCTTCGACGCCTCTGATATGATGCCGGGAGTGGTGGGCACCGGGACATTTTGGAACGGCATCACGGACTATGTGGAAGGGGAAGATTTGGATACCGTCTTGGAACAGATCGATCGCAGTTGGCCGGAGTCTTCGCGGTAGAAGGCGGGAGTCGGGAGTCGGTATTAGGGAATCGGGAAGAGAAAAGGGGGCAAATCCCGCGCCGCTACAATCACTCCCACAAATTCAATCTGTGAAATCTGCGTAATCTGCGGATTTCCTTACACTGTTATAAAGAGAGTTTGCTCTCCCTTAATTTGATGTCCCCGAAATGGTATTGATCCCTTGAACGCTCTATTTTCCATCGATCGCAGACAGCGACGCAGCCTCCTGACTTTATTTGTCGCCGGCCTATTTTTTTGGGCGGCGATCACCGCATTGCTGCCCACCCTCCCCCTCTACATCGAATATCTGGGGGGGACCAAACAGCAGATCGGTTTGGTGATGGGGGCGTTCGCGTTGGGACTGTTGCCCTCCCGGATCGGACTCGGGCCCCTGGCGGACGTGCGGGGGCGAAAGTTGGTGTTGGCGATCGGGGCGGCGGTGGGGATGTTGGCGCCCCTGGGCTATCTGTTCGTCACTTCGATCCCCCTGCTGGCTGCGCTGCGGGCGTTTCACGGCATCAGCATCGCGGCGTTCACCATCGGCTACACGGCCCTCGTCACCGACCTGGCACCGGACAACCGCCGGGGGGAGATCGTCGGATACATGAGTCTGGTGGCCCCCATCGGCATGGCGATCGGGCCAGCCCTGGGGGGGTTCATCCAGGCTTCGATGGGCTATTCTCCCCTATTTCTCACCAGCGCGAGTTTGGGACTCGTGGCGGTGTTGGGGATTTCCCAGGTGTGGGAACCGCCGAACGATCGCGCGATCGCATCCCAACCGGAATCGGGGCGATCGGGAATCCACAACTATCTGGCCCGTCTGGGGAGTCCCCCGCTGCGAATTCCGGCTTCGGTGATGCTGATGGTGGGGTTGATTTTCGGGACGATCGTCACGTTCATCCCCCTCTACATCCAAGATTTGGGGTTAAATTTAAATGCGGGCCTGTTCTACACCATGACTGCGATCGCCAGTTTTTCCGTCCGCCTGCCGATGGGCCGCGCCTCCGATCGCTACGGCCGGGGTATTTTTATACTGATCGGCCTGAGCTGCTATCTGATGTCGATGATTGTCCTCCGGTTCGCCGACGGCAATTTCGAGGTGCTGCTGGCGGGTCTGTTTGAAGGGGCCGCGGCGGGAATCACCATCCCGATGATGCTGACGCTGATCGCCGATCGCTGTCCCCCCCGGGAACGGGGTTTGTTTTTCTCCGCCTGTCTGGGTGGGTTTGACCTGGGATTGGCTTTGGCCGGCCCGATTTTCGGGTCGATCGCCGAGGTGACGGGATACCGGCAACTGTTCGGCATCAATTCGGGTTTGGCGGTATTGGCGATCCTCCTATTTCTCACCGGGTCCGCCCGAAACGTGCCGGAGTCCGTCCGCTTCGCCCTCGGCCGCGGAAAGGATGCCTACGCTTTGATGCCTCCCATTGGGACGGACTCCCCCGAAACGGAGTGGGAGGATGAATTGATCAAAAAATAGGGGCGATCCGCCGATCGCCCCTCCCCAGGCGAACCCGTCAAAAAACGTCCAAGAGCTAGGTGTCGGTGTTTAGGTCACGTCTGGCAGGTACACCCCGTAAATTGACGGTACGGCATACCTTTCAAATCCCCCGGGCGATCGCCATGAATTTCAAAGCGAAATCGTTTCGCCGCCCCGCTGCAAAGACGCACTCAACCCCCAGAGAATTTTTACCAATTCCGCCCCCACTTTCCCCGAAGAAGTCGGGCAGGGTTGATTGGTTTTGACGCATTCGAGGAAGCGATCGCAGGCCCGTTTCAACGGTTCGGCCGGCGGCACCTCCAGCACTTCCCGACGCTGCCCCGCCCCCTTCCAGGTTTCCCCGACGGCCTCCAAATGCCCGTGCAGCAGGGTCAGCGGGGACTCGGAGTCCAATTCGTCAAAAATCAGCGTCCCGCGGCTTCCAACCACCGCCAAGCGCCGCTGCTTGTCCGGATTGAGCCAGCACAGGTGAATGTAGGCGCGAAATCCGTCCGGGTAGGTGAGGGTCGCCATCACCAAGTCCGACAGGCCCGGAGTGGCGGGGAAAACCGGCGACGAACCGTCCTCCGTTTGCAGGGTGCGGTTCGGTTGCAGCCAAACCGTCCCGGTCGCCTGCACCGCCACGGGTTTTTGGCCCAGCCAGCTATTGAAAATGGCGATATCGTGGATCGCCAGATCCCAGAGGGCATCGACATCCCGGCGGATGGGTTCCAGGTGGGTGCGGGTGGCGTAGCCGTAGCGGAGTTCCCCCACCGCATTCTGGGCGATCGCTTCTTGGCCGCGTTCGACGACCGAATTAAATAGATATGTATGATCGACGAATAATTGCCGATTTTGTCGTTTCGCCAGTTCGCAAAGTTCCAGGGATTTCGCCGGGTTGACCGTCAGGGGTTTTTCCGCAAAAACGTGATATCCCCGCTCCAAAGCGGCAACGATTAAATCGTAGTGGGTGGAGGCGGGAGTGGCGATCGCGACGGCCTGCAATCCCGGCACGTCTAACGCCGCCGAGCAGTCGGAAAACAGCAACTTTTCGTTGAGTTGATATCGTTCTCCGATAATTTTCAACTGTTCCGGTATCGCTTCCGCCACCGCCACCACTTCGGAGTCCGGGTGGCTTTGAAAATTGCGGATCAGATGATTGCCCCAGCGTCCGGCGCCCAGGACGGCAACTTTGATCGGATCGGCCATAATCTCAAATCCTGATAATTAACCTTAAAAATTGGGGGGTGGCAGGTGGGGGGAATTTTAGATTTTAGATTTTAGATTTTAGATTCCTCGGTTCGGGAGAAGTTAGTCGTTAGAAATGAAGAGTGAGAAATTTCTCTCTTCTCTTTCCTCTATTCTCTTTCCTCCCTACACCCTACACCCTACACCCTACACCCTATCCCCGCCCACGGATAAAAATGCTTCCCGGGCGGCGGCTTGTTCGGCGGCTTTGATCGATCGCCCCGTCCCCTGGCCGAGTTTCTCCCCTTTGAACCAAACTTGCGCCGTGAATCGGGCTTCGTCGCCGGCGTAGCCGGTTTCTTCCACCTCGTATTTGGGCAACAATTTGTAGTTGCTTTGGGTCCACTCTTGCAGGGCTGCTTTGTAATTTTGTCGGGCCGGATCGTCGAAAATTTCCTTGGCGCGATCGAGTAAGTTCGAGTCGAGCCAGGGACGAACCAATTCCAAGGTATTGGTACTCAGATATAGCGCACCCAAAACCGCTTCAAAACAGTCCGCCAGACGGGATTCCTCTCCCATTTTATCGCGGACGGCGCTGCCGGCCACCAGCAAATAGCGCCCGAGGCCGTAGCCGTCGGCAATTTCGGCCAAAACGCGATCGCTCACCAACACCGATCGCACCGCTGCGAATTCCCCCACCGGGGCATCGGGGTACGTCTCGAACAGCAGTTCGGAGGCGGCCAGCCGCACCACGGAGTCCCCCACGAATTCTAATTGTTCGTAGTTCTTTTCGGTGGAAACGCTCGGATGGGTGAGGGCTAAATCCAACAACTGCCACGCGATCGGCGTTCGGGTCGAGAGTCCCAACCGTTCGACCACCTTCTCTAACTGATTCTGTCGCCTCGGATGACTGACTGCCTCGAATCGACGATCCAATCCGTTTGACCTCCAAATTCAGCCTTCTATTTTAAAGCAATTGCGATCGCTTGCCAAAATAAAAGCCCTCCCCTGGGCAAGGGGAGGGTGGGGTGGGGTCGATCAATTTTGCTCAGATTAAATAATGCTCTTTGAGCAGTGCGGTGATATCCTCGGGGGAAATTTTGCCGTATTTCGCCTTGGAAGGCATCATCACCATGTTGGGAGCATTTTTGCAGCGTTTTTGGCAACGGGTGGGGACGATTTCAATTTGTTCCTCAAGTCCGAGATTGGCGATCGCCGTTTGCAGGGCCGCGTTCAGTTGTTTTCCGCCTCGTTTGAGACAGCCGGATTTTTGACAGAGCATGATTTTTCCGGGCCGGGATTTTGAGCAGACGGTCGGGGGGGTTTCGGGGCGTTCTAAGGAACAGGCGAGCGGGCAAATTTGATGGGCTTTGACCTTGATTTTCTTGGATTTTATTTTTTGTTCGCCACAGACGTGGATCGAGTCGCCGAAGTGGAGGTCAAAATTCCAGGTTTTTCGCAATTCCTTGGAGAGCTTGATCTGAAAATTTTGTTCGCCCGCGTTGACAATAATTGCCTTCGGTTTTCCGTTCGATTTGCGGAGCAGATCGATAAAGGTCGCTTCCAGTTGGATGGAAGATGTTTGGGGGGTGCATGATGTCGTCATGGCTCTTTTTTGTTTATTCCGAAATATTTGCAATAGAAGCGGACAGAAATTCCGGACACAAGGCACTGTCCCGACCGGAGCGAGTCTCGTCCCCGTCGGCGAATTTCTGGATTGAAGGTAACATTACGAGATCCCGAAACTTGATTCAGACTCTTTTGATACCTTTTCTCAAAAAATAAGGGTGCGATCGCGGCATCTTTTTTATTCGCTCAAAAAATAGAAAATCCCCCGATGGAGACCGGGGGCGGTATCGAGTTCAACCCGTTTTGCAGAGGAATTGGGGGACTCTCAAACAAACCTTGAGGGCGCAGCGATCGCAGCTTTTGAGGGCAGTTTGGGGGGGGTTTTGCAGCAGCCAATCGAAGATTTGCTGAAGTTGGGTGAGGGAAATTAAACCGTACTGCCACAGCAGCATGGCGAGGGGGTCGCCCGGTTGTTTGTGTTGCAAGGCGATCGCGAGTTCGTCGCCGGAAATGGCGAGTTCTTCCAGGAGAAATTTCCGGAAAGCCCGGGTATTAGAATTGGTTTCCATGACGGCACTTGAGACTTAGAATTGAATGGGGAAATGGAGAGAGTAACCCCCGCCCGGGCAGGGGAAAAATTAAAGGTGTTGCGAGGAAGAATCGAGTTGTTGTTCGAGTCGTTCGATGCGATCGATCAGCGTGCGAATTAACTGAGCTTCCACGTCCGGAAGTTTGCCGTGTTCGAGGGGGCAACCGCAGCCGGTGCGACAAATAATTCGACCCGGAACGCCGACGACGGTACAATCGTCCGGCACGTCCTGTAGAACGATCGAACCCGCACCAATGCGGACGCGACTGCCGATCGCGATATTGCCGAGAATTTTTGCCCCGGCGCCCACTACCACGTTATTGCTCAACGTCGGATGGCGTTTTCCGGTTTCTTTTCCCGTCCCCCCCAGGGTGGCATTTTGGTAGATCAAACAGTAGTCGCCGACAATCGCGGTTTCTCCGATGACGACACCCATGCCGTGGTCGATAAAAACGCCCTGTCCGATGGTGGCGCCGGGGTGAATTTCGATCCCCGTCAAAAACCGGCCGATGTGGGAGAGAAAGCGGGGCAAAACCGGAATTTGGCGGCAGTACAGCCAGTGAGAAATTCGGTGCATCGCCAGAGCGTGCAAGCCGGGATAGCAGCAGAGCACTTCCAGCCCATTTCGAGCCGCCGGGTCCCGTTCAAAAATAATTTGAAAGTCGGCCCGGATGGTTTCCCAAAGGGAGCGGACGGGGGCGGCGGATTTGGGAAAGTGGGCGACGGGAGTCGGGCCGGATTTCCATCGCTTTTTTTTGTGCGTTTCATGCAAAGGAAAGGGTTGTAACATGAGTAAAGGTGATTGACATCTAGAGCGGGTGTTGTTGTATTGCTTATATCAAAGACTCTTTTCCGATGGGCCGCAGCGGACATCGATTAGATTGATTAGTTAATTACCCTGTACTCAATTTTTTGTGACCCCGACTCTCGGGGAATTTGAGGCGATCGCCAAAAATTTTTTGGGGTGGGGGGGCGGGTATTTTGGGCGGGGGGGACGGGTGTTTTCGAGTCCGGGGTGCGGGGTTTTGCACTCAGGTGCGATCGCGGCGAAAGTCCGATGGGGTCTGGGATTGGAGTGGCAAGAGTCGAAAATTTGGGTTTCAACTCAAATTGAAAAGATCCGCAGGGTGCGATCATATGATAGATGGGGGTGGGAGGATTTTTTTCCGAATTAACATTAAAAAAATCTGCACTTGTTTGAATTCCCCACAGAAACGGTTAAAATAGATACAGAATTGAATTCCGTGACAGCACTGGGGAAAGCCGAAGCGCCGACTCCAGTCTTTTTTGCCGGCGGGGCGATCGGATCGGGATGCAAACTGAGTAAAATCGGAAAAAAAAATAAACGTCTGATACTTTGGCTACAGACTCATCTTACAGTAAGTATAAAGACGCAGGTTAATTTTAAAAAAATCGACAAATGTGAGTCCGAGGTGAGTACAAAGGGGGGTGGCGATCGCACCCCGGCAAAACCCCCGGCAAACTCCCGCCCCATCGAGATTTGGGGGTGAGTACATCGGCGCCAGTGTCCCCCCGCAAAAACACTGGGACCCCCACAGAAAAATACCCGCCCCCCATCCCGCAAAAAAAAATAAACCCCACCAGACCGGGAGTTTCGGCGGTGAGTGCATCTCTAATTATATTAATAAATAAAATCTGCGATCGCTTCCCAATCCGCCCGGACGGGGGGTGCTATAACTTCATCAACGCCGGGATACCAGTCCGGGCCAAAGCTAACTTTATTTTCGACGAATTGAAGATTTGGAAATCTCGCAACATTCCCCCGGGGGAAAGAGTATTTCCCACTCAAGTTTACACGGCCAAAATGGATGGGTCAAACCCCAACTGACCCCCCGATGTCCACCTTTACCCACGGAATTCAATGACACCGATAACCGATACCACGACGGAGATCCGAACTCCCACCGTTAAATCCGGGGGTTGCAACTGCGGTGCGACCCCAACCGAAGAAATCCAAGATCAAAAACTGCGGGAACGCATCGAAAAACACCCCTGCTACAGCGAAGACGCCCACCATCACTATGCCAGGATGCACGCTGCTGTTGCGCCGGCTTGCAACATTCAGTGCAACTATTGTAACCGCAAATATGACTGCGCCAACGAAAGCCGCCCGGGCGTCGTCAGCGAACTGCTGACCCCCGAAGAAGCCGCCCACAAAGCTTTAGTGATCGCCGGAAAAATCCCCCAGATGACCGTGTTGGGAATTGCCGGCCCCGGCGACCCCCTCGCCAACCCGGAACGGACGTTCCGCACCTTTGAATTGGTGGCGGCACAGGCGCCGGACATCAAATTATGTCTGTCCACCAACGGCCTGATGTTGCCCGATTACATCGATCGCATCAAAGAATTGAACATCGATCATGTCACCCTGACAATTAACATGATCGACCCCAAAATCGGCGAAAAAATATATTCCTGGGTGCACTACCGCCGCAAGCGCTATCATGGCATCGAAGCGGCGACGATTCTCCGCGATCGCCAAATGGAAAGTTTGGACCTGCTGCGGGAAGCCGATATCCTCTGCAAAGTCAACTCCGTGATGATTCCGGGCATCAATGACGAACACCTAGCGGAAGTCAATAAAGTCATCCAATCCAAGGGCGCATTCGTACACAATATCATGCCCCTAATTTCCGCCCCCGAACACGGAACCTACTTCGGCCTCAACGGACAGCGCGGCCCGAACCCCAAAGAGTTGAAATCCCTGCAAGATCAATGTTCCGGCAACATGAAGATGATGCGCCACTGCCGCCAGTGCCGCGCCGACGCGATCGGATTGTTGGGAGAAGATCGATCGCAGGAATTTAGCAAACAGAAAGTCATGGAAATGAAGGCGGAATATGACCTCGAAAGCCGCCAAAAAGTCCACGCCGGCATCGACAAATTCCGGGCGGAAATCAAAGCCGCGAAACAGCAGTTGGCGGCGATGAAAACAGCCGGCGATCGGGAAATTCCCCAACCCCCCACCGAAAAAATTCTGTTAGCCGTCGCCACCAAAGGCAGCAACCTCGTCAACCAACATTTCGGCCACGCCAAAGAATTCCAAATCTTTGAAGTGGACGGCAGCGAAGTCCAATTCATCGGACATCGCAAAGTCGATCACTATTGTCAAAGCGGATACGGCGAAGAAGCCACCCTCGACCATATTATTGAAGCGATCGCGGACTGCAAAGGTGTCCTCGCCTCCAAAATCGGAGACTGCCCCCAAGAACGCCTCCGAAAAGCCGGCATCGAACCCTTTGAAGGGTACGACACCATCGACAAATTGGCGATCGCCTTCTACGACCAATATCAGGGAGTCGGGAGTCGGGAGTAGGAAGTCGGGAATTGGGAACTGAAACCGCCCGACTCCAAGGGCGATACTTACATCTCTAAACCGTCAAGAAGTGTCACCCGTAGGGGCGCAAGGCTTGCGCCCTCCTTCCCCAAAAATTAATAATTGACAATTGTTAATTATTAATTATTAATTGTTAATTGGAAGATCAGCCATGAGTGATTGTATTTATTTTGACAACAACGCCACCACCCGCATCGACGAAGCGGTTGTCGAGGCGATGCTGCCCTACCTGACGACCTTCTACGGCAACCCTTCCAGTATGCACAGCTTCGGCGGACAGGTGGGGCGGGCCACCAAACAGGCCAGAGAACAGGTCGCCGCCCTCCTGGGGGCTGACGACACGGAAATCGTCTTCACCAGTTGCGGCACCGAAGGCAACAACGCCGCCATCCGCGCCGCCCTGCAAGCTCAACCCAACAAACGCCATATCATCACCACCCAAGTCGAACATCCGGCGGTTTTGAACGTCTGCAAACTGCTGGAGAAAAAGGGTTACAGCGTCACCTACCTTTCCGTCAACGGCGAAGGACAGATCGACCTCGACGAACTCGCGGCGTCCCTGACCGATGATACCGCCCTGGTTTCGATGATGTACGCCAACAACGAGACGGGGGTGATTTTCCCCGTCGAAGCGGCGGGGGCGATGGTCAAAGAACGCGGCGCCACCTTCCACGTCGATGCGGTGCAGGCGGCGGGGAAAGTCCCCTTCGACCTGAAAAATAGCACCATCGATCTGCTCACCCTCTCCGGGCACAAACTGCACGCCCCCAAAGGCATCGGGGCGCTGTACGTCCGCCGGGGCGTGAGATTCCGCCCCCTGCTGATCGGCGGGCACCAGGAGCGGGGCAGGCGCGGCGGCACCGAAAACGTGCCGGGAATGGTCGCCCTCGGCAAGGCGGCGGAACTGGCCCGGGCTGCGTTGCCCAACGTCGAGGAAGAACGGCAATTGCGCGATCGCCTCGAGTGGAACATCCTCGCATCCATACCCAACACCGCCATCAACGGCGACCCGGTGCACCGCCTCCCCAACACCACCAACATCGGTTTCAAGTACATCGAAGGGGAAGCGATCCTGCTCTCGTTGGACAAATACGGCATCTGCGCCTCCTCCGGTTCGGCCTGCACCTCGGGCTCCCTGGAACCCTCCCACGTCCTGCGGGCGATGGGACTGCCCTACAGCGTCCTCCACGGTTCCATCCGCTTCAGCATCTCCCGCTACACGACGGAGGCGGAAGTCGATCGCGTCCTGGAAGTGCTGCCGGAAGTGGTGGAACGCCTCCGCCTCCTGTCTCCGTTCAACAGCGACGAGGCGGGATGGTTGCAAGAGCAGGAAAAGGCGGCTTTGACGCACTGAAGATGGGGGGCGGAGGGAGAATTCGGGAGTTGGGAGTCGGGAGTCGGGAGTCGGGAACTCCGGGAGCGGAGAGGCGGGTTGAACATCCGCACCGCTTGGGAATTAATTCCCGAGGGCGCAAGCCAGGGGCCCCTACCAGCGAAAATCATATTCAGATGATTGGGGAGTTTGTACGGATCTGAAATCAACTTGCCTCCTCTGCCTCCTCTGCCTCCTCTGCCCCCCCTGCCCCCTCTGCCCCAAATTAATTGCTGACAGACTCTTATTATTGGTAGAAAAAAGATGTGGGATTATACTGAAAAAGTGATGGAGCATTTCCAGAACCCTCGCAACCAGGGGGTTATTGATGAAATCTCCGAGGGCGAACGGATCGTTACGGGAGAAGTGGGTAGTATTGCCTGCGGGGATGCCCTGAAACTGTATTTGAAGATCGACGAAAGCACCCAAACCATTTCCGACGCCCGCTTTCAAACCTTCGGCTGTGCCAGCGCGATCGCCTCCTCTTCGGCCCTGACGGAATTGTTGAAAGGGGTTCACGTTGATGATGCCCTGAAATTGAGCAACAAAGAAATCGCCGACTATTTGGGGGGATTGCCGGAGGAAAAAATGCACTGTTCCGTGATGGGACAGGAGGCGTTGGAGGCAGCGATTTACACTTACAAAGGCATTCCGCTCGACACCCACGAAGAGGATGAAGGTCGGGTGATCTGTACCTGTTTCGGCATCACCGATGCCAAAATTAAGCGTATCGTCCGGGAAAATAATTTGACGACGGCGGAACAGGTGACGAATTATGTTAAAGCCGGGGGCAGTTGTACGAGCTGTCTGGCCGATATCGACGATTTGATCGCCGAAGTTGTCGAAGGCGGGGGAGAAACAGTGGAAGTCGCCGCGCCGACGATCGCACCCAATTCCCCGAAACAACCCCTGACCAACCTGCAAAAAATGACCTTGATTCAGCAGGTGATCGCGGCGGAAATTCGCCCGATTTTGGAGGCCGACGGCGGGGACGTGGAACTGTTTGACGTGGAGGGCGATCGCGTCAAAGTGATTCTCAAAGGCGCCTGCGGTTCCTGTTCGAGCAGTTTGGCGACTCTCAAATACTCGGTCGAAGCCCGACTCCGCGATCGCGTCGCCCCCACCCTCACCGTGGAATCAGTATAAAACAAAACTCGGGGAAATTTGAGGCGAAAAACAAACACAATCTTAAATTTCTCCGAAGCGATCGCGGCGGACAGTTTCCAACCCAATGCGGATGAGAGCCTGTCCCCAACAACCAAAAGCGCGTTGATGCGATCGCCAAAAATGTCGCCGCCAGCCCATCTAGGAGTCATTCAGGGGGAAAACAAAACTAATGAAACTCACCCAAGGAAAAATTGCCGAACTCCTCAGCGAACCCGGATGCGAACACAACCACAAAACCGGGGACGGCAAAAATAAAGCCTGTCAGCAACAAGCCAAACCCGGAGCAGCCCAGGGGGGTTGCTCCCTCGACGGCGCCACCATCGCCCTGATTCCGATCACGGACGCGGCCCACCTCATCCACGGCCCGATGGGTTGCTCGGGGAACTCCTGGGGATCTCGCGGCAGCCTCTCCTCCGGCCCGACCACCTACCAGATCGGCTTCACCACCGACCTGAGCGAAAATGACATCATCTTCGGGGGCGAAAAACGGCTCTACAAAGCCATTAGCGAAATCGTCACCCGCTACCATCCCGCCGCCGTCTTCGTCTACTCCACCTGCGTCCCCGCCCTAATCGGAGACGACATCAACGCCGTCTGCGAAGCGGCCCGCAAGAAATACGAAACCCCCGTCATCCCCGTGCACGCCCCGGGTTTCGTCGGCAGCAAAAACCTCGGCAACCGCCTCGGCGGGGAAGCCCTGTTGGATCACGTCGTCGGCACCGCCGAACCGGAATACACCACCCCCTACGATATCAACCTGATCGGAGAATACAATATCGCTGGGGAAATGTGGGGCGTTCTCCCCCTATTTGAAAAAGTCGGCATCCGCGTCCTCTCCAAAATTACCGGCGATGCCCGATACCAAGAAATTTGCTACGCCCACCGCGCCAAACTTAACGTCATGATCTGCTCGAAAGCGCTGATCAACATGGCGCGGAAAATGGAGGAAAAATACGGCATTCCCTACCTCGAAGAATCCTTCTACGGCATCGAGGATATGAACCGCTGTTTGCGGGATATCGCCGCCCATTTCGGAGATCCCGCCCTCATCGAACGGGTGGAAAAAGTTATCGCCGAAGAAACCGCCCAATTAAATATTACTCTCGCACCTTACCGCGATCGCCTGAAAGGAAAGCGGATGGTTCTTTACACCGGCGGCGTTAAAAGTTGGTCGATCATTTCGGCAGCTAAAGATCTCGGCATCGAAGTCGTCGCCACCGGCACCAAAAAAAGCACCGCCGAAGATAAAGCCCGCATCAAAAACCTGCTGAGTCCCGACGGCATCATGATGCAAAAAGGCAACGCCGAAGAATTGCTGAAAGTGATCGCCAAAACCCATGCGGATTTATTGGTCGCCGGAGGCCGAAACCAGTACACCGCCCTCAAAGCCCGCATCCCCTTCCTCGACATCAACCAAGAACGCCACCACGCCTATTCGGGATACACGGGCATGGTGGAAATGGCCCGGGAATTGGACGAAGCCATCCACAGTCCCATCTGGGAACAAGTCCGGCGTCCGGCGCCTTGGGAAAGTGAAAAATGAAAAATGAAAAGTGGGAAGAAACCGGGTTTCTAGAAGCATTTCGATTTCTTACCCCAGTCTCGGGTAGAAACCCGGTTTCTAAAACCCCAGAGCACCGAGCACACCCCAATTCACACCCTTCCCATGACTACTATCTGTAAACCTAAAAAATCTGTCGCGGTTAATCCTCTTAAACAGAGTCAACCTTTGGGCGCCTCCCTCGCTTTTTTGGGAATCAAAGGAATGATGCCGCTGTTTCACGGTTCCCAAGGCTGCACGGCTTATGCCAAGGTGCTGCTAGTGCGACACTTTCGGGAGGCGATCCCGTTATCCACCACGGCGATGACGGAAGTTAGCGCTATTCTCGGTGGCGAGGATAATGTGGAAACGGCTATTCTTACCCTTGTTGAAAAGGCAAAGCCCGAAATTATCGGGTTGCTGACGACGGGACTCACGGAAACTCGGGGGGACGATATGCCCCGGATTCTTAAATCCTTCCGCGAGGAACATCCAGAGTTGGAAAATTTGGCGATCGTTTCGGTTTCGACACCGGACTATAAAGGCGGGTTGCAGGAGGGGTATGCGGCGACGGTGGAACAGATCGTTACGGCGGATTACGGGGCGGCAAATTCTCCGGATTCAGATACCGATACTCGCCCGCAAGTGACGATTTTACCCAGTTCGATGTTTTCTCCCGGGGAGGTGGAGGAGATTAAAGAAATCGTTTCCGCCTTCGGGTTTAAACCCCTCGCGGTTCCGGATCTTTCCACGTCGATGGACGGGCATTTGGAAGATGATTTTCGCGCCATTACTTCCGGCGGCGCGACGTTGGAGGATTTGCGGCGGTTGGGGCGATCGCACTTTACCCTCGCCCTCGGAGAAAGTATGCGATCGCCCGCCGTTGCCCTCCAAAAGCGCTTCGGCACCGATTACGAAGTTTTCCCCCGGTTGGCGGGTTTGGGAGCCGTGGACGAGTTCCTGATGCGGCTGTGTCGCCTGGTTTCTCCGGACAAGAAATCGATCCAATCCGATGATGTCCCCGCCCAATTTCCTCGCCAGCGGCGTCAGTTGCAAGATGCCATTCTCGACACCCATTTCTATTTCGGACGCAAGCGAGTTTCCCTCGCCCTCGAACCCGATTTACTCTACCAAGTCAGTTGGTTACTGCACGAAATGGGGGCGGAAATTCAGGCGGCTGTCACCACGACGAAATCTCCGTTGTTGGAACAACTGCCCTTGGAAAGTGTCACGATCGGGGATTTTGAAGATTTCGAGGAATTGGCAAAAGGGTCGGATTTGATTATTGCCAACTGTCAGGCTAAAGTAATTGCCGATCGCTTGAATGTTCCCCTCTACCGCATGGGCTATCCGATTTACGATCGCCTCGGAAATGGCAGCCGCTGTTTGGTGGGATATCGCGGCACGATGCAATTCCTGTTCGACGTCGGCAACCTATTTCTAGAAACCGAAATGTCCCACCACCCCACCCCGGCGGGATTGCATTGAAATCATTAAAATCTCCCCCCTTTGTAAGGGGGGCCGGGGGGGATCGCCTCCCCCCTTTGTAAGGGGGGCCGGGGGGGATCGCCTCCCCCCTTTGTAAGGGGGGCCGGGGGGGTGCGAGGGGGGGACAAAGGGGGGTTGGGGGGGATGGCTCCCCCCTTTGTAAGGGGGGCTGGGGGGGATCGCGATCGCGCGACAGTCAAACCGGCGGAATCTGATATTACCCATCTCTTTTTATTGAAAAAAAGGAGAAAAACCATGAAAATTGCATTCACAACAACCGACAATATTCACATCGACGCGCACTTCGGCTGGGCGAAACAGATGGATTTCTACGAAGTCGATACCGAAGGGGCGACGTTCCTGGAAACCGTCCAATTTGGTGGGGATCTCAAAGAGGACGGCAACGAAGATAAACTCGTGCCGAAAGTCTCCGCAGTGGAGGGATGTACCCTCGTTTACGTTGCCGCGATCGGGGGCGGTGCCGCCGCCCGACTGCTGAAAAAAAATGTCACCCCCATCAAAGCGAAAACCGAATCGGACACCATTTCCGAAACCATCGACGAACTGATTCAAACCCTGAACGGGAGTCCGCCCCCTTGGCTGAGAAAAGCCCTGTCTCTGGGGATGAAAAAAGAGGCGGTTTTGAGTTTTGAAGAGGATTGATAGTCGTCAATTTGTGATATTATAGAGAGGAGACAAAACGATGATTCAGGCGAGCGAAAAAGTTCCCACCCCGGAAGCGATCGCGGAACTGAAAAAGAAAGTCCGGAAGCTCAATACCAAAGCCAGCCAAATAAAAATGGATCTGCACGACATCGCCGAAGGGTTGCCCGAAGACCTGGACAAACTGCCGGAAACGGCGGCCAAAACCTACGAGATATTTTGCGAGTTGGAGCGACTCAGACAAGAACTGAAAGAATTAGAAAAATAACAGTAATTATCCCATCGAAAAGGAGGTGCGAGGAGTGTCAGAACTGACGCCGACGGAACTCGAACGGTACAGCCGACAAATTCAACTCCCCGGTTTCGGCGAAGATGGACAAGCCGCCCTGAAAAATTCCACCGCCTTGGTGACGGGGGTGGGGGGTTTGGGGGGGACCGTTGCCCTGTATTTGGCGATCGCCGGCATCGGCAAATTAATTTTGGTGCGGGGGGGCGACCTGCGCCTCGACGACCTGAACCGCCAGATCCTGATGACGGACGACTGGGTGGGCAAACCCCGGGTTTTCAAAGCCAAGGACACCCTCGCCCAGATCAACCCCCACGTCGAAATCGAGGCCGTCAACGACTACATCACCGCCGAAAACGTCGATGAGTTGGTGCGGCGGGCCGACATCGCCCTCGACTGCGCCCACAACTTCGACGAACGGGACCTCCTCAACGCCGCCTGCGTGGGCCATAACCGGCCGATGGTGGAGGCGGCGATGAACGGGATGGAAGCCTATTTAACGACCGTCATCCCCGGCCAGACCCCCTGTCTGTCTTGCCTGTTCCCGGAAAAGCCGGACTGGGACCGCTGGGGATTCGGCGTCGTCGGCGCGGTTCCCGGGACCCTCGCCTGTCTGACAGCCTTGGAGGCGATCAAATTCATCACCGGACTGGGGGAACCATTAAAAGGCCAACTGCTGACGATGGACCTGACGCGGCTGGAGTTCGCCAAACGCCGGCCCTACCACGACCCGAATTGTCCGGTTTGCGGCCACCTGCACCCGAAAAATCTGGATGAAGTCGAGTTGTCATCCCGACTCCTCGTTTGAGGGATGGGATTCGACCCCGAAGTTTTACAGACACCAAACCGACCTTTGTCAACCCAATTTGAGAGGAAAATCGGATCATGACGAAAACTTACAAAGTCCGCCTGATTAAGGGCCGAAAAAATAAGCCTTTAGAATTGGATGTCACCCTGGAAGTTCCCGAAGATACTTATATCTTAGATGCGGCCGAAGAACAGGGGATTGACCTCCCCTCTTCCTGCCGTTCGGGTTCCTGTTCGAGCTGCGTCGGGCGCATTCAAGAAGGGGAAGTTGATCAGGAAGAGCAGTGCTTCTTGGAGGACGAACAAATTGAGAATGGATACGCCCTCCTGTGCGTGAGTTATCCGAAATCGGATTGCACGATCAAAACTCACCAAGAAGCGTTTATGATCTAGTGTCGGAATCAGACACGTCATCCGGTAGGGGGTAAATTTTATTACCCTCTACGGCAATATCAACCACATTTAATGGCAGGAATAGGATGATGATTGAAGAAGAAAGATTTGCGAGGAGGATCAATTTTGATGAACTTCAGATGGGGGACATTTATTAGCAAAGCCGGATTTTGGCTGGCACTCGAAATCTGGCTCAATCTCATCGGATTAGATAATGAAGCCGACTACGGCGAATTCATGCTCGATCAGGAAATGGAACTGGCCAGAAATAGCGATCGCACCGTAAAGGTCTGCAAGCATATGCCCGGATTTTGCCACAAAATCAACGACTTCTGTCCCGCTCATTTTATGATCCACGGTCAACGGGACATCGAGCCGAATATTCACATTTATTTTACGACGTTCCTGAAGCGCTGCCAACGCCTGAAGAATCCTTGCGCGAAAGTTTTTATCATCTCCTCAAATCGTTAATGCTGGGCGGAAATGGGGGGCGATCGCGACGCAAACCGGCCCCATATTCCAGATAGTTAACGGTCAAATTAATGACGGCTTGAGTTGCCCCATCAAATCATCTATAATAAAATATTACCAGTACGACAGTCATTCACCCGACCTTCCGATTTTTCGGCGGCCCTTCCCTCGCCGCAATGAAATGTCAACCTCAATCATTTAGAACCATGCGTATCGCTCACAATATCACAGAATTGATCGGCCGGACTCCCTTGGTGAGACTGAATCGGATTCCCCAGGCGGAAGGCTGCGTCGGTCAAATTGTGGTCAAGTTAGAAGGGATGAATCCCGCCGCCTCCGTCAAGGATCGGATCGGCGCCCACATGATCGAAACCGCCGAGCGGGAAGGCCTGATTCTGCCCGGTCAAACGACTTTGGTCGAACCCACCTCCGGCAATACCGGAATCGCCCTGGCGATGGCCGCCGCCGCCAAGGGGTATCAACTGATTTTGACCATGCCGGAAAGCATGAGTTTGGAGCGGCGATCGATGCTGCGGGCCTACGGCGCCAAGTTGGAACTGACGCCGGCCTCCCAGGGCATGAAAGGGGCTATCCAGAGGGCCTACGAACTCCTCGACACGGTTCCCAACGCCTATATGTTGCAGCAGTTCCGCAACCCGGCCAACCCAGAGATTCACCGCCACACCACGGCCGAGGAAATTTGGGAAGACACCGACGGACAGGTTGACTTTCTGATCGCCGGAGTCGGGACGGGGGGCACGATCACGGGCGTCGCCGATGTCCTCAAACAGCGGAAACCGGGATTTAAAGCGATCGCCGTCGAACCCATCAGCAGTCCCGTCCTCTCCGGCGGCGAACCGGGTCCCCACAAAATTCAGGGCATCGGCGCCGGGTTCGTCCCGGAAGTCCTCAACGTAGACCTGATCGACGAGGTGATTACCGTAACCGACGACGAAGCCTTCAGCTACAGCCGTCGCATGGCCCGGGAAGAGGGGTTACTTTCGGGGATTTCTTCGGGTGCGGCCCTGTGTGCCGCGATCGCAGTTGCCCGACGCCCCGAAAATCGCGACAAATTGATCGTAATGATCCAGCCGAGTTACGGCGAACGTTATCTGAGCACCCCCCTATTTCAAGATCTCAACGAGGAACAACAGCCGATTCTCGCCCGGGGGTAGATCCGAGAAACCGGGTTTCTAGAAGCATCTTCCATTTCGCCCCCGAGACTCGGATAGAAACCCGGTTTCTTCCCCACCCCAACGATCCGATTCAACTCAATCCCAATACCCGACGCAAAATCGCCTGATCCTGGGGTTTAGCCGAAAAGCGGCCGTTTTCCAAATCCCGAATCCAACTCTGACTTTTTCCGGTCATCTGCGCCAGCGCCCGCTGGCTGATGCCCCGTTTTTTTCGAGCCTTGAGAATCTGTTCGCCCGACAGCCCCATTGGCTTCAATTTGGAGCGATGTTTTTGGGCGATTTTCCTTTGTTTTTTTTGCTCGAACTTCGCCAAAGGCAGCGCCCATTCCGGGGGCAAATCGAAGCTCAAAATTCGCGCTTTCATCAACCCATTCCACTTGCCCCGGGGGCTCGAATCCGTCAGGCGGCGATCGCTGCTGCCGTCGTCGATCCAAAAAGCGATCGCCTCCTCCGCATCGTTCGGCAAGTCCGCCAATCGCGCCCACAGGGGTTGAATTTCGGGGGGGTAAGTCACCGGGTCAAATTGGGGTTTGAGTCCGTGGTGGTGGAGCACTTCCAAATCATTTTCAAACGATCGCAACAGCCGCTTTCGTTCCTCCCGGGAACCGGACGCCCGGGAGATTTTTTCCGCCCCGTAAGCCACCCGCATCAGCGTCGGAACGGTGATGGACTGTTTCCGCCCCACCTTCGTTTTAAACAGCAGCCACAACATCATCCGCGCCGCGCCGATATGTTGCTGCCAAATGCTCATGACGGCAGTCAACAGGAACTTCGGCAACGTCCCGTATTGATAGAACGTTTCTCGCCGGCGCCCCCCCCGTTTGTTGAGGAAATATTCCGACCAATTTCCAGCCCGAATTTTAAACGTCAAACCGGTCAGATATTTGTAGCCCGACTCATCTTTTTGAAAGTGATGTTGAATCTCCGACAGGTGCCACAGCCGCTCTTGGGGGAGGGTAAATCCCGGCACCCGTCCCTGTTGAGGCCAGTCGATCGCGACTTCGAGTTGACAGGGTTGCCGAACCCAAGTTTTGATCAGCGAAAGTTTGGTCGCCTTGCTGATATCCTTGCGTTTTTCCAGTCCGAGATACCGTTCAATTTGCCCGTCGGTGATGATAAATTCTTGCTCCCAAGGTCGCTCCAACGCCACGGCGTGGGCGGCATAAATTAAATGCAAACAAGCGGAGCGAACGTCGAAGATGGACTCGGTAGCAGTATCGGGAGATGCGGATAACGTGGATTCGAGTTCTGCCGCCAGCCGAAAGATCATCGCACCCCGTCCCTGCTTGACGGGACGTTGATAGTAAAATTTGCCGTTGAGGTCCGTCGTCCACGGTAAAATTGAAGCGCTCGTGAGCAAATTACACCCTTCCCAAATCACCATCGAGGATGCGAAGGGATTATTGGTTCCGTTGGAGAAAATGTCGGGACTCGGGACTATCCTTTCGATCGCTTTGTAGCGGCCTTTTTTGGCGGGAAGGGGGACGATGCTTTGCGTCGGACATCGGGTGACGCATTCGGGCTGCGACCCTTCATCCGGACACCCGGTACACAATCCCGGTTCGATCCAAAATTCTCCATCGTTGTCGCGCTGAATGGCACTCGTGGAACAGTGGGGCAGACAACTGCCACATTTTGAACAGTTTTGATAAATTGTGTAAGACATTGGGATTGGGAAAGTACCTGGGACTGGGAATCGCGACTTGGGTCTCTAAACGGGTCAAATGATGCTGCCAGAAAATTTGACGATGGTGATGGGCTCGGGCTTGATTCTTTAATATTCCACAATTCCGGCCCGTCATTTGTTCGCCCCAGTCAATTTAAGGATTTTTTCACCTTTTTTGTGGATTTCCAGTTCGCGGCAAACCATATCGGTCAGTTCGTAGATGTCGATCGCCTCCGATGAGTCCGGCCAGTCATCGCAGACGATCAGGCACTGAGCAATCGAGTCTTTTTTGAACCGAAATTGAGGCTGAACGCCAGATTCAGATTTTCCAGGGACTCGACCAACCACAGTACCTTCGGCTTCGGGAAACCCGCATAATGCGTAAACAACACCGCAAACCGTTTTTCCAAATCACCCCTCACCCGGCGACAGACGAGGACGATTTTGAGCATCAAACCCACGACCGGGGTAATTCCCAAGTTGCTCGTCAAATCCAAAAGGACGAAGTGATTGGGACGGTGGGCACCTTCGACCACTATAAAATTCAGAACCTTCCGACAGGTTCCGGCGATCAGGCTGTCGCTGACTTTCTGAGAATCGTTGTGGGGTAGAGTCTCTTGCAAGGTTTGATACAACCGTTGGTTGAAGCGCTTTTTCCCATATTTGCTGTCGATGGAGGAACTCAGATACTCGTAGAGATCTTCCTTGAACGTCCGGTAAGACCGGGCGCGGGGAGTTTGCTTGAGAAACAGCCGGGACGATTCTTGATAGGTGTATCCCCGGTCTACCTTACCCGTAAAGTGGCTGACCGCCTGGGTCAATTTGCGATCGCTCAACAGGGTGGGATTTTTGGGGGTCGGTAAAATGAGCTTCTGTTCCGGATTGCTGCGCTGGTAGCTCATGTATTGATACAGCTCGCGATCGAACCGGCGGCTGGCCGTCTGTCGCATCTGGCGGATCTGCTGCCGTTGGTCGGTGGTGCTCTCGTCGGTGAGAAAACAGTGGTCGTACAGATAAGGATAGCGGACGATCAAATGTTCGAGCTGGGTTTCTTCCTGTTTGTCCGGTTTGCGACGGTCGTGAAACAGGTGGGCCAGACGGCGGAGCGCCTGATACTGCTCGGTTTGGATAAATTGCTGCATCATCCGACGCAGGAGGTGGGCCGTCCAGGAGGGGGGGAGCCCGCTCGGTTCCTGGCTCAACAAACCGATGAGCTCCGGAATCGCCCACTGCAGGCGTGGCCGCTTTTGCCACCGGTTCACCAAAATATAGCAGCACCGGTTGATCGTAAAAATAAACCGTTCGCGACCCAAATCCGAGTCGATGATTCTCCCCAAAGCCTTCCACACCGGGACAACTTCATATTCCTGCTCGCCGAGAAACAGACGGCGAAAACGCGCGATCGTCTCCTCCGGCGATTCATGCTCCGCACGCTCTTGCAAGTGGTCGTACAGAAGTTGTTCGTCGGGTTTGGTCTGATGATAGTAGCTGAACCCAGAATCCGTCACAGTCGTCCCCTCTCGTTTAATAAGGGATATCGTTTTACACTCCAACTCACACCCAATATCGGCTTTGAGTCAACCTTCGGCTTCGGTGTATCCACCCCCACCCCCGTCTACGCAGTTCCGAAAGCCCGCGATCGCTTCATATTGATAGAATATCTCGTAGCTGCACCGGGTCGCTTAACCGAAATTAAGCTATGTAGCGTCTACCCTCAGTGTAATCAAAAGTTAACGGCTCCCATGTAAAACTTTCGTCAACTCCCGATTTCATTTGTAAAGCTTCGGTAAAGGTACGGTGCGATCGCCGGTTTGGGGAAACCCCGAAGACCTCATCGGTGGGGCGACCGTCCCGGGTCGCCCATGGGTCGCGGATTTCAGACGCATCAAAAACTTTCAATTATCTCTCATAAATTGTCAATTGTCAATCGTCATCGGTGGGGGCGACCGTCCCGGGTCGCCCATGGGTCGAGGATTTCAGACGCATCAAAAATTATTGTCCATTATTAATTATCAATTATCAATTATCAATGATCAATTGTTTCAAAGTGTCCATCGCCTGCCGGTACTGTTGCAAATTGCCCGATCGCGCGGACAGGTCGGCGGACTGTTGCAGGTCGGATCGGGCGCCTTGGCGATCGCCGATTTGGTAGCGGCTGACGCCCCGGTTGTAGTAGGCTTCCGGGTCGTCCGGGTCGAGGTAGATCGCCTCGTTGTAATCTTCGATCGCCCCCTCGCGATCGCCGGTCCGGAAGCGGGCATTTCCGCGTTTGAAATAGGGGGCGGCCAGATCCGGATTGAGGCGGATCGCTTCGCTGAAGTCGTCAATTCCGGTTTCGTAATCCCCCAGATTTTCCGCGTAAATTAACCCCCGCAAATAGTAGGCGCGATCGTGGAAGGGGTCGAGGCGGATCGCTTCCGTGGTATCGTCGATCGCCGGCCAGTATTGCCCCAGTTTCACCCGGGCGACGGCCCGGTTGTAGTAGGCATCGACGTATTCGGGGTTGAGGCGGATCGCCTCGGTGAAGTCGGCGATCGCATTTCGGACATTTTCTTCGGCTTTGAAGTGGACGACGCCCCGGTTGTAGTAGGCGACGGCGTAGTTGGGTTTGAGCCGCAGGGCTTCGGTAAAGTCCGCGATCGCCCCAGCGATGTCCCCCCGTTCGTAGCGGGCGATTCCCCGCTCGAAAAACTCCGTCGCCGTGAGTTGGGCGATTCGGGCGACAGGATCGGCGATCGCCGGGGGGGAGGCGGCCCCGTTCAAAATCAGGGTGGCGAGCAACAAAGCGGATGGAAAGCGGGCGATCGGATTGATGGGTAACATAAACTGCTTCAAAATGGATGAAGTCGCGATCGGGAGAAGTTGGGAAGCCGAAATCTTCCGATCCTTATTTTGCCTCACCTCGGCGAGGAAAGGCAGGCCTTGTCCACCCCATTTAGGAAAGATTGAAAATGCTGAAACTTTACGGAACGTCCATGAGTCGAGCCGCGATCGTGCAGTGGTATCTCGAAGAAATTGCCGTCCCCTACGAGTTCGTCCTGTTGGATCTCAAAGCCGGGGAACACCAGAAACCGGACTACCTCGCTATCAACCCGATGGGCAAGGTTCCGGCGATCGCGGACGGAGATTTCACCCTCTGGGAGTCGGGGGCGATCCTGCTCTACCTGGCGGAAAAATACGGGAAAATGCCGGAGTCTCCGGAGTATCGCGCACAAGCGGCCCAGTGGGTGCTATTCGCCAATTCCACATTGGCGACGGGGGTGTTCGTGGAGGCCAACCGCGATCGCGAAACCCCCCGGTTGATGACTCCCCTGAATCACATCTTGGAAACGCGGCCCTATCTGATGGGGGATGAATTCGGCGTCGCAGATGTGGCGGTGGGGTCGATGTTGGCTTACATCCCCATGATGCTGAAAATGGATTTGGGCGAATATCCGGCCGTTGTGGAATACAGCAAGCGGTTGTCGGAGCGTCCCGCCTTCCAAAAAGCCATCGGCGGTCGCGGATAGCGATCGCAATTGGCTATCGGCACTCAGTCCGCTCGATTTGTCCGATTCTTCCCCGTCCGGGGAGCGACAAACCCGGCCCACTCAACGCCGATAGCCGGACGGTCTGGCTTTATCTGAAGCCGACGGCCGCTTGCCAGACGAAAGCCAACAGCAAGAAAAAGACCGGGATGACGGGCAAAATATCGATAACGGGGCTAAAAATGGAGTACGCTTCCGGCAGTTTCGCCAACAGCAGTGCTGCTTCCATGAATCAGTTGACCTCTCACTAAAACGGCTCTCAGAATTTTACCAAATCTTTGGGTCAATTCTTTTTTTTGAGGGGACGGGCGATCGTCGGGGGAGTCGGGAGTCGGGAGTCGGGAGTCGGGAGTCGGGAGTCGGGAGTCG
>NZ_JAJENU010000416.1:0-1383 GCF_035615495.1 Lyngbya sp. CCY1209 | reverse complement strand
GCTAAAGCCGCTTGAGTCGGTTTTCCTCTCCGCGATCAATCACGGAGCTTCCAACCCTCCCAGGAGTTTTACGTGATGTGCGGTTCCTCAATTTTGGGCGATCGCGGTTCAACTCCTGGCCGATCGCCGATACCTGATTGCCGATCGCTACAATTTGCCGAGTTTCACGTTTGGGGACGAGATTATGAAACATACCCTTTCTGTTTTGGTTGAAGATGAGGCGGGTGTCCTGACGCGGATTGCCGGTTTGTTCGCCCGTCGGGGATTTAATATCGAGAGTCTGGCGGTCGGTCCGGCCGAACAAGCCGGGATTTCCCGGATTACGATGGTGGTCCCTGGAGACGATCGCATCATTGAGCAGTTGACCAAGCAACTCTACAAGTTGATCAACGTGCTGAAGGTGCTCGATATTACGGAAATTCCCTGCGTTGAGCGGGAGTTGATGTTGCTCAAGGTCAATTCCCCCAACAGTACCGTGCGATCGGAGATCATCGAACTGGCCCACATTTTCCGCGCCCGGGTGGTGGATATCGGCGACGATTCCCTCACCGTCGAGGTGGTGGGCGACCCGGGTAAGATGGTGGCGATCGTTCAGGTGCTCGGCCGCTTCGGGATTCGGGAAATTGCCCGGACGGGT
Organism: Lyngbya sp. CCY1209; assembly: GCF_035615495.1. GTDB lineage: Bacteria > Cyanobacteriota > Cyanobacteriia > Cyanobacteriales > Microcoleaceae > Limnospira. Next base: position 746 of record NZ_JAJENU010000416.1, on the reverse strand, counting down.
AAAATTGCCCTGACTCGCGAATCTGGCGTGAATACGGAGTTCCTCAAGAGTCAGCCCGGGGAAGCGAAGTTTTGAGGGGGCGGGGCGGCGACCCCATCCGCGAACTTGAACAAATGTTGACTTTTACATCATTTTTCGAGTGCGATCGGTTACAATAGCAGAAGGGTGCGATTCGTTCGGGAGTGAAATAGGGCTGAAATGCCCGAAATATCCTCCCGGTAAGGCTTTCACCCCCTCGGGTGAATATAAGGGGCACACCCCTGACCAGCCTTATAACTGTCTGTATGTTCCTAAATTGGTATCACAGGATACCAAATGAGGTTGGAACTCTCAGGGTCAAAGGGAGAATTGAAGAATCTTAACAAATCCTTAACAATCCCTAAGAGAGGAGGCGATAGCCACCCCCAGTTTTGGGACTCACAACCCCAGGACTGAAGCGGGGAACGGAAGGCGGTGAGGTGGAATCTGCCACCAAAAGTCCGACCACTGCTAACCATCTATGACTAACCGAAAGGTAAACATCTAGCATGAACCCTCGAAACATTGTGGTATCGAAAACAGGTTGACTACGGTGCTGCTCGAATGAGTAAGTGGATCTTCCAAACAAAGGATGGTCTACGACTGCAACAACATAACTGGACCCCCATCATTCGGCACAGACTGATTAAACCAAGCGCATCGACGTATGACGGAAACTGGGTCTATTGGGCAACAAGGAGAGGGAAATCACCAGAAATCTCAAACCG
>NZ_JAJENU010000415.1:0-4633 GCF_035615495.1 Lyngbya sp. CCY1209 | reverse complement strand
TGGCTGGTGCAAACCTGTCAGGGCAAGTCGGATCGTTGAAGGAAGAATCTCCGTCGCTTTAGCGCGGGGAGTGTCAACACACAGCGCCCCGCAATTCGAGTATGATATTCTCGTAACAAATTGTAAACTCAGCCCGTACTTGACTTTGCAAGGAGACTCTCAAGTTATGACCAACGAGTGTATTCGCGTCGGCTTACCCGCACCGGATTTCACCGCCACGGCCGTGATCGACCAAGAATTCAAAACCATCAAATTATCCGACTATCGCGGCCAGTACCTGGTCTTATTCTTCTATCCGTTGGACTTCACGTTCGTCTGCCCCACGGAAATCACCGCTTTCAGCGATCGCGCCGAAGAATTTTCCGCCATCAACACCCAAATCCTCGGGGTTTCCGTCGATAGCGAATTCTCTCACCTGGCCTGGATTCAAACCGACCGCAAGTCCGGCGGCGTCGGCGACCTCAACTATCCCCTCGTCTCCGACATCAAAAAAGAAATCAGCGCCGCCTACAACGTCCTCGACCCCGAAGCCGGCATCGCCCTCCGCGGCCTGTTCATCATCGACAAAGACGGCATCATCCAACACGCCACCATCAACAACCTCGCCTTCGGGCGCAACGTCGATGAAACCCTCCGCACCCTCCAGGCCATCCAATACGTCCAAACCAACCCAGACGAAGTCTGTCCGGCGGGGTGGCAACCGGGCGAAAAGACGATGAACCCCGATCCGGTCAAGTCGAAAGAATTCTTCGCCGCGATTTAAATCGGGTGTGGGGATTGTAGGGGCGCCGCGTCTTGCGCCCTGATTTGAGATTCTCCCCCGACATCCGTCCCCACAGATGCCCGAAAGCCGATACCTGAAAGCTGACAACTCAGAGCTATAAAATAAAAAGCGTTATCGCGTTGCGCCCGAAATTATGCTGACCTCCAACGACTTCAGCGGACTGCTGAACCGACGCTTTTTCAACAACTTCGTCCCCGTCCCCGCCACCGATCGCCTGCACCTAGGGCGGAAAACGCCGGACTTCGAGTTGCCCGACATCACCAACGATCGCACCGTCCGCCTCTCGGAATACCGGGGCAACACCCCCGTCATCCTGGCCTTCACCCGCATTTTCACCGAAAAGCAATACTGCCCCCTCTGCTACCCCCACATCAAGGCCCTCAACGAAAACTACGGCCAGTTCGTCGATCGCGGGGCAGAAGTGCTGATGATCACCAGCACCGACACCCGCCAAAGCCAGACCGTGGTCAAAGACTTGGGCCTGAAAATGCCCCTCCTCAGCGATCCCAGTTGCGGCATCTTCCGCCGCTACGAAGTCGGCCAAGCCCTCGGTGCCCCCCTCCCCGCCCAATTCCTCCTCGATCGCGAAGGCACGTTACAATACCGCCACCTGTTTTCTTTCCTAGAACCCAACGCGGCGGTAGACAACCTTCTCGCCGTCCTCGACGAGCTTCCGGGTTAGGGGGGCACAGGGGCACAGGGGCACAGGGGCACAGGGGAAGAATCTAAAATCTAAAATCTAAAATCTAAAATCCCCTACACCCGTTGCCCTGAGCGGAGTCGAAGGGCTACACCCTACACCCTACACCCTACACCCTACACCCTAAAACGGTTGCCAATCCCGGGCCTGCAGGCGCTTCAACTGTTGCAGTTGGCGGGAGAAGTAGCTGCGGTCGAGACGGCTGTAGTCGTACAGTTGGGCCGTGCCCAGAGCGATCGCCCAGGCCCAGATGTGGGCGACCTGGGTGAAGGCGGGCAAGGTGTATTTTTCCCAGTCCGTCAGGGGGGAAACCTCCTGGTATCCCTCAACGAAGGCGTCCCGGTTGCGGCGACTCAACCCGGCTTGTAGAGAGACTTGCAGGAATTTGGCGATGTCGAAAATCCGCCAGCCGTAGCCGCACTGGTCGAAGTCGAACAGGGTGACGTCCCCCTCGGGGGTGAAGTGGGCGTTGCCGCTGTGGGGGTCGCCCCAGCAGACACTCCACAGCGGCAGGGTTTTGGGGAAGTCGGCCAGTTGGGAACCGATTTGGTTGGCGGTAGTGTTCAGGAAGGTCAGATCCTCCGGACGCCCGTGCAGGAAGGGTGCGATCGCTTCCACAGACCGGTCCAGCAAATATTCTAAGGTCAGGGGGGCGCGATCGTGGTCGGTGGTGAACTGCTGCGAAACCTCGTGGAGGCGGGCCACCGTCGCCCCGAGGGTGCGACTCTGTTCCGAGTCGAGATCGCCGACGGGAACCTGTCCGGGGGCGTAGGTGAACAGGGCGGCGTACCGCGTCCCCTCCGGCGCGTTGATGTCCACCGACAGGCGCCCGTCCTTCGTCCGCAGGGCGCGGGCGACCGGGATCTCCCGTTTCCAGAGATAGTCTAACAGTTCCAATTCAAAGTGGGTTTCCGATCGCGATCGCCAGTGGTGGTGAGAAATCCGCAGGATGTAGGCGGTGTGGGCGGTTTCGATGATGTAGACGTCGCTCAACCCCCGGTGCCAAAATTGACATCCTTGCACCGCTTCGATGGGATATTGCGGGAGGACTTGAGAAATCAACGCATCGCAGGCTAACGTCGAATAGCTCACCGGAAATGTCTCTTCCGTCTTGACAAACTTGAGTCGAGTTTCGTTCGTTCTGGGTCGGCTAATCGCAATCATGGTTCTGGTTCTCCCTGCTTGGTAAGTGGTGGATTGGGTCGGGGGTCAGGTGTGGGTGCGATCGGCCTCGGATGAGCTCGGGCGATCGCTCCTACCAACCGATGTTGTCGCCAGCATTCCGCTGCGCCCTTGTTGGGGAAATGACATTCAATTCAAAGTTGTCTCCGTTTTTTTTCTACGCTCAAAAATAATGCAAAGGGGTTGCTCTGGACTGAAACTCACACCGACATCGGAACGATTTGAACGATCGCTTCCGCTTGTTCAATAGAATAAATCCCCCGACTTAAAATTGTAAGGGGTCGGGCTAATATTTGATATTTGTTTACTTTATCAGAACTTTTTCAACAATTCTTAATATTTCTCTCATCTGGAAGCAGCGACCGGGTAGAATGGTCGATATTTAAACTCACGAGCCGGGGTCACAATAGATATACTACAAATTCTCGTTTCGGGCAAGATCGATTTGAACGAAACGCCCGATCGCCACCCGCCGCGATGCCGATACTTTTTAAAATAAAAATGTCAAATCAACGACCGTTTTTGAAGCAAAATTGTAAAATAAACTACAGTTTCGGAGATTGATTCATGCTAAAAAAACCGGCAAACTCTGGAATCCCGCCAACTGGGCGAGTTGGAAGCCCTTCGGCCTCGGCGAACAGTACCCCAACAACAACTGGGAAGTGTTCCGGGGGATCTGGGAGAACCGCGATCGCCTACGGGGCGACAAAAACGGGGGTCGGAACTGCGGGAAATGGGCCGTCTGCCCCGACCCGTGAGGCGCGATCGCGGGGATGGTTTCGCCCGATCGCCGGTTGGATTTGCTTTTTCCATGGTCAAGGCTGTTTCATTCTCGGTTAAAAATTGTGGTGGGAGACGGGGGGAACAAAAGTCAATTAACAATTAATAATTAATCATTAATTGTTAATAATTATTCATGACTTGCTCCTTCTAGCCCTCTGCACCCCTGATCTAGCATAGATGATTTCTTGTTATAATCGGGATCAAACTTAAAACAGAGCTATGAAATTGATGCGTCAGGGGGACGTGATCCTTCACCAAACCCATAAATTTATCGATACCGAAAATTGGGGAGCCCGAGAACGTCCCGACTTGGTGTTGGCGGAAGGGGAAGTCACCGGACACGCCCACCGCATCACGGAAGGGGAGGCGGAACTGTACGACTTGAGAAGTCGTCTCTACTTGCGAGTCAATTCGGAAACGGCGATGCTGACTCACGAGGAACATCGGGCGATCGCAATTCCGAAGGGAGATTGGATCGTGAGAATTCAGCGGGAGTATGAACCCGGAAGTTGGCGTTGGCGATGGGTGGCGGATTAAGGAGGGCGAGTTGTGACTCCTGAAAAAATTCTCGTCATCGAGTATAGCCCGACAATTCAATGTTTACTTAAAGCCGAACTAGGCGAGACATTAAATGCCGAAGTTTTCGAGGCTAGGAGCCGTAAAATCGCCGGAGATATTTTGGACAGGGAAGGTCAAAAATTTTCTTTAATTATCCTCAATTGGCGGCTGCAAAAGCGGGACGGATTTGAGGTGTTTTGGCAGATTCAAGCCGAGGCGGATTTGCAAAAAATATCCCTGGTTGTGATGGCGGAGAAAAAAGAAACGATTGAACTCAAAATTCCCAGGTATTTTGAGCGATATTTTGAGTTTTTGAGTTTACCGTTGGTGAGGGAGAAATTGTGGCGGGCGATCGCATCGGCAAAGAAAAAAGCCGGTCGATCGCACTTATTTATCGAGTCAGGTCAGCCAGGGTATCCCTTGCACGCGATCGGAACACCCGCTATGATATTCGAGGACGATTATCGGGTCTATGCCCATAACGGCTGGATTTTCCGAGAAGGCTATCTCGGGGATATCACCTTACTCCGTCACGGTCTGGACTCCCAACAACACCTCCACGCCGAAGGGGAAGCCGCGATCGAATTTTCGGACGGATATCGCCTCTATTTTCATCACGGGGTGAG
>NZ_JAJENU010000414.1:0-58844 GCF_035615495.1 Lyngbya sp. CCY1209 | reverse complement strand
CCAGTTAAGGCTTAAGCTGGTCAGCTACCTGAAGGGGAGGGCACGAAGCCCCCGTGCTTCAGCCGGGGGTGCTGACTAAGATTTTGGCTTTTCTATTCCCAGCATATCCGCTCTTGTCATCCTCAAGATTCGTAGAACCGAACCGATAAAGCGGTAGAAACCGGGTTTCCCGTTTGCAACAGACCGATACTGAGGCAAAATGGTAGGGCAGATTGAGTCAATGGTGCCGCCGATGATGCCCACTGTCCTGACCGATGTCAAAACCCTCCTGCAAGATCTGATCGCCCGCTACGGCAAACGGGTCGATTATCTGGCGATCCGGGTCGAGGAAGCGGAAGAAACCAATATTTTATTGCGCGGCGATCGCATCGAAACCCTGAGCGAGGGGATCTCCCTGGGCGGACAGGTGCGGGCCTGCCACCGGGGGGGCTGGGGATTCGCCAGCTTCAACGACCTCTCGGCTTTGGAAAACCGCATCCAGGAAGCGATCGCGGCGGCGCGACTGATCGGCGACGACGAGACGATCCTCGCCCCCATCCCCGTCGTCGAAGACACCTACATCCTGCCTTTGACGGGTTCGGACCCTCGCGAGATCCCGCTGTCCCAGAAAAAGGAATTGTGCGATCGCTACGGGGAAATCCTCCGCAGCGTGGACGATCGCATCACCACTATCTCCGTCCGCTACGGCGACAGCACCCAACGCATCCTGCTGGCTACCTCCGAGGGAACCTTCCTGGAACAGGGCTGGGCGGACATGGAAATGCGGTTCGCGGCCACGGCCCGCAACGGGGAAACCGTCCAAACCGGGCGGGAAACCACCGGTTCGCGCAAAGCTTACGAAGATCTGACCCGCCTCGACGACCAGGTTCGCAGCGCCGCCCAGCGGGCCGTCAATTCCCTGGATTTGCCCCCCGTCCGGGGAAATCTCTACACTGTCGTCATCGACCCCATCCTCTCCGGTTTGTTCGTCCACGAAGCCTTCGGACACCTCTCGGAGGCGGATATGGCTTACGAAAATCCGGACCTGCTGGAGGTGATGAGTCTGGGGCGGCAATTCGGCCCCAAAAACCTGCAAATTTTCGACGGCGCGGCGCCCGTGGGACACCGGGGCAGCTATTTTTACGATGACGAGGGGACTCCGGCCACGACGACGCAGTTAATTAAAGATGGAATGCTCGTCGGGCGCCTCCACTCCCGAGAAACGGCCGGGAAACTGGACGAATCCCCCACCGGAAACGCCCGCTGTCTGGACTACCACTATCCCCCCTTGGTGCGGATGACGAACACTTGGATCGAACGGGGTGATACGCCGGTTCCGGATTTATTCAACGATATCAAAGAGGGGGTTTACGCGCGAAATTGGCTGGGGGGAATGACCAACGGCGAGATGTTCACGTTCAGTGCCGGGGAAGCCTGGATGATTCGCAATGGGAAACTCGCCGAACCCGTGCGGGATGTGACTTTATCGGGGAATGTGTTTACGACTTTGGCGGATATTGAAGCGATCGGCGATGATTTCTACTGGGACGAGTCGGGGGGTTGCGGCAAGGGGGGACAAAATGGCTTACCCGTCGGCTGCGGCGGCCCGAGTCTGCGGATTCGGAATGTGGTGGTGGGGGGAGAAGCGGAAATGTAGGGAGTCGGGAGTCGGGAGTCGGGAGTCGGGTGTGGGGGCAACCGTCTCGGGTTGCCCGGTTGATGAATTAATTCAATTAATTCCTGCCATATTTTGGCCAGCACGGAGGCTTGCCCCTACATCTATTCTAAAAGCCACCACCGGCGCCTCCACCACCACTCCCGCCACCTCCAAAACTACCGCCGCCACTGCTACCGCCGCCACTCGAACCACCACCGCTATATCCGCCACCGTAACTCCCACCATAACTGCCACTAGAACTGCTGCTGGAACTTCCGCCACTGCTACTCGAAGGAGGAGGCAAACGGGGAATTTTCTCTTCTACTTCTTTGTGATAGTCGCAACAGTGGCAAGAGTAAGTAATCTGTCGTATTCCCTTACGAGATGTCGTGGGGTATTTGACAACTTTTGATGTGCATTCGACGGTTAATTCTTTTCCCACCGGACATTGATAATAGCCATTTCCCTTGTTTTGAACGTAGGCTTTTAAATAGATGGTGTCTCGGCTAATTTGTCCCCATTCAGGACACCACCACCCCTCAAAACTCGTGCTTTCGAGTTCCTGGGCGTCTCGTTCGTGTTCGGTGAGGAGGGGGGTTAAAGTGTCGCGATCGATTTGTTGCAGGGGTGTTTGAGATGTGGCACTGAGAATGGGACGGAGCGATCGCACATTTGGAGGCTTGCTAAATTGCCATTTACGCCAGTAACGAGTCATTGAAGAACAGCCCAAAAGACTGACAATAAACGCACCGAAAATCGCCCCGTTGACATTACCGATTGAACCACTTAAACTCTCCAATATAACGGGCAGGTTTTGAGGAGTTCCTAAAATACTAGCCCACACCATAAACCAGATGAATTGAAAAATTAATCCCAGTATCATGGTTAATGTCATCTTATCCCGTGCCAAACTGGGATGTTCACCGACTGTCAAAATTGCGACAAATAACAAAAATGAGATCAAATCAAACGAAGGTGGATATAACCAAATAAATTTAGCGCAAAAAACGGCAAAGATAAATGGCATGATCAGAAAAGATCCTGTCCCAGGTTTAAATTTTTTCCAAGCTTCTGCCCCGGATTGGGATTGATGCAGCACCCCAATTAATAGGAGGGCGACCATCAAGATTCCAGATGTGAGTGCGACAGGTGGGAAGACTTGCAATGTCAAAAATATAGCTGGAAATGTCAGTATAAATAAAAGACCAAACACCTCGATACGGAGGGACAGATTGATCAAGCGATCGCTGCTGTCCAATGTTTTGATTCGACAAGATTCACCGGGGTTGACTAAAATGGGTTGACGGGAAAAATGACGTGCCAATTTATAACCCAGATAAGATAACCCCCCAAAACAACCAAGCACAGGCCAGATGAAACTCGAATGATATGTAAAAGCAGGAAAGACAGAATTGATACTTTCAGACGGGACGGCTTGAGCCAAAGTATCGGTTTGTGGTAAAGTTGAATTGGGAGCGGTATGAGTAACCGGATCGCTGACGGTTTTAGGTTCGGTGTCCGGGGGAGAATTACTGATCTGATTTTGTATGCCTCGGATTAAAGCCTCCGTTCCCGCTAACGTGCCGCGATCGAAATCACCTGTTTTAAAATGGGGTTTGATTTTAGTATCGATAATTCGGCCAACTCTGGCATCGGGAAGAATGCCTTCCATGCCATAACCCGTTTCAATTTCGACTCTGCGATCGCCCACCGATGTCAAAAATAAAATACCATTATCATCACCCGCTTTGCCAATTCCCCAAGTATTAAACAATTCGGTTGTAAATGCTTTGGGAGAGGACGAAGGTTGAGTTTCGGGAACCGTGACGATCGCAATTTCCGCCCCATTTGTCGCTTCGAGTTCGGAAATCATCTGATTTAACTGAGTTTCCGTATCGTCGCTGAGGATATTCGCCATATCTGTCACCCATCCCCCATAAACCTGTCGGGGGTTGGGAACCTCCGAGGGGGTAAGGCTGTAACTGGGGTGGGGTTGACAGAGGAGAATCATCGCCAAACAAGCGAGCCCCAAACCATACAGCAAGCCAACTCGTATTTTTCGCCGGAGACGATTGTTGATATTCATATTAAGATGGAAAATAAACGACTGAGTAATGCCCATCAGTTGGACGGGCGATCGATCCGTGCCACTCGTCGCATCAATTGCTGTTTCAGGCGATTTGTTTTATATTGTATTCAATTCGTCGAAATTTTCCCTAATTTTTTAAAAAACTTATCATTTATTATTGTTTCTTCAAGGTCATTCCCCATGAGTGAGTCAGATGTCAACATTCCGGAAGAACTCGCCCCCGAAGTGCTGGAAGTGGCTTCCCGCCTGTATCAGGAAGCCAGCGATCGCTATTCCCTAGCCGAACTTCAGGAGGCGGGAGAGGCGGTTTCCATCCCCCCGGAATTGATCGAAACGGCGATCGCGCAAGTTCGAGAAAAACGGCGGCTTGAAGAAATCGCCCGACGGCAGGCACAGCAGCGAAAATCAGCGATAATTGGGATAGGAGTGGCTCTGGGAGGAGCGATCGCGCTTTGGGGAGTATTTGCTTATAATTCCTTATCGGGGAAATATCAGCAAGTGCAAGCCTCCTGGGCACAGGTGGAAAACCAACTCCAGCGTCGCGCCGATTTGATCCCCCAATTGTTGGCGGTTACGGAAGCACAAGCCGATCAGGAACGGGACATTGTGCGACTTTTAACGGAGTCGAGACAGCAGTTTTTACAGGCAAAATCGACGGATGAAAAATTGGCGGCAATGGCTGAAATGAATTCGGCAATTCAGCAATTTAATCAGTATGCGATCGCCGCTCCGGAACTGCGATCGTCCCAAGCGTTCATCAACCTTCAATATGAAATTGCCGGGACGGAAAATCGGATCGCCACGGAACGCCGACGGTACAATCAGGCGGTTCAAAGCTACAATCAAAACCGACAACGTTTCCCAACTTCGGTGGTGGGCGGGTTGTTCGGATTTGATCGACAGCCATTTTTTCAAGCGGAAAATACAGAAGTTCCCAAAATCGAGTAGTTCGAGTATTTTGACTCCATTGGCAAGCACGGAGGCTTGCCCCTACCTCTGATTTTCATTGGCATTCCGGCAATTTTTTGGCCAGCACGGAGGCTTGCCCCTACGGTTTGATTAATTTCAGCCGTCTCGAATCTGCAACAACCACCACTCCACCCGATCGCCCAATGCTTCCAAAGAATATTCCATTTCGGCCTGTTGGCGGCAGTTTTCCCGGTCAATTTGATCCAGGTTTGCGATCGCCTCAACTAAACCTTCCACACTATCAGGTTCCACCAGCCAACCCGTTTCCCCGTTGCAGACAATTTCGGCGGGTCCTCCCCGCCGGTAGGCGATGACTGGAACGCCGCAGGCCAACGCCTCGATCGCCACGTTTCCGAAGGCTTCCACCCAGCGGTGCGTCATCAGCAACCCCCGGCAGTGTCGCAGCCGTTCTTGCAGGCGATCGGTATCCAAAAATCCGATATAATTGATGGGCGCATCGGGATAACTTTCGAGGATGTTTTGCCAGTAATTCTCATCCTGTATTTTGCCAAAAATTTCCAAAGAAATCCCCGTTTTTTGCGCCGCTTCCACCGCATCTTCCAGGCCCTTTTCTGGGGAAATTCGCCCCATCCACGCCAGTTTATCTTCCGGTTGCGGGCAAAATTGATAGCGGGACATTTGCAACCCGCTTCCCAGACAGGCGTAGCTTCCCTCACAATTGAAGGTCGCCGCCTGGGTGTGGGTGTAAAATCCGACCGTCCCCGGATACCGATTCATCACCTCACAAATGACCCGATCCAAGGCGGAAGTTAACGATCCCATACTCACCCAGTGGGCGATGGGGGTTTGGAAAAATGGGGTCAGATAAAAGGGCAGCCAATCGTAGGCAAAATTGACGATCGCATCGTATTGATGTTGTACGCTTCTCCCGTATTCCCAGATGTTCGCCAAGACGGAATTTTCCGGTAAAATGATGGGTAAATTCCGACCTTGATTTTGGGCGATCGGCTGCCATTCTCCGGGAATTTCGACAATCGAAATCGAGTCCAATTCCGACCCCAGGGGAGCCACGACCTCGACCTCATGGCTCCGATCTTGCAGCGCTTTCGTGATGTTGAGCAAGGTCAATTCGACCCCCCCTCCAAATCCGGAACCGAGGGGGGCGACTGGGGTTGACATGAACAGCAATTTGAGGGGTTTCTCGGTCATGGGGCGATCGCATTTGGAGGGCGGATCATATTGTATCGCAAAAAGAAGCGTCAGACCTCATTTTTGGCTCGATTCCGAGGGATTTCCGCCGCCTTTGTGGTGGCGTTCTGCGCCTTCCATGCCGGTCTAAACCCGCACCAATCTATTGAAATGCCGGAGAATTGTCTATCCCGGTTCGCCGGCGGAATTGGGGGAAGGATCGAGGATCGGATCGCGATCGCGCGTCACCCATTCAAGGGCGATCAACAACGCACCCACGCCGAACAAACCGAAGACTTTGAGAAGTTTGGGATAGGCGGGGGACTCGACGGTGGCGGATTCCGGGGCATTCGGCTCGGAAAATAACACCCGGTCGCCCTGATTTTTGCCGTATTCCAAACCGTAGATATTGGAATCGGAAATTTCCAGGATACTCGACGTTTCTCCGCCCCGGCGACGGGCGAAAACGTTCAACCCGGCGATCGGTTCCGGCTTCAGATTCAGGGCGAAAACCTCCAGATCTTCTTTTTCCCAAGTTTGATCGCCCCGGCGGGCTGCAAAATCCTCCAATTCCGACAACTCCAGGACGCCGTTTCCGTCGCGATCGTCGCCCCGAATTTCGACCGTCAGGCGATCGTCTCCCACCTGCTGCCGAAACTGAAACTGTGCGGGGGGGTCGGCTGTCCAACCCACCATTTTGAGGCCGAAGATGGCGCCGGCAATGGTCGCCGCTCCGACCACTTTTCCGACTGAAATCTTCTCATTTTCTCCCCTCGGCTCAATGTTGCTGTTCATGATTCAATCCAATAATAGACGCCCTGTCCGCTCAAAGAGAACATAGGATTTCCGGAACGAGGGTATGCAGATTTATTCCCAAATCGCCCGCGCCTTTTGCAGCAGGCGGGTTGCCGCCTCGTCGGGGGAACAGCCCGCCACGTCAACGCCGTGGAGGGGAACCTGCCGCCGTTCTAAATCGTAGGAATAGGTTTTATCGTAGTAATACAGGATCAAATCGAAGGCTTCCGCCAATTTTCCCCGCTCCAAAAATGCGATCGCCTCCCGGGTTCGCGCCCCCCCCAGCCGCTTGCGAATCCGCTCCGTCGCCCCGATCAATTTCTCGATTTCCGCCTCTCCGTAGGCCTCCACAAGCAGCTCCAGACGCTCGTGGCGGGGTCGTTCGATCTGGATGACCGGCGCCCGATCCATCTGCTGGTAAAGCTCTTCCGGGACGCGACACAGGCCGATCCGCTTGCTTTCCGCTTCGATCCAAACCCGCCGTTCGGGATCGAAACCCGCCCAGGCGATCGCGATCTGGTTCCAAAATTGTTCGTTCGTCGGCTGGGGCGGCTGTCCCAAACTGCCGTAGCTACTGCCCCGGTGGCGGGCGAGTCCCTCCAGGTCGAGAATTTGTTCCCCTTGGGCGGCGAGGGCGTGGAGGACGTCGGTTTTTCCGGTCCCCGTCATCCCGCCGAGAATGACGATTTTTTTGGGGGTTTGAAATTGCGCGCGCCCCCAGCCTCGGAAGGCTTTGTATCCCCCGGCGAGGAGGGAAACTCGGAAGCCGCCCATTTCCAACACCCAACTCACCCCGCCACTCCGCATTCCTCCCCGCCAGCAGTACATCCGAATTTGCCCGTCGGGGGCTAGATCTCGGGCCGCGGCGATGAAGCCGGCAAATTTGGGGCCGGCGATGGCGAAACCCAACTCCACAGCGCGATCGCGGCCTTCGTGTTTGTAGCAAATTCCCACTTTCGCCCGTTCCGCGTCGGTGAACAGGGGAAATGCGATCGCCTCCGGAATGTGGCCCTGGGCGTATTCGCCCGGACTGCGGACATCCAAAATCGGGCCGGGGGCTTGCAAAAAGCGATCGGGATTCAGGGATTGAGCCATGAATGATGCGGGGCCTCAAATTGGCGTCGAGTTTTGACGGCTAAAAAATGGTGACAACTCTATGATAACCGTATGTTAATCTAATTTTAAGATTAATTTTTTAGACTGGGCGTAGCATCCGACTACGATTAGATTGGGGTCATTCTGCTTATATCAAAAAATCGCAATGGAGTCAAAATCCTATGTTGTCTCTCTACAATTGGGACGTTGGCAGGCGCTCCGCCGATCCGGCTCGGATGAATGAAGCTGCCAACAGAGGGGGGTTATCGGAGTGTCTGCGGATGATCGAATGTGAAAACAACCCGAACGAGGGAGAGATGACTCAAAGCGCGATCGCCAAAACGAATCAGAACCCGGAAATCCGAGCGTGAAATGTCGGGGTTCGGAAATGACGATCCGATGGCAGCGTGACCGTTACATTTCTTTAACTTGACGGCGATCGGTTCGCGATTTCTTAACCTTCGGTTCTGTCGCGATCGCCAAAAAAGCGTTAAAATCTCACCCAAACAGAAATCCTCTGACGCATTTATAGGCGGAAATGAATAAAGAGCCACTTTATTTAATTCTAATTGTCGATGACAATCCAAATAATATAAGGGTCGTTTTTAATTTTCTTAAAAAATCGAACTTCCGAGTTTTGGTTTCTACGGGCGGGGAAGATGCGCTGAGAAAAACCAAAGAAGTAACTCCCGATTTAATTTTATTGGATATAATGATGCCCAAAATCGACGGGTTTGAAGTCTGCCGTCGCCTCAAAGACAATCCCGAAACTCGAGAAATTCCCGTGATCTTCATGACCGCCCTTGCCGAGATCGAAAATAAGGTGGAAGGGTTCGCCTTGGGGGCCGTCGATTACGTCACCAAACCCCTGCAACAAGAGGAAGTTTTGAGTCGGGTTCGATTGCACCTAAAATTGCACGATTTGAACCGCAGCTTGCAAGAAAAAAATCACAACTTGAGCGAAGAGATTGCCGCCCGGTTGGCGGTAGAAGCGGAATTAAAGCAACTCAATAAAAAACTAGATATCCGGGTTCAAGAACGGACTCAAGAACTCTCGCAGGCTATAAAAGAATTGCACATCCGGGAAGAAAAACTGCGCCATCAAGCGACCCATGATTCTCTGACCGGCTTATTTAACCGGGCTTGGTTGATGAAATTTTTGTCAGAAAAAATCGCAGATAGCCGGCTAAAAAAAGAAGAAAATTCTATCCTATTTGTCGATTTAGATCGATTCAAAAACATCAATGATCGCTTCGGACATTTGACCGGAGATGGGCTGCTAAAAGTCGTAGCATTTAGATTAAGAAAATGCCTGAAATCGAGAGCTGAAATCGCCCGATTGGGAGGGGATGAATTTCTGATCGTTGTCCCCGGAAAATGGGATACAAACAAACAATCTTCATTGATTGCGGACATCTTCGAGCAATTTAAAAAACCTTTTAATGTCGGCAAATATCAACTATTTGTCCGGGTGAGTATCGGCATCGTTCCCGCCATCGACGGCTATTTAAAACCGACTGATATTCTCCGAGATGCGGATATTGCCATCTACCAAGCCAAACAGATGGGCCGGGGATGCTCCGTCGTCTTGACACCGGAAATGCGGGCGGCGGCATGGGAACGGATTCAACTCGAATCCGACCTCCGTCAGGGAATAGAAGAAGAACAGTTTTGTCTGTATTACCAACCGATCGTTTCCCTATCAACTCGGAAATTGACGGGATTTGAAGCGCTCATTCGCTGGCAACATCCGCGGCTGGGAATTGTCTCGCCGGGAGTATTTATCGACATCGCACAAGAGATCGGCTTGATTTCTGCCCTCGACTGTTTGGCTTTTAAATTAGCCTGCCAGCAAATCGAGAAATGGCGAAGAGAATTGGATTTAAAAGAGTTTCCCGTTGTCAATATCAATTGTTCAGCTCAGAGATTGCAACAGCCCGAAATCGTCGCCCAGGTACGGGCGGTGATGGGAAAGTATGAAATTGAAACTTCGGCTATCAAACTAGAGGTCACGGAGAGCGACTTTTTGAAAACTGCCCATCAGGCGATCGAGATCCTGCGACAACTTCACGACTTGGGAATCAAGCTTTGTATCGACGACTTTGGAACGGGACATTCGTCCTTGAGTCGCCTGCACAACTTTCCCCTGGATACGCTCAAAATTGACCGTTCGTTTGTGACTCGCTTGACAGATAACAGAGGAGGAGAAGAAATCATTAAAACAATTATTTCTCTCGCCCACCGTCTGAATATGGACGTGGTAGCCGAAGGAATCGAAACCCGAGAACAACTTGACAAACTGATCGAGTTGAACTGTGAATTCGGTCAAGGGTATCTGTTTTCTCAACCACTGCCCGGCCGAGAAGCGACCCAATTTTTGATCGAGCCATCACTTTTCGCCCATTAAATTATGAACTCAAAACACGAAGGACAAACCACCCTACTGATCGTCGATGACAATCCGACAAATATCAAAGTTCTCTTTGAATTTCTTCGGAAAGTCGGCTTCAGGGTTTTGGTCGCCAAAGATGGGGGAGATGCCCTCAACAAACTTCAATCCGCCGTTCCCGATTTGATTTTGCTGGATGTGATGATGCCGGGAATTGACGGTTTTGAAACCTGTCGGCAGATCAAAGCCAATCCGAACCATCGCGATTTACCGATTATTTTTATGACGGCCCTCGCAGATACGGATAACAAGGTGAAGGGCCTGTCATTGGGGGCGTTGGACTACATCACCAAACCCTTTCAGCAGGAAGAAGTCCTCGCCCGCATCAACCTGCAACTGAAGTTGCGGTCTTTGACGCGAGAACTCGCCGATAAAAATCAACAACTCGCCGAACTCAACAGCCAACTCGAACAGAAAGTCAAAGAGCGGACGTCGCAACTTGAAAAAGCCCAGTCGCAGCTCATTTTGAGCGAAAAAATGTCTTCCTTGGGACAATTGGTCGCCGGAATTGCCCACGAAATTAACAATCCCGTCAGTTTTATCGGCGGAAATTTGTCCCACGCCCAGGATTACGCCCGAGATTTAATTCATCTCCTCGAACTTTACGGCAAATACTATCCCGAACCCGAACCCGAAATTTTAGAGGAGATAGAAGCCGTCGATTTGGAATATCTCGTCAAAGATTTTACCAAATTGCTGGATTCCATGAAGGAAGGGACGAAACGGCTGGCGGACATCAGCGGTTCGATGCGGACGTTTTCTCGCTCGGATACACGGACTCGGGTGGCGTTTAATCTTCACGATGGCATTGACAGCACCCTGATGATTTTAAAGCACCGTCTCAAGGGAAATGACGATCGCCCCCCTATCGAAATCGTCAAAAAATATGGAAAATTGCCGGAGATCGAATGTTATCCCGGACAATTGAACCAAGTGTTCATGAACTTGCTCTCGAACGCGATCGATGCGGTGGAAGAGAAAAATGTCGGCCGCAGCTTCGACGACATTTCAGCGGACCCCAATTGTATTACAATCGAAACAGAATATTTTCCCGAATCCCGACAAGTCGCGATTCGCATCCGAGATAACGGCATCGGCATGACCCCGGACATTCAAAATCAAATATTCGATTATTTGTACACCACCAAGGCTGTCGGAAAGGGAACCGGACTGGGACTGGCGATCGTCCGTCAAATTGTCGAAGATCAACACGGGGGGACGATCGCTTTGGCTTCCCAACCGGGACGGGGAACTGAGTTTAACGTGACGTTGCCGGCCCAGTTGTCAACCTGAGTAGCGGTCGGGGGAATTGATGGAAAACCGATTGAATTTGAACCCAAAAAAACTGTTGATCGCCGCCATCGTCGCCATCGTCGCCGTCACTTATATTTGTATTGCCAAAATTTCCCTGCTGGTGGCGACGGTATACGGGAGTGTCGCCGCGATTTGGCCGATCTCCGGACTGGCGATCGGCGGAGCATTGCTACTCGGCTATCCCGTGATTTGGGGCGTTTTCATCGGCAGCCTCATCCTCGGATTTTCCAGTCGAGAATTGGCGGCACTTTCCGCCCTCACCACGGTCGTCTTCGCCCTCGCAAATTCTCTGGAAGCGATCGTGGCGGTGGTTTTGCTCGATCGCTTTGTCGGCTCCCGAAATTGGCTCGTCCGCTCTCGGGACCTGTTCAAATTCATCGGACTCTCCGTCGTCTTCAGTCCCGCCGTCAGCGCCACAATCGCCACCCTCACCTTGGTGGCAACCCGCCAAGTTGCCTGGAATGGCGGCGCGGAAATTTGGACAAATTGGTGGGTGTCGAATGCGGTCGGTATTTTGGTCTTCACACCTTTAATCGTCGCTTGGGGTCGTCAAAATCAACCCCCACATCAACGGCAAATGATCGGACAACAAAAAATAGAATTCCTGTTATTGGTCGGGTTGCTATTGGCAATCAATATCCTCGCCTTTTTGCGGGGGTATCCGATCGAATATATGCTCGTCCTGCCACTGATTTGGGCGGCGTTTCGCTTCCCGCCCCAAATCGTCACATTGCTGGTCGTCGCCATCATTTCAATTTCGGCGATCGCCACGGCCAACGGCTACGGTTCGTTTGTGCGAGATTCTCCCGGCGAATCTTTGGTGCTGCTGCAGTCGTTCATCGGCGCGATCGCCATTAGTGCGTTGGTTTTATCGGCCCTCGTTTCTGAACACAAGAAAACCCAACTTCAACTCCAAAAAATTAATTCGGAACTCGAAGAGAGAATCCAGCGACGGACCGCCTTACTATTGGAAGCCCAGCGCGTCGCCCACGTCGGCAACTGGGAATACGATCTCGAGACGGGTCAAATCACTTGGTCGGAAGAAGTCTTCCACATTTTTGGCTTGAATCCGACCCAAGAAACGCCCGATTTTGACCAATTTCAACAACTAATTCATCCCGAAGATCGGGAGATTTTTTTGACGGCGATCGCGCGGGTCATCGAAACCAAACAACCGGCCCAATTCGACTATCGGATCGTGCGACCCGACGGTTCAATTCGATTTGCAGAAGCCAAAACCAAACCGTTAGTTGACAGCGAGGGACGGGTGACCTGTTTATTTGGCACCGTCCTTGACATGACCCAACGAAAACAAACGGAGGAAGCATTCAAAACTTCGGAAGAGCGGTATCGCACCCTTTTTGAAGCCAACCTGGACGCGGTCATGTTGCTCGATGAAAACATCTTGATCGATTGCAACGAGGCGACTTTAAAAATGTTTGGATGCACCGATAAATCCGAATTTATCGGCAGACATCCGAGTGAATTTTCCCCCGAAAAACAACCGGACGGGACGAACTCGCAACAGCGCGCCCGAGAAATTATGATGCGGCTCGATGCCCGACAAGACACCCTCCGCTTCGAGTGGCTGCACCAGCGTTTAAATGGCGAGCAGTTTCTCGCCGACGTGTGCACGAAAGCGACCCTTTTGGGAGAGCGGAATATTTGGCAAGTGGTGGTGCGGGATATCAGCGATCGCAAAGCCTACGAACGACAATTGCAAGAGGCAAAAACCGCCGCAGATATGGCTAACCAAGCCAAAAGCGAATTTCTCGCCAATATGAGCCACGAACTGCGGACCCCCCTCAACGGCATTCTCGGCTACACCCAAATCCTGGAACGAGCCGACGACCTTAACCAACACCGCCACGGCATCGACATCATCCGCCAGTGCGGCACCCATCTGTTAAACCTGATCAACGACATTCTCGACCTCTCCAAAATCGAAGCCCGAAAAATGGAACTCTATCCCAAAGAATTCCATTTTTTATCTTTCGTGACGAGCGTGGCGGAAATGATCCGCATCCGCGCCCAAAACAAAGGCATCGAGTTCACTTACATCGGCGACCCCCAGCTTCCCGCCGCGATTATTGCCGACGAAAAACGGTTGGGACAAATTTTAATTAACCTCCTCGGAAATGCCGTCAAATTTACCGATACCGGCGGCGTGACGTTCCGCGTCGAAGTCACCGACAGCACCCCCAAAACCGTCCGACTTCGATTTGGTGTCGAGGATACGGGAGTGGGAATGAACGAGGAACAAATCGAAACGATCTTTCGGCCTTTCGAGCAAGTCGGCGCCATTTCTCGCCGCGCCGAGGGCAGCGGTTTGGGACTGACGATTTCCCAAAAACTGCTGGCGATGATGGGCTCTACCATCGAAGTCAGCAGTCGGTTGGGGGGGGGAAGTTGTTTCAGTTTCGAGTTGGAAGTGCCCCTGGCAGACGATTGGGTATCGGCGGTCACGCAGGTAGAGGGGAGAAAAATTGTCGGCTACGAGGGGTCGCGCCGAAAATTATTGGTCGTGGATGATAAAGCGGTGAATCGGACAATTATTATGGAAGTGCTCGACCCCCTGGGATTCGACTGCCACCGGGCTGAAAATGGCGAAGAAGGGCTGGCAGTCGCCCGAGAATTACAGCCGGATTTAATTCTGACGGATTTGGTGATGCCGGTGTTGGACGGGTTTGAAATGACCCGCCGCCTGCGTCAAGATCCCCGCCTCAAAAATACCATCATCATCGCTTCTTCCGCCAGCGTTCTTCAGCAAGATCAAGTGCAGAGTTTGGAGGCTGGGTGCGACGATTTTATCCCCAAACCGATCGAGTTCGACCGGCTGTTGGAAATTCTGCAAAAATACCTCAATTTGGAGTGGATTTACGAAACATATCGACCCTCGCGAACTGACGATAACACCCCGGAGGATGTCGCCTCAGATGAATGGGTTCTGCCACCGGCTGAAGCGTTGATGGTCATTTGTGAGGCGGCAAAGATTGGGGATATCGAACAAATTGAGCGAGAGGTGCAAAGAATTAAAATTTCGGATCAAAGGTACGTTCCCTTTTGCGATCGCGTCTCGGAATTGGCGCTCAATTTTGAAGATCATGAAATTGTCAATCTGATTGAGTCCCATTTGCCACCAACGTCCCGAGATTGAGGGTTCAAGCTTCGATGAGTTTGAGAATGGCGCGATCGTCAAAATCTCGGGCAAATTGAAGGACTTTATTGGCAAAATTGGTATAGCTAGGATTCACCTGCTTGAGCCGTTTTGCTTCCCGCTCCAGGGTGTCGATATCTCCAATTCTGGCGGCTTGGATCAGGTCGGATAATTCTTCGATGGGAGGGACGATAAGGGAAGTTTCTGAAGGATCGGGTTCCACTTGCTCTTCATCCATCTCTCGTCCCGCATAAATCCATTGTAACGGCAAATAAACTTGCAATTTTTGCAAGAGTTCATTGACGCGAATGGGTTTCGTTATCAAGTCATTACATCCGGATTCTAAAGCTAACTGTTTAATTGAGCCCGAAGCACTTCCGGAAGCGACGACAATGGGCAAATTATTGAATTGAGGAGATTGGCGCAACTGTCGGATCATTTTCAATCCATCCTTGACCGGCATGATCAAATCTGTAATGACCAGATCGGGTTGGAAAATGTGAACTTGTTCAATCCCTTGTTGTCCGTTCTCCGCTTCGGCAACGGTAAAACCGAGGGACTCCAATAAGTGTTTGAGAAAAGAGCGATTTTCCGGGCGATCGTCAACCACCAAAATTTTGCGCCGATCGCCGCTAAACCCGATGATATTTTCAGCTTTAATCGTGGGTTTTGACGGGACTTCTTCCGTCGAAATGGTCAGCTCCAAGTCGAACCAAAATTGACTGCCGCGATCGGGATAACTTTCGACGTGAATCTGTCCCCCCATGATCTGTACCAGCCTTTGACTGATGGCTAATCCCAACCCCGTCCCCTCCGCATTGTGGATGCGATCGCCGACTTGTTCAAAGGGTTGAAATAATTTTTCGATTTGTTGAGATGTCAATCCCCGACCCGTATCTTCTATCGAAAAGTGAATTTTGGCGGTGCCGACGGGAGATTGAGGGAGGGGCAAAATTTCGAGCAACTGCACTTCAAACGTGATACTACCCCGGGGAGTAAATTCGACGGCATTATCCAAAAGGTGATTCAAAATTTGCCGGAGTCGATCGGGGTCGGCGCGGACGTAAAGGGGCAAGCCTTCGTCAAATATCCCCAGGAAGTTTAACTGCTTCTGACGACTTCTTTCCTGAAACGGCTCGACGATTTCAGCTAGGAATTCTGGCAGACAAAAATCGGCGGGATAAATTTCAATATTTTCGACATCAAATTTGGAGATATCGAGGATTTCGTCGATGATTGATGAGAGGTGAGAACTGCAGTTGTAAATCACGTCCAAACCTTCTTTTTGCTTCTCCGTCAGGCGATCGTCTCGTCTCAAGATTTGGGCGTATCCCAAAATACCATTCAAAGGAGTTCTCAATTCGTGGCTGACATTGGCGATGAGTTGACTTTTGGTGCGGTTGGCGACTTCAGCCGTTATTTTCGCTTTTTGCAGGTCTTCAGTCCGTTCCTTGACCCGTTTTTCGAGGTCGGCTTTTGCCAAGTGCAAAGCCTGATTTAACTCTTCTTTTACCCGCAGGGTTTCGGCTTGCTCTTTTTCTTGGTTTTGTCGGAGGATATTGATCCGATCGCCCAGAGCAAAGGCGATGAAGAGGGCGACCGGCAAAATCCCCAAGCCGGGATATCGAACCAAAATCTGGAACTGGGCGGGAAGTAAATCCCCAATGGAAAAGAGCGTCAGGTTCGCCTGAATCAATAGCAGCAGTTGGGCGAAGAAGAAGTAACGGGCTTGTTTTTGCCCTTGCCGCCAACTCAATATAATGGCGATAAAAATTAGCCAGTAGGTGAGCAATAATAAGGCGATAAATATCCAGATAAATAGGCGGGAAACTGGCCACAAAATGAGGATTGTAAAACCGGCGATCGCGATCGATAAAAATCTGAAATATTGATGGAAATTGGGGGTCAGAGATTGGCGATTGAGGAAGGTTTCGGAGAATCGAATAAAAGCCAGCAGGGATAGACCCATCGTTAGGGAAAAAATCCCAGGATTTATGTCCGGATTTTTGAGCAAAAAGTATTCTTCAAAAATGCCGTTTTGGGAGCTACTTAAAATCAAGTTCATTAGCAAAAAAAATACGTAATATTTATAACTTTTGTCGCGCAACGTCAACCCAATAAAAAAGTGATAGCCGATCATGATCAGCATGAAACCGTAGTAAAAACCCAAAATAAAACTCTCGGTTTGGAGGTGGGGTATCAAAGCATCAACCGACCACAGACTCAGCGGAACGACCATCGCGCCCCTCGTCTTCAAACTCAGATCATTTAAACCCAGGGGATAATATCCGTTCCGTTCCGTCAAAATTACGGCAGACTCAGACCGGTCTGAATGAGCAGGTGAAGCCAGAACAAGGAGCGTAAAAATAGACATAAAAAAAGGTATAATTAGACCGAATATTTTTCTCATAAAAAGCATTCAATCCAGGTCTTTTTGGATGCAGAAAGAGAGGGGAAGAAAAACGAAATGTTAAAAAGTCTCTTGACAGAGTCACTTTCAATTATAGCGCCGCGCCCCGGGTGTCCGTAAGTGGACAGAGCCGATTCAATTCTCACCCCGGCGATCCGCATTTTTGAAGTTCTGGTCGCCTTTGGGAGTGAGCGACGATTCTCGAAGGTCCATCCGTTTCAGTCGCTTGCCTTTTCGACGCAGGTAGCGATCGACCTCCTTCTCGGACGTGACCCAAGTCTCGAGATCTTCGTCCCATTCAAATGGCAGGGTGCGGCGAATTCGCAGCGATCGCACCCGCTGATGAGAAACCCCCAAAATTCGCATCACGTCGGACTGCCGCAGTCTGTCCGGACGCTCGGACGACGCTTCCGGCTTCGGTTCCGGCGGCATGGCCGCCCACAGGTGTTTGATGGCCCCCAAGAGTTCCTCGGAGGGGTGGCTGCGTCCGTTTTCCCAGCGATTGACGCTGGCCCGGGAGACGCCGAGGCGATCGGCCAACCCTTCCTGGGATAACTTGAGTCGCCGTCTCAGAGTTTGCATCAATTTTGGGAGACTCGATTCCGACTCGGACATGAGATTTAAAAAAGCGATCAGCATTGGAGTGGGGGAGAAGTGAGAATTACCCATTCATTTCTCATTCCCAACTCCCGATTTCCATTTTAGTCATTGCCATCCGCCCCACCTCTGGCGAACCTCCTATTTCTCGGGGTAGATAAACAGGCCGCGATCGCTATTTGTCCGGATGGGAATCGGTGCGAATCTCAGTCGCGATCGCCTCTTTGTGTGGCAAATCGGCCGGATCCATTTTTTCGTAACACTCGAAGGGCTGGTGAATCCAGGGGTCGTCACTCAGATAATCGACGTAGTAATCGGGGACGACGGAAGAACAACTTTTGTACCAAAGGACCGCCGTCCGAATTTCTCGGATTTCGTCGGGATAGTGCTCCGTCAACCAGGCAACGGAGCGATCGAGGCTCGTCCCGGAATCCACCAGGTCGTCCACCAGCAAGACGTTGCTCCCCAGATTTTCCGTCGTCATGGTCAGGTGGTGGGCGAGGCGAATTTCGCCCCGGGTTTGCCCTCGGGGGCCGCCGTAGGAAGAGGTGGCGAGGATCGCCAGGGGCAAATTATAAATGCGGGAGAGCACGTCCCCGATTCGCATCCCCCCCCGGGCGATGCAGACGATTTGATCGAAGGCCCACTGGGATTGATAAATTTTAGCGGCCAAGATTTCAGTTTTGCGATAATATTCGGTCCAGGAAATGTAGAGGTCGCTCATGAATCAATAAAGGTCAATTTTGTCGTGTTTAACCGGATCAATCGTCCGAATTTTCGCCCCTCGTTCCTGAATGTATCATCCTCGCTTCGGGGCAATTCCCGAAGAATTGCCCCGGCTCCAAAAGCGATGGCGATCGCTACTGAGATGCCACTGCAGTCGGACTCTGTAAATAGCCCATCTTTTCCAACGCCCCGATCACTTTATCGACGCTTTCGGAAAGTTCTTCCAAGTCGGTCCGACATTCGATTTCCGGATTGAGGGGGGGTTCGTAGGGGTCGCTGATGCCGGTGAAGGCTTTGATTTCTCCGGCCCGCGCCCGCTTGTAGAGTCCTTTCACGTCCCGCGTCTCACAGACGTCGAGGGGCGCATTGACGAACACTTCCACAAAATCGCCGATCCGTTGCCGCACCTCATCCCGAATCTCGCGGTAGGGAGAAATGGCGGACACAAAGACGATGACGCCGTTGCGCGTCAACAGGTGGGAAACGAAACCGATCCGGCGGATATTTTCATCCCGATCTTCCTTGCTAAATCCCAACCCCTTCGTCAGGTTCGTCCGCACGATGTCCCCATCCAAAATTTCCAGCCGATATCCTCTGGATTTCAGTTCTTCGGCGACGGCTTGGCTGATGGTGGTTTTGCCCGCGCCGCTCAAACCCGTAAACCATACGGTGACGCCTCGTTGCTCCATTGATTTGATTTCTCCTGATAAATGACAACAATCTCAGACCGACGAGTTGAAATTGAATGGGGTTCGGATCGAATTTCGCCCCCCGAAATCGGTCAAAATCTGTAGACGGATACCACCCGACAATCGGTTTTGAGGATCGAGTTCGCGACGATCGAAAAATGTCAAACGTCCCGATCCCAATCATAGAATAATTCGCCCCACTTTCGGCAGCATCCGCCCGATCCGACGGTGGGGCGCGATCGCTAACGGCGGGCGATGCCCTCCTGGCGGGCCGTTTGGGCCACCGCCGCGGCCACGGCCGTGGCGACCCTCTTATCGAACACGGAGGGGATGATGTGTTCGGGCGTCAGTTCGTTCGGCGTCACCAGGGAGGCGATGGCGTTGGCCGCTTCCAGGTACATACTCATCGTCAGGGTGGCGGCCCGAGAGTCCAGGGCGCCCCGGAAAATCCCCGGAAACGCCAGCACGTTGTTGATTTGGTTGGCGTAATCGCTGCGTCCCGTCGCCATTACCGCCACGTCGTCCACGACCAATTCGGGCTGAATTTCGGGGATGGGGTTGGCCATCGCGAACACGATCGGATCTTTCGCCATCGATCGCACCATCTCCGGCGTCACCACCCCGGGGACGCTCACCCCCATGAACACGTCCGCCCCCTTCATGGCGTCGGCCAGATTTCCCCCCGACTCCACCGCAAATTCCCGCTTCTGGGGGGTCAGCTCCCGGTCCGCCGAGATAATCCCCCGGGAGTCGCACAGGACGATTTCCGTCGCCCCGGCCTTTCTGAGCAGGCGGGCGATGGCGATCCCGGCCGCCCCCGCCCCGTTCAGGATAATTTTCACCTCCTCCATCGACTTGTCCACCAGTTTCAGGGCGTTGATCAGAGCCGCCAGACTGACGATCGCCGTCCCGTGCTGGTCGTCGTGAAATACCGGGATGTCGAGTTCTTCCCGCAACCGGGCTTCGATCTCAAAACACCGCGGCGCGGCGATATCCTCCAAATTCACCCCGCCGAACACCGGGGCGATGTGTTTGACCGTCGCCACAATTTCATCGGGATCTTGGGTGTCCAGACAGACCGGAAACGCATCGATATCGGCGAACTCCTTGAAGAGCATGGCTTTGCCCTCCATGACCGGCAGGGCACCGCCCGGGCCCAAATTCCCCAGGCCCAGAACCGCGCTGCCGTCGGTGACGATCGCCACCGTGTTTTGTTTGATCGTCAGGTTGTAGGCCTGTTCGGGGTCGTCCGCGATCGCCCGACAGATGCGGCCGACCCCCGGCGTGTAGGCCATCGCCAAATCGCTCTGGGACTTGAGGGGGATCTTACTCTGGATGCTGATTTTGCCGCACCGGTGCAGGTTGAAGGTGCGATCGTAAACCGTGAGCAATTTTAAACCGGGCAGGGTCTTCACCGACGCGATAATTTGCTCGGCGTGTTCCGTACTCGAAGCATCGACGGTGAACTCCCGGATGGTGGTGTGGCGGGTCTGCTCGATCAGGTTGATCGCCCCCATGTTGCCCCCCGCCGTGGCGATCGCCTGCACCACGGCCGCCAGTTGGCCGGCCCGGTTCGGCAGTTCCAGGCGGAGGGTGACGCTAAAACTCGGATTCGGTGTGAGATTGACCATGCTGCAAGAATCGTAGGAGTTAAACCGCTCTGAAAACCGACTTCAACTGATATACAACTGCCCAAATATTGGCGTTGAATGGGTTCGATGTTTTCTTCCCGCTTGTTTCTGGAAGTGTCGGCACCGTCCAGTCCGCGGGCTAACACGGACGAGCCGCCCGCTTGATGGGGTGAAAAGAAAAATCTTTTCGCTGCGCGGAGCTTCTAACTTCCCGCTGTCTATGGAGCTTGAACATTGACGTGAAAACGCCATGTTGTATCCTCTGACGGCACCCGGTTATGTTTGACTTTTCAACCGGCCGAAGGTAATTATACCCAAAATTGAGCGGATTTGAGGAGATTTTTCGACTTCTGTTGAACCCCTAGATTTGAGAAGGTTCGCCAGCAGTTGTCTTAACACTCCCCAGCTCCCGGAAGCATGATTTCTCCCTAGAGATCCAGGGAACTTCTTCCGCTTCCTCCATACCGGCTTTAACTGTCCCCGTTGGCTGGGCGGGATTTGGACAAATTCGGCTCACCTTTCATCTTCAGTTGCTCTTGCATCGCGGCCGGGTTGTCCATCAAATCCACCAACGCTTCCGTCAGGTTGGAGGGATCCATGAAGATGACCTTGGCATTGTTACTCTTGCTGATATCGAGATTGGCTTCCACATATTGTCTGGCGATCAAAAACTGCAAAAATTCCCGGCTGTTGGGGTCCATTTTCAGCACTTTTGCCAACACCTGAATCGACGCCGCGTTGCCCTCCGCCTCGCTGATGCGCGCTTTCTTTTGATTTTCCGCCGCCCGCTGGGCTTCCATCGCCTGTTTCACTTTTTCGGGCGGTTCGATACTCTGCAAGTCCACCTGCATCACCTGCACGCCCCAATCGCCCGTCTTCTCGGCCAGACTGGTCAGGAGGACTTTGTTCATGTCTTTGATCTGGGAAAACATATCCTCCATATTCCGCAACCCCACTTCCGCCCGCAGGGTGGTCGTCACCAGGTTGCCGATCGCCCCTTCCACGTTTTCAATATCGTAATAGGACTTTCGCAGATCGGTGATTTTCCAAAACACCACCGCATCGATGGTGAGGGGGACATTATCATTGGTGATCGCTTCCTGTTTGGGAATGTCCAACAGCCGCTCTCGCAGGGTGTCGTAGTAGACGATCTTTTCGATGACGGGGGTGATAAAGTGCAACCCCGGTCTCAACGTCCGCCGGTATCTTCCCAACCGGGCGACCAATGCCTCATCTCCCTCGCTGACGATTTTGATCGAGGAATTCGTGCCGAATCCGATCGA
This sequence comes from Lyngbya sp. CCY1209, assembly GCF_035615495.1. Taxonomy (GTDB): domain Bacteria; phylum Cyanobacteriota; class Cyanobacteriia; order Cyanobacteriales; family Microcoleaceae; genus Limnospira. Next base: position 36,855 of record NZ_JAJENU010000414.1, on the reverse strand, counting down.
CATAACGATCAAAAGCGCGAGGATATACTGTACCATAGAACCTCACCGAATTATGAGAATTGATAGTTGATAATTGACAATTTATAGCGCCGCGCCCTTCTGAATGGAGCCTGGGGAATGGGGCATGGGAACGGCAACCGTATCAGGTTGTCCCTACACCCTACACCCTACACCCCACCGAGCACCCCCTAAGCCAGAGATCGCACCGTGCCCGAATGGCCGGGGATGTCTCCGACGGGTTCGCAGCGTCCCCCCAGATATTTGGCGAGAAAGTCTTCCGCGATCGCGTAGAAGTGCAGGCGGTTCTCCGGGCGGGCGAAGCCGTGGCCTTCGTCGGAATATAACACATATTCCACCGGCTTTTTCGCCGTTTTCATGGCCCCGACAATCTGTTCGCTCTCGGCCTGTTTGACCCGGGGATCGTTGGCCCCCTGGCCGATCAGCAGGGGTTTGACGATGCGATCGACGAAAAATAGGGGCGATCGCGATTTGAGAAATTCCGGTTCCGTCTCCAAATTCCCCACCCGGTGGTAAAAATTCGCCCGCAGCGGTTCCCAGTAGGGGGGGATGCTCTCCATCAGCGTCATCAAATTGCTCGGCCCGACAATATCCACGCCGCAGGCGAACACCTCGGGGGTGAACGTCAGCCCCACCAAGGTCGCATAGCCGCCGTAAGATCCCCCCATGATGGCGATTTTGTCCTTCGGGGCGACGTGATTTTCCACCAGCCAATTCACCCCGTCGATCAGGTCGTCGTGCATCTTCGCCCCCCACTCCCGGTTTCCGGCTCTCAAAAAGCCCTTGCCGTAACCCGTCGAACCCCGGAAGTTGACCTGCAGGACCGCGTAACCCCGGTTAGCCAGCCATTGGGCTTCTGGGTCGTACCCCCACAGATCTCGCGCCCAGGGGCCGCCGTGGACCAGCATCACCGCCGGGACGGGGGTTTCGACGCCCACGGGTTGGGTGAGGTAGCCGTGGAGGGTGAGTCCGTCCCGGGCCTCGTAGGCGATCGCTTCCATCGGGGCGAGGGGCAAGCCTTCGAGTTGGGGCTGGTTGGTGAACAGGAACGTCACCGCCTTCGAGGTGCGATCGTAAATGTAATAATAAACAGGGCCGTCGTCGGCGACAAAACTGACCAGCCACAGCTTGTCATCCAGAGTCCGCTTGATGCCGAATTCCCCCGGGCGGATAGTTTTGATGGTGTCGATATCCTCGCGGATGCCCTCGTCGAGAATGTGCCATTCTTCCTTGTCTTTGTAGAAGGAGACGGCCTCGATTTTGTAGGTGGTGGGGTGGACCAGCAACCCGCCCACGTCGTACTGGGGATCGGCGGCCATCACCGTCTCTTCCCGGGTGGAGACGTCCCAACCGATGAGTCGTCCGGCGTTGGCGTCGTGGTTGCCCACCATGTAGAGAGTGTTGCCGTCCCGGGAAAAGAAAGCCGCCCCCCCCTGTTCGTCGGGTCCCCAGTGGCGGAGGGTTTCCCAGGGGCACTCCGGAGTGTCCCGGTACAATAAATCGAAGCCGCCGTCCGGCGCCGAGGCACTCGCGGCTCGAATTTGATATTGGCTGTCGGCCGTCCAACTGACGATATTGCCGGGATTTTGGGTGTGAAGTTCCACCGCTCCGCTGTTGATGTCGATCTCGTAGACGTCGAAAACCTGGGGGTTGTTGAGGTTCATTCCCACCAAAATCCGGTCGGGAAAGGTGTGTTCGATTTGGACCACCCGGGCGAGGACCCCCTGAAACGGCGTCAGATCTCGGACGATGTTGGTTTGGATGTTGACGAGGTAGAGGTGCCAGTTTTCGTCCCCGTCGGAGTCCTGGGCGTAAATGAGGCAGTCGGGCTCATAGGTCCAGAAAAAGGCGCGGATGCCCCGTTTTTTGTCGTTTGTCAGTTTGCGATCGCCCGCTTCCCCCATCGTCCGCAGCCACACTTGCAGGACGTTGTTCTCGTCGGGGGCGATGTAGGCGAGAAATTTGCCGTCCGGGGATAATTCCGGGCGGGAGCGTTCCGGGTTTCCGAATAAAATTTCCCGGGGAATCAGGGGTGGAAGCTGAGTCTCGGTCATGGGTGGTGTGAATGATGAGAGTTCATTAATCTATTGTGGAGGTTAACTTCGCCCCTGTCATCTCTGTGACCCGATCGGATGAATGCGGATTCCGCCTGACGCCATCATTCTGACAGAGGAAGCCGGCCGCCTCGAAATGCTCGACGATTAAATTGATTGAGTATTATATCAACTGGTATATCAGCATCAAGCCAATTTTGGGTTTCATCCGGGAGGTCATCATGTCCGTCACCACCAATTCTCATTTTTCCACCCTCGTCCTCACCCTGCGGCGGCGTATGGGTTTATCTCAGGAAAAATTTGCGGCGAAGTTGGGGGTTTCCTTTCAAACTGTGAACCGTTGGGAGAGGGGGCGATCGCAGCCCTCCCAGTTGGCGATCAATGCCTTGAGGGGGCAACTGTTGGAGATGGGAGAACGGGGCCGCGACCTGCTGGCCAATTTTCCCGACTAGCCCGCCCCCGACCGACCGAGTTCGCGAGAATCAATCCGAATTTCCCTCGAATGTTGCCTGATTTTTGCGGCGATACCGTCTCTGAGGAGGTCGTCAACTTTTGCGGGCTCTTTTCCCCGATTGAAACCGTCGAAACACCAGAATTGTTGAAATCGAAACATTGCTGATATCGAAGGCGAAAATTTTGCCATCGCCGGCAACCGAGACCGTCACGATCGCTTCCCGGAATTTTGCGTCACCATATAGAGTAGAAATGCGGCCACGATAATGCCGACCAACTCGGCCGCGATCGCGTTCACCGCCGCCTGCAATGCGATCAGGTCCATCGGAACGATGATCGGCCCGCTGCGACTGACAATCGTCGGCCCCCCACCCGAATTGTCGATCATCGCCGCCCCGGGAGGCACGGACAGCATCTTAAATAAGAGAACTCCCACTTTCCACAGCGCCACCACGACGGCACAACTCATCCCGACGATATTGGCCGACAACCCGATCCAAAGGGTGCGGGTGACGCTGGCTTTCGTCGGACGGCGCTGGGGATCGTCGAGTTGATTGCCGATTTGGGTGTAGCGGAAACACCAGTAGATGGTAAATCCCAACGCGATCAAACAGGCGTAGGCTAAAATCACCCCGACGAACGACTGTCCCAGCCGATTTTTGGCGGGACTGAGAAATAAAGCAAACAGGATCAGAAAAACGGGTACGACTCCAAACCCAACCTGCAGCCAAAAGCCGATCCATCCCCCCCGCCGGAAGGCGTTCGCGATCTGGGGGAAAGATTTGGGGTTCGATTCCAAATTGAGTTGTTCGGACATGGCCACCGGGTTCTCGAAACGAAATTGGGAGTATTGTACAATAGGGCATTCAATTCCAGTTGCGGACGGCGTCCCGAGGCCGGAGAAACTGCCAATCCCTCCGTTGTTGCGCTTTGGCGCATTCGGGTTAGATTTGACCCCAACTGCGATCGCCGATTCAATAAATTGGTAAACTTTTCCCGAACCCGATTTCTTGACAAAGGCGAATGCCATTCGCCCCGACAATTGACGATTCAAATCTGATGGAAATTGGTACAGTTGCAGCGATCGCCTAACATTATGGAACCCGACCCCACCGATACCCCCAACCGGCCGACGATCTCTCAAACCGAATTTGCGGAGCGCTTCGGTGCGATCGCACCTCTCATTTTGGAAGAGTGGCCCCAACTCGCCGCCGAAGATCTGGCCGCCACCGAAGGCAATTTGGAATTGGCGATCGATTACATCGCGGCTCGCACGGAACACACCCGCACCCTCATCCGCCATTACCTCACCGAACTCTCCCAACTCCAGCGGTGGCGGGAAACCCGCCCAAATGCTCACACCTCTGACCCCTCCAAACTCGAAGATTACATCCTGCCGACCCTCGATCGCACCCTGAAAACTTTGGAGGGACGCACGGAAAAACTCATCACCCGCTTCGAGACGGAAATGCTGCCGGAAGTCAACCGCAAAGCCAAAGATCATGTCGGAACCAGTTTGTTGACGGCCTTGGGAATCGGCTTTATCCTGGGTTTGCTGTTCGGAGGATCGGGCCGTGGGCGTTAGTGACCTCCTGGAAGCCATCAACGCTTATTTGCGCCGGATGCTCCGTCTGGTGGCGGTTTTGGTGGACCTGCACCGCGATATCGCCCTCCGGGAAGCCCAGCGCGAACAAAGACGCCTCACCGCCGGTTTCTCGGTTTTGGCGGTGGGAATGGCATTTTTTATCACCGGACTCGCCCTCCTGCAAGTCGCCGCCATTTTCGTGCTCCACAATTTGGGATTGAGTTGGTTGGGGGCGATTTCGATTGTTGCCACCGCCGATATTTTTCTGGGTTTCCTGTTAATTTTTGCGGGCTCAAACCGCCTGCGGGGACCTTACATGATCGAAACCCGCACCCGCATCGTCCGCACCGGAAATACCCTATTTCGAGACGATCCGGGAAATCGCATGAGGGATTGATGATCGGTCATACCAGATCCGATTATTTGCCAGACAGATGGCGATTTGATTACCAATGGCGGAACGTGGATGTTTTTGAAAGCGGTAAGGGGTGACATCTCTCGTTACGCGATATCCAGCCAATTATCAACTCAACTTTCTCGGGAATTAAAAACCGTTTTTCAGATTTTAAAATCTTTCAAATAAATGATGTAAAAAAGTTGCTAATTTCCGTTCGTTGTTGCGCTTCAGCGCCTTCTAAGGTGTGGAATTTTCAGCCGTCGAACTTTGCAGTTCCCGGACGATACTCATCGCCATATCCGCCGTTTCCAGCTTGCCCTGAGACTTGAGAATTTCGGCGGCTTTTTGATAGTTGATAATCGCCTTTTGTTCCTCCCCGAGTTGTTTGTGGACGAACCCCCGATCCAAATAGGCGTCGATGTAGTCGGGATTCAGGCGGAGCGCCTCGGTGTAGTCGTCGAGGGATTTTTGATAGTCGCTCATTTCCAGATATTCCGAACCCCGAAAATAGCGGGCTTGGGCGCTTCTGGGGTCGATTTCCAGGGCGCGATTAAAACTGGCGATCGCCGCAGCGTTTTCCCCCAATTCCGAATAGGCAACCCCCCGGTTGATGTACGCCGCCACCAATTTCGGTTCCAGGCGGATGGCTTTGTCGAACGCCACGATCGCATCCCGATATTGTTTTTTCCGCACTTGCCCGATGCCGATATTATTGAGGCGGAGCGCCTGTTCGGACATCTCCGCCCGGATCACGATTGTATTGCGATTTTGGCGGTAGGTGCGGAGTTTTTCCCGGGCAATATCGTCGGAGGGCGTACCCGGTTCGATGCCTTCCAAAAGCGCGATCGCCTCTTCCCATTTTTGCTGCGCCCGCTTCCAAACTTGAGACGGGTGGGGCGGATTTTGCACCAACACCGACGCCTGCATCGCCAATTTTTTCGCCGCCTCCAAATCCGTTTTTGCCTTCACTTCCGGCCGCAATTGTTCTTCCACGTCGTCGAGGCGATAGCGCAATTTCGCCAACTCCACCGCCACCGGTTGCCCCGGCAATCTGGGGGTTTTTTCTAATATCGCGATCGCCTCCCGCAGATCTTCGGCCATCCCCCGCAATGCCTCCACGTCCATCCCCGGTTTCAGAGATCCCACCGTTTCCACTTCCGCTTTCGCAGCATTCAAGGCGCGATCCTGCCAGGTTTTTACCCCCCAAAATAAGCCCGTCCCCGCGATCGCGATCGCCACCATTCCCCCGACAACTGTTTTCGTTCCAGACATCAAACCGCCTCCTCTACATTCAGAAAAAAAATCTGCTATTCTGAAGTTTTTAAAGTCGCACCCCCAATCGCTTTCAACCCTCGGAAAGCCGGCCGAACCTCAATGCAGCCCCCGAAAGTTCCCGATCCGCGATCGGAAGGTGAACGAAATCGATGTCACGTCCGCCCGCCGAGCGAACCCATCCATCCATTCAAAAAACTTAACAAATTTGATTCGGACACTCTGATCGGCTGAAATTCTATCACAAACTTCCCCAAATTCGGATAAAATTGCGAAAATGCAGACCGGATGAAACGCCGAGATCTTCGTCCGCCACCCCACCGCAATGAAATCACCGAACGCGATCACTTGAAAACATGAAACGTCGAAAACTCCTCGGTTACGCGGCCACCGGTGCCGCCACCACCGCCGCCCTCGCCGCTTGCAGCAACAACACGGGTCCGGCCGTTCAGGGGGATTCCCTGCCCACGGTCCGCTGGAAAATGGCCACCAGTTGGCCGACTTCCCTGGATACCCTCTATGGCGCCGCCGAATTCATCGCTCGCCGGGTGAGGGAACTCACCGACGGGCGATTTACCATCCAAACCTTCGCGGCGGGGGAAATCGTGCCCGGGTTGCAGGTGTTGGACGCCATCCAACAGGGAACCGTCGAATGCGGCCATTCGGCGAGTTATTACTACATCGGAAAAAACCCGGCTTTTGCCTTCGGAACCTGCGTTCCCTTCGGACTCAACACCCAGCAGCAGATGGCTTGGCTGTACCAGGGGGGCGGCATCGACGCGATGAACAAACTTTACGCCGATTTCAACACCATCGCATTTCCGGCGGGAAATTCCGGCGTGCAGATGGGGGGCTGGTTCAAAAAAGAGGTGAATACCGTCGCCGATTTGAACGGTTTGAAAATGCGAATTCCCGGTTTGGGGGGCGAGGTTTTATCTCGGTTGGGGGTCAACGTCCAGGTGTTGCCGGGGGGCGAGATTTTCCTGGCGTTGGAACGGGGCGCGATCGACGCGGCGGAGTTCGTCGGCCCCTACGACGACGAAAAATTGGGGTTGAATGACGCGGCGGATTTCTACTACTATCCGGGTTGGTGGGAGCCAGGTTCTAGCTTCGATTTGCAGATCAATTTAAACGCTTGGAATCAGTTGCCGACGGAGTATCAGGAAATTGTCAAAACGGCGGCGGCGGAAGCGAACGTTCAAACCCTGGCGAAGTACGACGTGCAGAATCCCCAGGCGTTGCAGCGGTTGCTCGAGGGGGGGACGCAGTTGCGGGCTTACAGTCCGGAAATTTTGCAGGCGTCTCAGCGGGAGGCGATCGCACTGATGGAAGAAATGGCGAGTCAGGAACCTTCATTTAAAGAGATTTACGAACCTTGGAAACAGTTCCGAGACAGCATCCGCCAGTGGCACGCCGTCAGCGAGTTTGCCTACAGCAATTTCGCGATCGCGCCGGTTTTGCAGTCGATTCAATCCCCCTAAATCTTGCTTAATAAGGGGGACTTTGAGTTCGATTCTCCCCTCTTTTTCAAGGGAAACCGGGGGGGATTGAATGCGATCGCCGGCTTGGATTCGAGCTGGACGTCGAGTCGATTTTCATCTGGTGAAAGAATTGCCAACCATCCCATTCCGACGGCTGGCTCAAATTTAGAGAATCCTTAAAACAGTGTTAAGATCGACCCATTAACATCTGATATCGGAGGCTCGGACGAGGCCACCGATTTTGATAAATGTCGATCAGGAATGGGACGATGAAAAATCTGGGCATGGAGAGGATGCGGCTGCAATCCCACAAACAAATTAAACGCTTTCTGGAATATCACGAACAGCGTTACCGCCTGCTGTCGAAGACGGTTGACAAGCAGGGAACCTGCCGATTTAACGCCCACTCGGCTTTTCTCCGCTGTGCCGTCAACCCCAGCGGCCCCTGTTCGGAGTGCCACCATTACGAACCCGAAGCGGACTGATTAAACTTTTAAAAAATAAAAAATGGGGGTTCGGAAGCCGAGGTGATTTGAACCCAGTTAATTTTCCCGAAACGAGGATTCAAACCCTCGGTTTCCCGACCGTCACACCGACATTTTAGATGCCGGGAACGCCGCCACATTGTCCCCCGATCGCATCTCCTCCCCCTGCTCCTCATCCGGTTCGATCGCTCGAGTTTCCTCGTCCAAAACCGCCACGACGCGATCGTAAATATCCTGGGCCTCTCGGGGAGAATTGCCGATACAAGTCAGGCCGAGTTTTCCGTATTGGGACAGGCATCCCATCAAATGAAACACCGTCCCCGTCTCGCGGCAACTGTCGAAATGGAGGTGGTGATCGGCGACGATATCCATCAAATCGTTCGGCAACAACCCCCGATAACAATCCTTTTGAAGATTGTCCGAGGCGATGTAATATTTCGGCTGTTGTTGCTGGCTGTAAAATAACCCCGTGGCGCGATCGTATTGGCCGTTGGTCAACAACTGCAACGTCATGAAGGGGTGAGTCGTCCCCCCCCGGCGCAGGTTGATCTCGATCGCCTGCAGGTCCCACTCGCCGTCCCCCCGGCGCACCGCCACAAAATCCAGGCCGAACCGCTCCAGGGCCCCCTTAGCCGCCAAATTCTGGCCGACGCGCTCCCCCAAAGTCTGGAGTGGCAAGCGGTAGGCTTCGTCCGCTGGAAACCGGCACCCCTCAAAGATTTGGCCGTCGGGTCCGCCGAGAATCTGGTCGTGGGTGGAGAGGACTTCCACCTCGCCGGAGGGGTGGATCTGGCACTGGACGCTCGGCGATCGCTTGATCTCCCCCTCCACGAACGCTTCGACGATCGCCCCCAAATCCGGAATCCGACTGCCGAAGGACTCCCAGGTTTCGCCTCCGGCTTGAAAACTCAACCGGGAAAAGCGATCGCGGATCGCGGCCACCCTTTGGCCGCAGGGGACGTCCCGGAGCGGTTCGAGGTCCAAAATGGCGTTTCCCTCCCCGGAAAACCCCTCGTTCAACTTCACCACCACCCGCCTCAACTGCGGTTGGCGGTTCCACAACGCGGCCACTTCCCCGGCGAGGTCAGTTTCGGTCCGCACCAAAGGACTGCCGTCCGGGTGGGGGATATCCGACTCCCCAAAAATCTGGCGGCTGCCGCTTTTCGTCCCCCAGTCGGCCAAATTCGGGTCTGAAGCCAGCAGGGGAATTTGCAACCGGACTGAGAGTTCCCGTTCCAACGGCGTCGAATTGAAACAGACCATGTAGGTTTGACTCGGCCGCAGGACTTGGCGGATGCGTTCCACCAGGCGGGGACGTTCCAGGATCTTCTCGGTGAGGGATTTTTTGGAGGAATCGTAAGTCGAAAACAGGAGCAGGCGATCGCGGGCGTGGGAAAATGGGATTCCCGGCATCAGGTGCAAATAATAGTCGATGACGCTGGGGTGAAGCGGTTGGGACGTCACGTAGATCAGCCGCATTTTGGGGTTTCGCAGGCGGGTCAGGGAGAACAGAAATCGCTCCTCGTACTGGTGTACGCCGGGGATCTTCTCAAGTTGCTGCTGGTCGAGGGTGAGGGAGGGGATGACGAGAACATCGAAATCGTCAAATTTGACAGGCCCGCGCTGCCGAAAACACCGGCGCAGTTGATATTGCAACGTTTGAAATCGATCCGCCACACGGTCGGGCGATCGCTCGCTTTTTCCCATAATCCCAGCCTGCACTGACCACACTACAATCTTAGCGAGTTATCCGACATCGGCAGCATTTTTTTGATCTAGCAGGCAACAGGCAATAGGCAACAGGCAATCGGGAAAAAAATCGCCCACTGTCTGAGTTTCGGAGTGGTTCGATGTCTTGACTACCCGGACGACTGCTATGGCAATCGGCTCCCAGCTTTCAGCCATCCGAGGGCGGTTGAGAGTCCATCATTGATTTTCGGATAGCTTGAGAGTTCGGGCGACTCCCATATTAAGAATGATGAAGGATTGAGGCGATCGCGCCTTTTTTGAGTCGAAGTTTGCATCCGAAAAGGGAAAAAAAAAGCCCAAATTTGAGTTCGGATTGCCGCGGGCGATCGTCGGGGGATATCCAGATTTTCACCGTCCAATTCAAGGGATCGACTTTTATGTTAGATCGGATTGGGTTTGTGTTTTCGGGTCGATGGGCGGGATTCGATTCGCTCCGACCGACGATCGCCCGGGATGAAAAACGACCGACACCCGCCCGAACGGTGTCCGTGACGGCCGTTCCGGAGAATTCGCCGAAAGGTGGCGCGATCGCGGAAACTTGCAATTCGATCCCCACGGCCGGGGAAACTGTTCTATACTATCGATCGGACGAACTCCACAATCTTGATATCCGGCAACCGGCAACCCTTTTCACTCGATGATGAAATCGTCAAGACTGACCAAAAGCCGGAATTCGAGCCCAGGGCTACGATATGATCCCCCAGAAACTCATCCTCAAAAATTTTCTCAGTTACCGCGACGCCCGCCTGGATTTTAGCGGCCTGCACACCGCCTGCATTTGCGGACCCAACGGGGCGGGAAAATCGTCTCTCCTCGAAGCGATCGCCTGGTCAATTTGGGGCAGCAGCCGCGCCGGAACGGAAGACGATCTGATCCAGATCGGGGAAAAAGAAACCCGGGTGGACTTCACCTTTATCAGCCACGGCAGCCTGTACCGGGTGATCCGGAGCCGTCGCCGTTCCGGGTCCGCCAGCCTGGAATTTCAGATCGCCCCCTTGCCCGCCAAAAATGCCAAACCCGGGGAAAAAATCAACTTCCGTCCCCTCACGGAAAAGGGGGTGCGGGCGACCCAGCAGAAGATTTTGGAGCACCTGCGGCTCGACTACGACACCTTTATCAATTCCGCCTATTTGCGGCAGGGGCGGGCGGACGAATTCATGCTCAAACGCCCCGGCGATCGCAAAGAAATTCTCGCCAGCCTCCTGAAGTTGGACGAATACGACACCCTGGCGGAACGGGCGCGGGATCTTTCGCGCCAATATAAAGGACAAATTGACCAGATCGAACAAAACCTGGAAAGTACGGAAGGGGAACTGCAAAACCGGGATGCGATCGCCTCAGAAATCCCCCGACTCGAAACCGAACTCGCCGGACGGCAGGAGCGGCAAAACCGCGATCGCGAACAACTGCAAAACCTGCGGGAACGGCAACAGCACCGGCAAACCTGGGAACAACTGATCGGGGGACAGCAGCAACAGCGCGGCACCCTCGCCCAGGAGTGCGATCGCCTGCAACGGGAAATCGACGCCGCCCGCACCCAACTGCACGAACTCGACGCCACCCTCGGCCAGGAAGCGGAAATCCGGGCCGGAACCGCCCGCTATCAAACCCTGCAAGCGGCGGAAGAAAACCTTTGTGCCCGCTTACTCACCCACCAAACCGCCCAACAGCAATTGCGGGGACTGCAAGACCGGCAGCAACAGCAGATCTACCAACTGCAACGCGATCGCGAAACCCTGCAAACCCGCCTGGACTCCCTCACCCAACAGGAGCGGGAGTATCAGAGCGTCCTCACCCAACAACCCGAAGTGGAGGCGGGACTGGCCAAACTTCATGCCGCCCGCCTGCGGCTCAACGAGTTGGACCGCCTGCAGGTGGAAGTCACCCCCCTGGTGCAGCGGTATCAGCGCCTCCAGGGGGAGGTCGATCGCGCCCAGGCTCGCCTAGCGGCCCGTTTGGATGATCTCTACGGGTCCATCAGCCAACTGCGGCAAAACCTCCAGCAGTACCGCCCCGATTTGGAAAACCAGTTCAGAGCGATCGAGGAAGAAATTGCGGAACTGGAGAAAAAGCGCAACTACCTCACCCGCGTTCAAACGAAAGGGCAGGAACGGCACAACCACATCACGCAACTGACGAACCAGGAGCGGGAGTACGAAGAAAAACTGGCGGAAATCGACCGCAAAATGGCGATGCTCGGAGAGCCGCCGGGGGGGGAAAATCGGGGGGGTTCCCCGGCGCCGTTGTGTCCCCTGTGCGATCGCCCCCTGGATGAACATCACTGGAATTTGGTGGTGGGAAAACACCGCACCCAACAGCAGGAAATCCGCGATCGCATTTGGGTGGTCCGGGAAGAGTCGGTGCGGGCGCAACGGGACATCGAAAAGTTGCGGGAGGAATACCGCCAGTTGAGTCAGGATCTCTCCCCCTACGAAGAATTGCGGGAACGGCGGGGGCAAATTCAGGCTCGTTTGGACGGGTTGGGGGGGGACGAACTGCGACTGCAACAGTTGGGGGCCCAAGCCGCGCAAATCGAGCGATCGCTACAGGCGGGGGAACACGCCGCCGAACTGTATTCGGAACTGCGACAACTCGATCGCCAACTGCAAGAACTCGACTACAACGAACAGAGTCACGCCCTCGCCCGCACGGAGGAAAAGAACCTGCGCTGGGCGGAGATCAAACAGAGTAAAATCCGGGATGCCCAGGAAAAATTGGGGCGCATTCAGGCGCAGAAACCGGAGCTCGAAGCCCAAATTCGGGCGGTCGGGGAACGGCTGCACCACCAAGAAACAGACTCGGAATTGAAGCAGAAAATCCGGGCTTTGGAGGGGGAGTTGGAGCGGATTGGGTACAGCTTGGAGGAACACGATCGCGTCCGGGCGGAGTTGCGCCAGGCCGCGGGGTGGCTGCGGCGGGCCGAACAACTCGACCGGGCTAAATCTCAGCATCCGCAACTGCAACAACGGCTGTCGGAATTGGAGCAGTTGAAAGCGGCGCGATCGCGGGATTTGGAAGGGGTAGAATCCCAGATCGGCGCCCTGCAACAACAGCTTCGGGATGCCCCGGACTTGACCGATGAAATCGAGGCTTTGGAGCAGAAGATCCGACGGCAGCGACAGGAGCTCGACGGGGATTTAGGCCGACTGGGACAGTTGAAACAACAGCAGACTTATTGGGAGCGCCTCGACGCTCAGAAAAACGAGCAGAAACAACAGTTAAAACAAGCCCGCCACCAACAAAAGATTTATCAGGAGTTGTCCCAGGCGTTCGGAAGGAATGGCATCCAAGCATTGATGATCGAAAACGTGCTGCCGCAATTGGAGGCGGAAACCAACCAGATTTTGTCCCGACTTTCCGCCAATCAACTGCACGTCCAATTCGTGACCCAGCGGGCGGGGCGGAGCGGAAGTTCCAAGAAAAAGAATTCCAAATTGATCGATACTTTGGATATTTTGATCGCCGACGCGAGGGGAACTAGACCCTACGAAACCTATTCCGGGGGCGAGGCATTTCGGATTAATTTCGCGATCCGGTTAGCCCTGGCGAAATTGCTGGCGCAGCGGGCGGGGATGGCGTTGCAAATGTTGATCATCGACGAGGGGTTCGGAACCCAAGATGCGGAGGGGTGCGATCGCCTGATCGCTGCCATCAACGCGATCGCGCCGGACTTCGCCTGCATTTTAGCCGTCACCCACATCCCCCATTTGAAAGAGGCATTCCAAGCCAAAATTGAAGTCAGTAAATTGGCATCCGGGTCGCAAATTCGGCTGTCGATTTGAGTCATTTTTTTACGTTTAAATTGAAGGGGATATCTCGCCTTGATTGCCGACAGGGGAAGGGACGGGCGGGGGCATCGAGAGCGTCAACTCGCGCCAGACAGTGGCCGCCTCCCGGACGCACCGCTGCCGCGATCGCCCCCGAAACTTTAAACTCTTTTAATCTCTCCTGTATGATGTGATACAATCATACGATCTCGAAAGTGTGCCAAACTAGAAGAGATCAGGTATCGGAAGGGAAATACCGAAAATTCCAGCCGTTTTTCCGATTCGACCCGAAAGGCACCGCGATCGCCGAGGGTCTCCCCGAGAGGAAAGCGAGCGGGCGACGGTCATCTTGAACCCGACCCGTCCGGACTCGAAAGCGCCGAATTTTCCCGGAACCCGAAAGGGTCAAAAGTTTCAAGTCAAAAAGACTTTTGATTTGGGAATGCGTGAGTTGATGACGGGTGAGTTGTTCCCCCGAATGGACAGGTTTTTGGCAAGGGTGTATCTTAGCAAAGTTGGTTAAGATCGAAGGTGTGTTCCGTAGAATAGACCCGAGGGGCATTCAACATCGGCCAAAACATGAGGGTGCAGTTGGAATCGGTGTTTGTGCTCAAGTTCTATAAGCGTTAAGCAGCTATGCCAGGTGTACGAGTCGGGATACTGCATTCTTTGAGTGGGACGATGGCGATCAGCGAAGCCCCTCTCAGAGATGCCGAACTGATGGCAATTCATGAAATCAACCAGAGCGGCGGAATTCTGGGCCAGTTGATCGAGCCGGCGATCGAAGATGGGGAATCGGATGCCGCCTGTTTTGCCCGCAAAGCCCGGACACTGATTCAAGAGAAACAAATTACCACCCTATTTGGGTGTTGGACCTCCGCCAGTCGTCTGGCCGTCAAACCCGTCTTGGAAGAGTTGAACGCCCAACTGTGGTATCCAGTCCAGTACGAAGGACTCGAAAACTCGCCCCACATTTTCCACACCGGCGCCTGTGCCAACCAACAGGTCGAACCCGCTGTATCCTGGCTGTTGGAAAATATCGGCAGTCGCGTCTACCTGCTCGGTTCCGACTACACGTTTCCCCACGCCGTCAGCCAACTGGTCAAAATTCAGCTCCACCAAAAGCGGGGGCGGGTGGTGGGGGAAGCCTACGTCCCCTTCGGTGTCCAGGACTTCCGCTCGGTGATTTCCCGCATCCGTCAGGCCAAGCCCGACGTCGTTTTCAACACCCTCAGCGGGGACGGCAACGTCGCCTTTTACCGGCAGTTTCGGGAGGCCCGGCTCACCGCCGAGCAGATCCCGATCGTGGCTACCTCCGTCTCCGAAACCGAACTGCAAAGCATCGGAGACGCGGCGGCCGGGCACCTGAGCTGCTGGAGTTATTTCCAGAGTTTGGACACCCCCGAAAATCGCCGATTTGTCGAACATTTCAAAAACCGATACGGGCGCGATCGCGTCACGAGCGACCCCATCGAAGCCGCCTACACCCAAGTTTACCTGTGGAAGCAGGCCGTCGAGCTGGCTGAGTCCTTCGAGCCGGAGCGGGTGCGCGTCGCCGCCTACGGCCAAAACTTCCTCGCCCCCGGGGGGATCGTGCACATGGAACCCAACCACCACGTCGGGAAAGTCTGCCGCATCGGCCGGGCCCGGGCGGACGGCCAATTCGAGATCCTCCACACCAGCCCCCACCGCATCCACCCCCTGCCCTGGCTGGGATTCGAGGCCGAAACCTTCAACACCTCCGAAATGGTGATCTCCCTGCTCGCGGAAGTCAGCCAGAGTACCGAGCGGGCCGAACAACTCCAACAGAAGTCCCACGAACTCGAACGGGCCCGCCTGCAACTCCAGCAGGAGATCGAAAGCCGCAAACGGGCCGAAGCCCGACTCAAACAGGTCAACGAGCAGCTCGAACAGATCGTCGAAGAACGGACTGCCGCTCTGCGGGAATCCAACGACCACCTGGTCCAGGAGATCGTCGAACACACCCGCGCCGCCGAAGCCCTCCGCACCGCCAACGCCCGCCTGCAGGCGGTATTGGAGGCCGTCCCTGGCACGGTGTCCTGGATCAGCCGGGATTTACGGTACATCGAAGTGAACCAAGCCTTGGCCGACCTGTTCAAGCTGCCCCGGGACGCCTTCGCCGACCGCCACATTGGCTTCCTTGGCACCAGCTCCGAATTCAATGACTTCGTGACCGACCTGTTCGCCTCCGGTGATCGCGAGGCCCACCGGGAAGTCCGCACCCAAATTGACGGTGAAGACCGGCACTATTTGATCGTGGCGCAAAAATACGACCGCGATCGCGCCGCCTTCGTCGTCGGCATCGACATCACCGAGCGGCGACGGGCCGAAGAAGGCCTGCGACAGGCCAATCTCCGCCTGCAAGCCGTCCTGGAAGCCGTCCCCGGCACGGTATCCTGGGTGACGTCGGACCTGCGCTACCTGGAAGTCAACCAACAACTGGCCGACCTGTACGGCCTGCCCCGGCAAACCTTCGCCAACCAACACATCGGCTTCCTCGGCCGGGGTTCGGAATTCCAGAAATTCGTGCAAAATCTGTTTGAAACCCCCCAAGTGGAAGCCTACCGGGAGATCTCGGTCCTCCTCGACGCCCAACGGCACTACTACCTGATCGCCGCTCAAAAATATGACGATAACCGCGCCGCCTTCGTCATCGGCATCGACATCACCGACCGCAAGCGGGCCGAAGCCGCCCTGCAAATGACCCAAAATCAGTTGGAAGCCGTGCTCAACGTCGTCCCGGGCACCGTGTCCTGGATCGACTCCGATCTGCGCTACCTCGGCGTCAACCGATTCCTCGCCCAAACCTTCGACCTGCCGGCGGAAGCCTTCGTCGGCCAGCACATCGGTTTCCTGCAGGCCAGCCCGGAATTCAACGGCTTCGTTCAGGCTTTTTTCCAGAGCTCCAATTCGGAAGCCTATCGGGAAGTCACCACCTACGTCAAAGGCGAACCCCGGGAATACCTGATCGCCGCCCGAAAATACGACGGGGGCGACGCGGCCTTTTTCGTGGGCATCGACATCAGCGATCGCCGCCGCGCTGAGGAAGCCCTCAAACGGGCCGAAGCCAACTATCGCAGCATCTTTGAAAATGCCGTCGAAGGCATCTTCCAAACTACCCCGGACGGGCGCTATATCAGCGCCAACCCCGCCCTGGCAAGGATTTACGGCTACGAGTCCCCCGCCCTGCTGATGACCAATTTGATCGACATCAAAGCTCAACTGTACGTCGATCCGCGGCGGCGGGAAGAATTCGTCCAACTGCTCTCGGAGCGGGGGTCGGTGGTGGATTTTGAATCCCAAATCCGGCGGGCCGACGGCCGGGTTCGCTGGATTTCCGAAAATGCCTCCGCCATCCGCGACGACAAGGGCGAATTGCTGTACTACGAGGGAACCGTCGAAGATATCACCGACCGCAAAGAGGCCGAAGCCGCCCTGCAGCGGGCCAAGGATGAGTTGGAACTTCGGGTCGCCGAGCGCACCGCCGCCCTCCAGGAGGCCAACCACCACCTGGTCCGGGAAGTGGCCCAACGGCGGCGCATCGAAGCCGCCCTGCGGGAGTCCGAGGCGGAATTGCGGGCGCTGTTTGCGGCTATGACCGACGTGATCGCGGTCTTCGACGGGGAGGGGCGCTATAAAAAAATTGTCACTACCAACGCCGAGGTGATCTACACGCCGACGGCCGACCGCCTGGGAAAAACTGTGTTCGAGGTGTTTCCTCCCCCCCAGGCCCAACTGTTTTACGACCACATCCAGAAGGTGATCCAAACCGGGCAGACCCTCAATTTGGAATACAGTCTGCAACTGGCTCCCCCCCGGCCGGGGGAGACGGGGGCCGTGAACGCCGTGCAATCCGAGACGGGGGACTTGGTCTGGTTCGCCGCCACCGTTTCGCCGATGCCGGACAACAGTGTGATTTGGGTGGCCCGGAACACCACGGAACGACGCCGGGTCCTCGATGCCCTGCGGGTGGAACAGCAGAAGTCCGAACGGTTGCTGTTGAATATTTTGCCGCGCTCGATCGCCGAACGCCTGAAGCAGAACCCCCACTCCATCGCCGAGCGGTTTGAACGGGCGACGGTGATGTTCGCCGACCTGGTGGATTTTACCGGGTTCTCCTCCCGCATCGCCCCCACGGAGTTGGTGGACCTGCTCAACGATATTTTTTCCTGTTTCGACGAACTCGCCCAGAAGCACCATTTGGAGAAAATTAAGACCATCGGGGATTCTTACATGGTGGTCGGGGGCGTGCCGACTCCGAGGGACGACCACGCCGAGGCGATCGCGGAAATGGCCCTGGATATGCGGCGGGAAATTGCCAACTTCCGCCGGGAAGATGGCGAACCCTTCCGTTTGCGGATCGGGATCAACACCGGGCCGGTGGTGGCGGGGGTGATCGGGACGCGAAAATTTATTTACGACCTGTGGGGGGATGCGGTGAACGTCGCCTCCCGTATGGAGTCCCAGGGGGAGGCCGGACGCATCCAGGTCACGGCGGCCACGAAAGCGGCCTTGAACGACAAGTACCTTTTCGAGGAGCGCGGCGTCATCCACGTGAAAGGGCGGGGACAGATGGTCACGTTCTGGCTCAAAGATCGCCAGGGGTGAGATTGAATCCCGCCAGGATGGGGAATGGGGCGTAGGGAGTCGGGAGTCGGTATTAGGGAGTCGGGAGTCGGCAACAGGCAACAGCTCATCTGGCAGGCGATCAGAGCGAGCCTCCGGTCGCCCCGATCCCCCCCCGGCCCCGACTTGCCGGCTGACTTGACGCTCTGTTAACTTGTGTTAAGATGCGTTAAATTAAATCAAACTCTATTCGAGTGTCTTCTGGGAGTTCTGTGCACATGAATACAATGACTCTGCTCGGCAAACGGTTTTTCCTCCTGTTGGTCGCCCTCGGCGGCGCGACGGTTCTGGCGGCCTGCGGCCAGCCCTCCGCCACCGACACCACGGGAGAATCCGGGGAAGAAATCGTAGAAACCACGGAATCTGTCACTGCCGAACCCGTCGCGGATGAAACGATGGCTCCCGTCGAAACGGAAACGGCCGACGCGGAAGCCGATGCGACGGGCGAAGAGGTCGCGACAACGATGGAGTCTGATGCGGCAGACAACATTGTGGCGATCGCCAGCAGCCAAGATCAATTCAGCACCCTGGTGGCGGCCCTCGACGCGGCAGAATTGGCCGAAGTCCTGTCCGGCGAAGGTCCCTACACCGTCTTTGCCCCCACCGACGAAGCATTTGCGGCCCTGCCCGAAGGCACCGTCGAAGAACTGCTCAAGCCCGAAAATAAGGATCAGTTGATCCAACTTCTTACCTACCACGTCGTCCCCGCCAAGGTGACGGCCGCCGAAATTACCGACGGTTCCGTTGAAACCGTCGCCGGGGAACCGGTGACGCTTTCCGTGGCTGACGGTATGGTGATGGTCAACGAAGCCACGGTTGTCGAAGCCGACATCATGGGCAGCAACGGCGTGATCCACGTCATCGACAAGGTGATCATGCCCTCTCAAATGTAATCTTGGTGCATCTAGTCCCCCCTGCATGAGAACCGACCGCTTCCTGGAACACTCATGCAGGTTTCGCTTTTCTCCCCCAGGGCCGGCGCGATCGCGGGCCATACGGTTCCGAAAAGGCCGGATAGCGCAGCGGAAGGGTGTTTTCGTTTCTCGGCCGTCCGGGTGGGAGACGAATTCTAAAGCTGACCTTAAAATATACGAGAAAAATCGGCAGTTACTATTCCCAACGGTTCCGTTATGGTGCTATACTGAATCGTGGAGGATTAAGTATCGGTTGTAGCATTTGTTTCAAGTCTTAACGAGTTTTTCGCGTTGTGTGCTGGCAAGTTTCTCTCCGAGAACCTCACTCTCTACGCAACTCTTCTGGTTTAGGAGATAGTTTATGTCGATTTACGTCGGTAATCTCGCTTATGAGGTTACAGAAGAAGATCTAACTGAGGTGTTTACCGAGTACGGATCGGTCAAGCGGGTCAAGTTGCCCACAGATCGGGAGACAGGTAAGATGCGCGGCTTCGGGTTCGTCGAATTGTCTACGGAAGCCGAAGAAGCGTCAGCCATCGATGCCCTCGATGGTGCGGAATGGCTGGGTCGCAACCTGAAAGTTAACAAGGCGAAACCCCGGGAAAACAGAAACGGTGGTGGTCGTCGGGGTAACTTCTCTCGCAGCTACTAAATTGAGAAGCCGATCGCCCGAGATATCCCATTGAAGATTTTGAGGGTCGGTCTTCATCTGGAAACTCGCAAATTTCGGAATCCGTCTGATCCCGATCGCAATGTATAGGGCTGCACGCCCGGTGTGGGCCTGTGGGTTGTAGGGAATTGAAACCGCCCCCCCCGCCCCCATCCCCCCCAGCCCCCCTTTGTAAGGGGGGGGCTGTTTCATTCTCGGTTAAAAATTGTCGAGGGTGATGAGGAAAACCGCT
Organism: Lyngbya sp. CCY1209; assembly: GCF_035615495.1. Taxonomy (GTDB): domain Bacteria; phylum Cyanobacteriota; class Cyanobacteriia; order Cyanobacteriales; family Microcoleaceae; genus Limnospira. The sequence goes on along the minus strand of NZ_JAJENU010000414.1, from coordinate 17,131 downwards.
GAAGGGAGACAAGAGCAAGGGTTTTTTCCGGTTAAAAATACCTTTTGATAACGGGCGATCGCCATCAAGAACCATTGACATTGGGTGTTCAATCGATCCGATAATGGAACCCTCACCTCGGTGGTGGGGGTCTTTTTGTTGGGAAATGTTGCGATCGCCGATGTCCGAATCGAATTTCATCACCCACCCGAATCGAATTTTTCCATCTCAGACAAGCTTTTGGCGGGTTCTGAGCCTGACATTTGCAACCCTTTACGGCATTTTGTCCCTCAGACAGGCGTTTGCCGCCCCGAATTTAGTCCACGACGACGCGAGACAGCACATTTTTTGGATGCTGCGGTTCGTCGATCGCGACCTGTTTCCCGACGATCTGATCGCCGATTACTTCCAATCCGTCGCCCCTCGGGGATATACATTCGTTTATCAATTGGGGGCGATCGCGGGCATCGATCCCTTCACCTTCGCCAAAATCATCCCCCCCATTTTGGGGTTATTTTGCACTTATTACAGCTTCGGATTGTGCGTCGAAATTTTGCCGATTCCCGCCGCCGGTTTGATCGGTTCCCTGGTGGCAAATCAGGCGATCTGGATGAAAGACGACCTCGCCTCCGGGACACCGCGGGCGTTTATTTATCCGATTTTTTGGGCGTTTTTGTATTATCTCGTCCGGCGTTCGATCCTGGGGGTGGGAATAACCGTCGCCGCGATCGGGTTATTTTATCCCCAATATGTGTTCGTCGCCCTGGTCATCCTAACTTTGAGACTGGTCAATTTTGAACAGGGGAAATTGACCCGTTATAAAAATAACCGAAATTACCATTTATTCGGAATCGGATTAATTGTCGCCGTGATGGTGTTGCTTCCCTACGCGATCGCCACCTCAGAATTCGGCCCGACGATTGGCAAAGCAGAAGCGATGAACTCCCCGGAGTTTTTTCTGAACGGGCGAAGTCTGTTTTTTCACGATAATTTTATCGACATTTGGTTCACCGGGCGACGCAGCGGGATGTTTCCCAAATCCCTGTTTACTCCCGCCACCCAATGTGCCGGTTTGTTGCTGCCCATTTTGCTGCTGTTCCCCGCACAATTTCCGGCGATCGCCAAACTCAAAAGCGGAATTTGGGTGCTATTGCAACTGCTGATCTCCTCGGTTTTCATGTTTTTTGTCGCCCACGCCTTTCTGTTCAAACTGCACCTTCCGAGTCGGTACACGGGGCTGAGTTTTCGCATCATTATCGCCGTCGCCACCGCCATCGCCTTAACCGCCATTCTTGAGAAACTGTCGGGGATACTGAGACGCGATCGCTTGCAATGGAAAAAATGGGTGTCCGGCAGTGCTATTTTCTCGATCGTTATTTCACTATTATTTTATCCGGCATTCGTCCCCTACTTTCCCCTGATCAAATATCGCCAGGGGCGGATGACCGAAATTTACGAATTTTTCCAAAACCAACCCAAAGATATCGTCATCGCATCCCTATCCGGCGAAGCCAACCAACTCCCCACCTTCGCGCAGCGATCGGTTTTGATGGCGCGGGAATATGCCATCCCCTATCAAATCGGCTATGCCGACCAAATTCAACGGCGAACCCTCGATTTGATCCGCGCCCACTACAGCCAAAATCCCCGAGAACTGCGAGATTTTATTGAAAAATACGATATCGATTTCTTTTTGATCGACCCTTATTCCTTCACCCCGGAATTCATCGAAAATAACGATTGGATGTTCATTTTTCCGGAAGGCGAAAATGCCCACCAACTCTTGCGACAAAATCCCGATATTTCATTGGCGAAGGAGGTGAGGCGCTGTACGGTTTTTCAAAGTCCGAGTTGGATTATTTTGGATGCCAATTGTATTTTGAAATACGAGTGATGGATGATCAAATGCGGCGATGAAGAGACCGCGCGGACGGTGGAAATGTTTGACCGGATCAGCCGGGCGGCTACGAGTCAAGATTCACAACTGAAAATCACGTTCAATTTTATTTGAAATCCCGACCTGTAGCCGCAGGCTGTTAAGAATTGGCGGGTTCACCAAAACCAAGCGTCGCAGCGATCGCCCGACTTAATCGACGGCTCCAAACTGGGAGACATCTCCGTTGTAAATCGTATCATTGGGCATCCGGGCCCGAAACAAATCGGCATCCGAGAACTTGCTATTGGTCAGAGTGGCTTGGGATAACCGGATGTCCCTCATCGAGGCACCGGAAAAATCTCCGCCGGACAAATCAGCGCCTGATAAAATCGCACGGTTGAAATTGGCACCTTTCGCGATCGCATTCAATAACTTCGCACCGGATAAAATCGCAGATTCTACATCGGTTTGGGTGAGAGTTGCACCGGACAAATCTGCCCCATCCATCAGGGCGTTGTATAGAATGGCATCGGAAAAATCAGCGCCGATTAGCTTGGCTTTTGATAAAGTGACAGCAGATAATTCCGCGTTCGATAAATTCGCTCCGCTCAGATCCGCGCCTGCGAGTTTGGCTTCAATCAACAAAGCTCCTGATAGATTTGCATTCGATAGATTGGCATCAATCAGTGCGGCACCGTACAAATCCTTATCGGATAAATCAACTCCCGACAGATCGCATTCATTACATTCGTTGGTGAGAAGTAATTGATCGTAATCCGATCCAACGAAAGCGTCAGCGGGCGCACCCCAGAGGGTGACACTCAGGAGAACGGGGAAGACAACGGCAAACAGTCCGCGAAACCAAGATTTAATGTTCATGTTTGACCTTGATGAGGGTATTTTTTGGGCAATTAACCTTCAATTAACGGAGGCGAACCGAAGGCGGATAACTCCAACTTTCATATCCCGGCGCTTTGGCGCCGGGGGGGTTGACGCCGACCGCCGACCACACCAGCCCTTCCGGATAAGCGTGGGGACTGGCAATGAAGGTACCGTCATTAACCGGGGTTCCAAATTTTTCCCGCCATTCCGGGGGAAGTTCCTCCCAGGTCGCCATGTACCAGAGTTTCATGATGTTGCGGGCGATCGGGCCGAGTTTTCCAGATGTCAGAACCGCATCCGCGCCGTGATCGTGAAAGGTTTGCAGCAGTTCCGCCAACATTTCGCTGCCGACAACGCCCCGAACCGTGTCCAAGTACAGGGTCGATTGACCGGTTCCGAGCAAATGAAACCGAGAAAATCCGGTAACTTCTACGGAGAAATCCAAGAAATACTCCATCAATTCGGGCGAATTAATATCCACTCGTGATTGACCTCCAAAAAATGATGATTAATAAATCGGAGCCGCATTCACCCCTTCCTGGCCGGGAATGGGGTTGCGAATAAGCTGGGTCGCCAACTCCTTGAGTTTGAACATTCCCGCGATCGCCGGCAGCAACTTGTCGGGATGACCATTAAAGGCAAATTCAATCTGTGCGAGGAACTGACGGTAAGCTTTTTGGAAGTCCTCGGCGTGAGTGTAGACCTCGGAGCCGGCCGGATAATCGCCGAGTTTGGCATCTTCCAACACCGGATAAACGGCGTCCCAATCCACGTCAAAAGTTTGACCCGTCGGCTGATTGGGGTGATCGGAGTTGAGGGGATTCTCTTTATCGATCACGTAGTATTGACCCAACTGCAACTGTTGGAAACGGTAGTAATGGCTCAGTTCCCGTTCCGCATCATAAATACTTTCGTGTCTCGATCCCTCGCCTTGCTCTTGAATGATCCTCAAGGCGCGGACGGCGGATCGAATATCGGTGACGGGGAGAATTTCTCCCCCCCCGTCGTAGTAATATTCGGGGGTAACTTGCTTCTTCGGATCGCCGCAGAAAAGATTTTTACCTTGGCTCTTGTACTCGCGATCGAGTTCCTGCATACCCCGGATCAGCTCCGCGTAGAACAGCCCGATGCTGTAGTAAGTTTGGGTGGGATCGAGACCCTGAATCCGCAGCCATTGGTTTTCGTTGCGGGGAAGTACCAGGGGCGCATCGTCCGGCACCTCCTTGGACCGTTCAATGTTCATAAACATCTCTACGGTGTCGGGGGAAAACTTCCTCAAGTGAACTTTAAAGTCGGTCGCTCCGGTGGGCAGATAGGTGGGATAGTCCGGGATAAAACTATCTGCGGTCAGCACGCCTTTGATATTTCCCCCGACTGCATTAAACACGTTGGCGACCAGGGTGAGATGGAGCATTTCTTCGACCACAACGGCGCGAATAATGTGGAAAGCTTCCAGGTTCGATCCGGGTTTGAGGGAATACAGGGCGGTGATGTAGGGGGGAAAGGTTGCGTGTTCTATCATCATCCCCTGAATCAGATAGTAATGCAAATCCTCAACCGTTTTAATCAACCTTAAACGATCGGTCATAGGTAATACCTCTGTGGGCGAGAGTTTCTGGGTTTGTCGTTTTTAGAGCCTAAGCGTTCAAATCCTTGATCATCTGCTCGCAAGCGAGAAAAGCGAGGGCGGCGATGGTCAAGCTGGTGTTGGAACTGCCGATGGAGGGCATACTTCCCGAGCCGAGCAGGTAAAGATTTTCGTGATCCCAAGACCGCTGCTGAGTATTGACAACCGAGTTGTATTTCGTCGTTCCCATCACGTGAGTGCCGGAAAAGTGGTTGCCGCCCCGGAACCAGTAGCCCTCGCCTTCGTACTCAAAATAGGCGGGGTCGGACCGGTCGTAGTGGGTATGATCTTCGGCTCCCAAACGCTCAAAGATCGTCCGAGAAAGCTGGCGGCAGTATGCCATTGTTTTTTTGCAGTAATCCGGGATATCAAAGTGAATCACGGGGCGATAATTGCCCAGTTGATCTTTGTAGTTGGGATCGATGGTGACTCGGTTGCTCGGGTCGGCGGGCAATTCGCACATGAAAGCCAGCAACAGTTGGCGCGAGATCCGGCTGACCAGTTCTTGGCGGAGTTCGGAGCCATATTTGCGGTTTTTGTCGACCGCCTCCCTGACGATATCGGTCGCCCCCGTTCCTGACCATCCCCAACCGTCGTTGTGGATATCAATCGCGAAAGCGCAGTGTTCCTTGCGGAATTGTCCGGTGCGGAAGCTGGCAATCCCCGAGGTGACGAGGGGCCCGCGCATCGTACCGGTGACTTCCGGCATCAACGCCCAAGCCAGCAGAAAGGGATGGTCCATCAGATGGCAGCCCATCAGTCCGCTCGTGCTCGGCAAGCCGGAAGCCAGCATCAGCTTGGCATTTTCCACGGCATTGGCCGCCAGCACGAATAAACGCCCTCTGACGGTTCCCACCGTATGCTGGGGAGAGCTTTTCTCTTTGTAGTGTTTGTATCCAATGGCGGTGACGCGACCGGTTTCGGGGTCGATTTCCACCTTGGAGGCGACGGCCTGGGGCAGCAGGTGAACGCGGTCGGGAAAGGCGATGCTGTTCAGGGTTTTTCGGGCGTCGTACTTGGCCTGAACCGGACAGATGGGGACGCAGTTGGCGTTCCCTTGGCACCGTTCCCCGTACTCCACCGGGTGAACGCTGGCGAGTCCTTCGGGAGCGAAAAGGTAAGGTTTGTAGTCGGGGTTGGGAATACCGTTGCGGCCTTGGGGAAAGGTGCTGAGTGTTAATTCCCGCGTCTCTCCGTCGATCTCGACAGTCGTCCCCTCTATTTTCTTGCCCACGATCTGATCCAAATAAGAGGGGGGCAATTCTTTCATGGGGAAAACATAGTCATCGTGTTCAAAGGTGATGCCCAGTTTTCTTTGTCCGGCGGCGTCCCCAGAAACTCCAATTTCGGACTCGGCTTGGCGATAGTAAGGCCAAAGATCCCGATCCGCGATCGGCCAATCCAGACCGTGTTTGTAGTTGGTCTGCAATTTGAAATCGTCCGGTAGCATCCGCAGGGTTTTCCCTTCCCAGTGCATGGTGGTTCCCCCCAAAATTCGGGTATAGGAACCGCTCAGGGGCACGGATCCTTTTTCCTCGAAGTACCCGAAAGCACCATCCGTTGGGCTGGGGGCATTGGCGTTGTAGGGATAGGGCGAGTTGGGATGCTTTGCCACCGACCCGTAGAAGGTTTCCAGGTAACTTTGAAAGCCCTCAAGGGTCAACCCCTCGCCGGTTCCCGCCTCGATAATTAAGACGGTTTTTCCCTGTTCGCTCAATTGTTTCGCCGCGATCGCACCAGCTACTCCGGCTCCCACGATGACCACATCATAGAAGGTTTGAGAGGCGGTCTGGCAATCGACTCGTACAATTTTTTGACCTTGACTCATATTTTCTTTAGGTTTCTCGATCAATTTATGGAGTCAACGGCGATTTCTCTCCTGCCGAAATGACGGCAGAATCATTGATGTTACAAATTGGCCAGATAGCTGAATGTATCCTGGCTTGAGAAACGCCAGATTAACTAGGTCTATTCAAAGGGATGCACTACCATAGGTTTGTCGCAAAAAATTGCGACAATTATTTTTCCAATTTAATTCTTGTTGAGCCAGCCTAGTGGGGAGCAAAGAGCGAGCTTGAAAAAGGCTGATGATGCTAGACCTAATTGATCACGATGACCCTCCAAAAGATAAAGTAACCCGGTTTTTGGGCAATGTCAAGAGATCGTGGCAATTTTTTGGACCAGCCGAAGATGATCTCAAAAAAAGATATCAAACTTTCCGTTTCTTTCCCGTGTCCCCGAGCCGGTGGGGATGAATTTTCCGGCGACTTGATGAGGGAGTACCAGAGAAACAATGGTGCCGGATTCGGATGGCCCAACTCCCGTCAATATGGGCGATCGCCCGACAGCAACTCAAGGCCATTGCGACATCCAATTCATCCCGCAGCCCATCCCAAACCGGGCCGACTCCGGCCTCTTCATTGGCGGCGAGTCCCCACACAGGACGCCCGACCCAAACCGCCTTCGCCCCCAAGGCCGGGATTTTGAGGATGTCCGTCCCCCGGCGGATGCCGCCGTCGATGAGAATGTCGGCTGTGTCCCCCACGGCTGCGGCCACCTCCTCCAAACTGCGGGTGGACAGGTAACTCAACAGCGTCGTCAGCCCCCTGTTCGTAATTGAACAGGTTGATGGGTGGGTTGAGGGTGGGGCGATCGCGTTCTAAATACTTATTGAGATTGCAGCTCTCGGGTGACTTCTTCGCAATTTAAATCCTGCAAGTCGCCGGATTGCAGTTGCAAGTCCGTTTCGGCATTTTGGCGGATGCGATCGACGAGTTGGGTGGCCTGTTCTTCGGTCAAAAGCCCTTCCTGCTTCGCCGTTTCCGTGGTGATGCAGACCCCCAGCAACGTGCCGCCGGCGATGCCACCGAATCCTCCGATCGCCGCCCCCCCGACAAATCCGATGCCGCCGCCGACGAGGGCGGTGGCGATCGCGATCAAAACAACGTAAATTGGCTTCATTGGTCCGATTCCTCAAGCCCCAAAATTCTGACACACTTTAGCACAAATCCGGGAACTCCCGGCCGGCGACACTTGCGATCGCGGCTCGGGAAACCAATCCGTTGGTGAAGGGGGAAGGGAATGTGTCAAAATCGATCCGGTGGGAAGCCTTGCCAAGCAGATAGAGTGTCCCCCTCTCGAACTCTCAACGGGAATCAGACATCCCAACTTCACCCAAACCTCGAAACCCGAATGAGCATTGAACAAATGCAGTCGTCGGCTCACAATGAGTTGACCCGAGGAAATTTTGATCGCGCCTTTGCCATTTGTCGGCAAATTCTCAACCGAGATCCCAATTCCGTCCTCACCTATCAACTGCTGGGGACGGTTCAAGAGGCCCTCGGACAACCGATCGCGGCGATGGCATCCTACACGAGGGCCCTGGAACTGGCCCCCGACCGGGCGGAAGGGTACGTCTACCTCGCCCAACTGTACCGGGATCTGGGGTGGTGGGACGAGGCGGTTTCCTTCTACGAACAGGCGATCGCCCGCGCTCCGAACTGGGGGGAACTGCACTATTATTTGGGGATGGTGCGGCACTGGCAGGGACAAATCGACGCGGCGATCGACCGTTACCGGCGGGCGCTGGCCCTCAATCCCAAGTTGTCCGGGGCCTATCTCGACTGGGCTCTGCGGTTGAACGAGCGGGGACAGATCGAAAAAGCCATTCAAGTCCTGGAACGGGGCCGAATTCGCTGTCCGGACGCCAAAGAAATTCTCAATACCCTAGGATATTTGCGACTCCAGCAAGATCGGGTGGAAGAGGCGATCGCGGTATTTGAACAAGCGATCGCCCTCGACCCCGAAGATGGGTTGGTTTATAACAATCTCGGCTGGGCTCTAACCACTCTGGGAAAAACGGCCGAAGCGATCGCCGCCTACCGCCGCGCCGTCGCCCTCGAACCCGATTTGGCGGTCGTCCACAGCAATTTGGGGAAGTTATGGCAGCGGCAAAATCGCCACCGAAAAGCGATCGCCCGTTTCCGAGAGGCGATCGCGATCGAACCGGACAATATCATGTTTTACAGCGATTGCGGCAGCTCCTGCCTCGCCGTCGGTTGGCTGGACGAGGCGATGGCTTGCTTCCGAAAGGTGATCGCGATCAAACCCAAATTCGTGCGGGCTTTTTGCCAACGCTTCGGTTCCCTTACCCCCGCCGACGCCGGGTCCGACGAACTGCTGCTGGCACAAATCGCCTGCGCTCACTTTTTGGAAACCCTGCAACAATTGGATTTAGCGATCGGGAACTCTGAGAACGGCGGCGGGTCTGAAGACACAAGCCGGGATGTCCCCGATGCTGTTTACGAGTATTTGGAGGCGACCTACCATCACTTGGGCAACGCCCTCCACCAGTACGGCGAGTTCGACGCGGCGACCCGGTACTATCAACGGGCTCTCCGAGTCCGACCCCTGCGGATGGAGACGTATTTGGAGTTGGCAACTTGCCTCGTCAAACAGGGGCGAGAACGGGCGGCCCTGGCGGTGTGCCACATGGCCCGGACGATAGGTGCGCTGTCGCCGATCGCATTCTCGCCCCGGGTGTACTGGCTGCTGGGGAATCTACTCGAACGGCAGGGCAACTCGGAATTGGCGATCGACTATTACAGCAAAGTGCTGCAAGCGGAGGAGATGGGGAATGGGGAATGGGGAATGGGGAATGGGGAATGGGGAATTGTCGATTCTCCCCCTACCCGCCAAAACACTCGGGATTGGTTGGAAGCCAACAATTTGAGCGATCGCCACTATATCCCGATTCGACTGGGGAAGGAGACGGGGGAAGGTTCAGAGAATTTCCCCACCCCCCGAGACATTCCGCCGCGCTGCGGTGGGTTGGATTGTCCCCCCTGTTTGCGGCGGATTTTCGGCGGGTTTCGAGTCACCCATTTGGGATACGGCTTGCAGCGGCGGACGGCTTCCCCGGGGGAGGTGAGAGTCCCGTTTGAAACCTTCGTCGCGGCTATTCCCGGCGGGCGGGCCTGGATCGTCCCCCAGGAAAATTATTGGAAAGTCTGCCGCGCGATCGCCACCCTGACGCCGGATAATCGACTGTTAACGGACTTGTCCCGGGAATATCCCGCCCCCCTGCCGGGGTGTCCGAAACCCGAACCGGAGCAACCCTGGATTTTGCGAGCCCCCCCTCGATCTCCCCCCCGGGAAATTGATGGGACGGTGGCGGTACTCTCGGGAATTTCCGGACACATCTACTTTCACTGGATGGTGGACGTGCTGCCCCGCATCGAACTGTTGCGACAGGCGGGGGTGGACTTCGATCGCGTCGATGGGTTCGTCGTCAACAGCCGCCAACTGCCATTTCAGCGGGAAACCCTGAATCGCCTGGGCATTCCGGAATCTAAAATTATCGAAAGCGATCGCATCCCCTATCTCCGGGCGCGGCAATTACTCGTTCCCTCCTTCGCCTCCCCGACGGGATGGCTGCAACCGTGGGGGTTGGAGTTCCTGCGGCGGACGTTTTTGCCCCGGGCTCAGGGAGATGCGGGGAACTATCCCGATCGCATCTACGTCAGCCGCGCCACCGCCCGACATCGGCGGGTTTTGAATGAGGAGGAAGTGATGGCGGTTTTGGAACCCTTGGGGTTCGTGCGAATTCTACTCGAACAACTGTCCTTTTCCCAACAGGTGGCACTGTTCTCCCGGGCGAAAATTATCGTCGGCCCCCACGGTAGCGGGTTGACCAATTTAGCCTTCTGCCGGCCCGGGACGAAGGCGGTCGAGTTCATTTCCCCGCACTACGACCGCCATTACTACTGGGTGATTTCTCAGGCGTTGGGGTTGGAACACTATGCCATCACCGGAGACGGCTTTTCCTGCTATCCCCTGCGATCGCTGATGTACCAAAATTCCCTCACTGAGGATATCTGGGTGAGTCGGGCTTCCCTCGACCACATGATAGGGCAGTTGGGAATCTCGTGAAAAAAATCTTTTGTCAACAAAGCGCCAAAACCCATTACAATTAACCCTTGGGAATCGAAATGAGTGTGTCCGATCAGAGCCAAACCATGCAAGCCAAAGAGATCCTGCAAAAAAGCGTCCAATTCCTCCAGCAACAAGCGGAAGTTTACCTGCGGCAGGGGCAGATCGACGATGCCCGCAAGGCTTGCGAACAGCTATTGAAGATTCAACCGAATGCGGCGGCGGGATTTAAGATCCTGGGGGATGTATCCCTGCGCCAGGGAGATCTCGAAGGAGCCAAACAACGTTACGCGAAGGCTCTGGAACTGCAACCCAACTGGGCGGAGGCTTACGCCAATTTGGGCAGTCTCTACGCCCGATCGCAACAGTGGGAACAGGCGATCGCGGCATTCCAAAAGGCGATCGCCATCAAGCCGGAATTTGCCGGAGCTTACCGGAATTTAGCAAAGGTCTGGACTCAACTCAACCGCACGGCCGAAGCCCTGCGGGCCCAATATAAAGCCTACACCCTCGAACCCCAGGCGGTGACGGCACAGGATCACCTCAATCTGGGCAATACGTTTCTGCAACAGGACCAAACAGCCGAAGCCGCCATTTGCTATCAAAACGCCATCCGCCTCGATGCCACCCTCGCCGCAGCCTATCACAATTTGGGAGAAGCCCTGAAACGACAGGGGAAAATGCCCGAAGCTGCCCCCTATTTCCGCAAGGCGATCGAATTGAAAGCCTGGGGGGGAACCGCCCAGACTCCCGCCGACACCCTGGCGGCGGCGACGGCGACTTCCGGAAATGTCGCCCCCTCCCAAGATACCCTGGCGGCGGCGACGGCCGGACCTCAGGCGACACCCCCTCAAAATGCAACCAACGGCATCCCGGTGAAGCGTCCGGCTAACCCGGAAACCCTGCTGCAAGAGGCGAAAGCCTACTGCGCGATCAAGCAGTGGGAACCGGCGGTTTCGGCCTGTCAGAAGGCGCTGCGACTCAATCCCCAATTGGCGGAAGCTTACAAAATTCAGGGAAATGCCCTGCAAGTGTTGGGGGAAATGGAGGCGGCGGTGCGCTCTTACAATAAGGCGCTGGAAATTCAGCCCCAGTTCCCGGAGGTTTACGCCAATTTGGGCAGTCTCTACGCCCAGGAAGAACGCTTGGAAAAGGCCTTGGGTTGCTACCAACAGGCGATCGCCCAAAATCAAAATGTGGCGGGCTTCTATCGCAATTTGGCGAAGGTATTGGAGCGGATGGGACGGAACCCGGAGGCTTCCCGCTGTCTGGAGCGGGCCTGGGCCTTGGAGCCGGACAAGGCGTCCCCGGAAGATCACGTCCGCCTGGGCAATACCCGCTTGGGTGAGGGTAAGCCGGAAGAGGCTCTGGCGAGCTACCAGCGGGCGCTCGAAGGCGACCCCCGACTGGCGGCGGCTTATTTCGGCATCGGCAAGGCGAAGGCCTCTCAGGGGGCTTGGAACGAGGCTGAGGGGGCTTACCGTCAGGCGATCGCCCTCGACCCGAAGCCGGGGGTATTTTATCAATCCTTGGCCGAGGCTTTCGTCGGACAGGAAAATATGGACGGGGCGGTGGCGATTTACCGCCAGTTGTTGCAGGCGAATCCGAATTGGGCCTGGGCTCACCACCAAATCGGGGAAATTCGCAACCGACAGTGGAAGTTGAAAGAGGCGGAAACGGCCTACCGTCAGGCGGTGGGGCTCGACCCCAATTTGGCGCCGGCGCACTACGGTTTGGGGACGGTGCTGGCGCGGCAGAAGCGCTGGGCTGACCTGGTTCCGGTGCTGAGTCGGGCCCTGGAGTTGGACGCGAATGCGGCGGACGGCGCGGCTTACAAGAGTTTGGCAGACGGGTTCTCTAATACTGACCGGAAGGATGAGGCGATCGCGCATTACGAAAAAGCCTCGGAACTCGACGGGGAAAATGCGGAGATCTGGCAGAAATTGGGGGATCTGCGCCGGGATAAGGGGGCCTGGGAGGATGCGATCGCGGCCTATGAAAAGGCGAACCAGTTGGACCCGGATCTGTTCTGGTCCCACAACGGTTTGGCGGACGTGCTGCTGAAGTTGGAGCGCTGGGAAGAGGCGGTGGAGGCTTATCAGAAAGCGATCGGCCTCAAGTCGGATTATTCTTGGTCCTACAACAGTTTGGGGGATGCCCTGGCACAGTTGGAGCGCTGGAAAGAGGCGGCGGAGGCCTACCGGCAGGCGGCGCGGTTGAATCCGGAGTTCCCCTGGTCCCACTACAATTTGGGCGAGGTGGCCGCGAAATTGGGGAATTGGGAAGCGGCGGTGGATGGCTACCGGGGTGCGATCGCGGCCCAGTCCGATTTGCCCGCCATTCAGGAAAAGCTGGCGGATGCCCTGCGGGAGCGGGCCAAACAAGATTTAGAAGAGGCCCTGGGATATTACCGGCAGGTGATGGAGCAGGAGCCGGACAATGTGGCAACCTATCATAAGGCGATCGAAATCAGGCCGGATGACGCGGGGCTTTATGTTAAGTTGGCGGATACGCTGGCGCGGCACACCGAGATGGACGGGGCGATCGTCTTTTACCAGATGGCGCAGCAACTCGAACCGGATGATGGGGAAATTGCCGCTCGGTTGGAGCAGGTGATTCAAAAAAAAAATGAGGGCCTAGAACGACCTATAGTTGAAAAACCCTCGGAGGAAATCGTCCCTCTTCCCCTTCCTACTCAAAAAAAATCTCGTCCATCTGAGCAAAAGTTTCCCATCGATCAAGAAAGTTATGAACAGTGGTTGAGGGAAAATTTGCCCAGACCCGCTGACTTGCGCCAAATGTCTCAGGCGGTTAATTATCTGGGATACAAACCGATTATCAGTGTGATTATGCCCGTGTATAATACCCCTGAACGGTTTTTAAGACAGGCGATCGAATCTGTAACTAACCAAGTTTATCCGAACTGGGAACTCTGTATCGCAGACGACAATTCAACCGAACCTTGGGTTCAACCGATTCTCGAAGAATATGCCAGAAAAGACAACCGAATTAAAGTCGCTTTTCGGACAGAAAACGGTCATATTTGTGCCGCCTCTAATTCTGCTTTAGAATTGGCGACAGGAGAGTATATCGCACTGTTAGATCATGATGATGTGATCACACCAGAAGCCCTTTATGAGGTGGCACTGGTACTCAATCAACATCCCGATGCGGATATGATTTATTCCGATGAAGATAAGTTAGATCAATACGGTCAACGAGTCTTCCCATACTTTAAACCCGATTGGTGTCCTGACTCATTCTTGGCACGGATGTACACCTGTCATTTAGGGGTATATCGTCGGGAGCTTGTCAATGCAGTCGGTAACTTCCGAGTCGGCTATGAAGGCAGCCAAGACTATGATTTGGTCTTGCGGGTTACAGAAAAAACCGACAAAATTTTCCATATTCCCAAAGTTCTCTACAGTTGGCGACAGCATGGCGGTTCCACCGCCTACGACCCCAATAGTAAGCTCTATGCTTATATAGCAGCCGAAAAAGCCCTGAATGAATCCTTTATTCGTCGTGGGGAAAAAGCCCGAATTGTTTCCGACCATCAAAATTTGCCCGGTCAGTACACCATTCGTTATCACATCCAAGAATACAAACGGGTTAGCATTATTATCCCAACTCGAAATCTCGGAACGACACTCAATCATTGCCTGCGGTCAATTTTTGAGAAAAGCACTTATCCCAACTATGAAGTGGTGGTCATTGACAATGGCAGTGACGAACCAGAAACCCTGGATATTCTCAAGGCTTGGAAACAAAAAGAACCCGAACGGTTTAGCTGTTACGAGTTCGACGTACCTTTCAACTATCCCCAGATTAATAACTACGGCGTGAGTAAAGCCCGGGGAGATTATCTGCTGTTTCTAAATAATGACACCGAGGTATTAACTCCCGACTGGATAGAAGCGATGCTAGAACAGGCTCAACGTGCTTCAATCGGCGCCGTGGGGCCTTTGCTACTCTACCCCGATGATACGGTCCAACACGCCGGGGTTGTATTGGGAATTGGCGGGGTTGCAGGCCACAGCCACAAGGGTTATCAGGCCCACCATTTGGGTTACTACAACCACCTGATTACTGTCAACAACTACTCGGCGGTTACGGGAGCTTGTTTGATGTGCCGGCGAGAGGTTTTTGAGGAAGTCGGCGGATTAGATGAAGAATTTGCTGTGGCGTTTAATGATGTGGATTTCTGCTTGAAGTTGGTTCGCCAGGGATATCGAAATATCTATCTTCCTCATGTGGTTTTATATCACTATGAGTCTAAGAGTCGCGGGTATGAGGATACCCCAGAAAAAGAAGAACGGTTTAAGCGAGAATCGAAGTTAATGAAACAGCGGTGGGGAGATTTATTGAAAAACGATCCTTATTATAATCCTAACCTGAGTCGCATCCGACAGGATTACAGCATTCGCCTCAATAATGACGAGAACCAGGTGATGGCGATATTCCTTTCTGAAGATCAGGAGGCGTTTTTAGGATGTGCGATCGACTCACCAAAGCTACACCAGCCTTTTGATGAAGAAAATATGCTGGTTCAGGGGTGGGCGCTTGGCAAGTATTCTCCCGCTGTTGGTATTCAGGTTATGTGCGGCGATCGTATCATTGGGGAATCAAAAATGAACCAGGAACGTGGTGATGTGGCTAAGGTATTTCCAGATGTACCCCATGCTCTTGATAGCGGGTTCGTGAAAACCATTGATGTCAGTGAAACACCCAGTGAAGTCGAAATTTTGATTCTAGCTCTGATGCAAGACGGCAACCAGGTTCCCTTAGCAACATTATGTCTACGACATGGCAACTCAGATGATTAGACTTAGATCTAACAATAGCTATGGAAGAAGGAACCCAGCTTTTTTAGGCACACCTTTGTAAATTCACGCAGCCACAACAATTACATGATTTCTGCAAATCTTTTCTCGAAAATTGACTGGGCTTTACAGTATAGGTCTAAGTCTTTTTGGTTCTTGCTTTCTATCAGTTTCAAAGATTGATAATCTAATGAATACTGCTCATCAACTTTTTTTTGAGGATTATCATTTATTTTGACATCCTTAATCTCAAGGTTTGTCAGTTTATTAAATAGTTTAATAGAATCACTATAGCGCTCAGTAATTCCTATAAAAAATAGCTGGTCAAGTTCTATCCCCTCAAGGGCTTTAGATTGTTGATTAGAAAAATGGGGATTGCTGAAAAATTCCTCCATAGATTTATCATACCCATAATGTCTACGAAAATGCTCGTAGTTAGATATAGAGCGCTGAATTGGGTGTCGCAAGAAAGTAGCAAATTTTGTCGTGTCGTCTACAATTGGCTGATACTTAGCAATCTCAAAATGACCATATACAGCTTCAAAGCCCTCCGATTTAAATGATTTCACAAAAGATGTTAAGTCACCTTTATCTATCGTCTCATGTACCAATGGGGAAGTTTTTGGGTCAGCCCCATACTCAAAAATACACTTGAGTTTTTTTTCTATTTGAGACCTAAAAGAAGTGCCAGCCGTTTTAGGGATATGAATCAATAAAAATGTATTATTTGGTAATTTTTCAGAGAATTCGGTCATAATTTCAATCTCTAAGTTTTTCCCAGCTAATTTACTATATTTGATTTACTGTAATGCAGTATCTAACCCATCTATTGATATTTGTCTTAGGGTAGCATACCACAGTATACCTGCCTTAACCAAAATAGTCTATCAACTTCAACAGCAGAGACATTGATAGTTATCGACTGGTCTGTTGGGTCTTGTTTCATCCTTTTTTCCCTTGGTGTTTCACATAATTCTCAATAATCTCCTGAGAGATGGTCTCCGATGTCGAAACTAGGTAGGAACGAGTCCATATTGATGGTAGCACCAGCAAATGTTCAAACTCTTTACGGAGGTGACGGGCTGTATAGGCTTTGATTCGATGGATAATCTGATGCGGGGCTAGGGTCGGCGGGCAGTCCAAAAAAGCGTGGACGTAGTTGGGCTGGATCTCGAGAGTCAGAATTTCGACCTCTAAATTGGCGCAGACCTCTTGGATTAACTCCCGGAGTCTGATGGCTACCATCCCCTTGAGTACCTTGCGTTTGCGACGGGAACTCCAAACCAAGTGGTAGCAAATCAAAGATCTTGACGTTAGATTGTGTCTATAGACTTGACGCATAGACAAACACCTGCTACAGTAGACTTAGAACAATAATTTTGCTACCCCCACCTATCATAGGAGCTTCTGGGTATGAAGAAAAGTGAACTCGTGCAGCACGTCGCCGAACAAGCCAAACTGCCCAAGAAAAGGGTGAGAACGATTCTCGACTTGGCTTTTGATGCCATCTCCCAGGAAATTGAGAAGGGTGAGTCTGTCGTGATCCGGGGTTTAGGCAAATTTACCCCCAAAGAGCAACCAGCAAGAACCAGAACCCACCCAGAAACTGGTGAAACCACTGAAGTCCCAGCACGTACAGTGGTTAACTTCCGGGTTATCAAACCCTCTAAGGATAAAGAAGAGGCAGATTCATAATCACAGTTGATTAACAATTAACAGAGAGAAGCTGTTAGTATATAGAACTTTAGGGGCGTATTATATACGCCCTATTGCTTTAATTTTGGGAGCGGCTCTACAAATTCTAACCATCTCCGTTTGTCTGCAAACTTTATTAACCTCTAATTTGATTCAAGTCATCTCTCCACTTGAGCAGATCTTTTTCTATTTGAGCAAGTGAAGGTTGAGACGGAGCCTGAGCAGTCAACTCTAAATCTAGTTCTGGCTTGTACCCAAATATCTCAAAATCAGCGCGGTAAATATTAGCAATATCCCGAACTAACTCCTCAGAGTAGA
>NZ_JAJENU010000413.1:0-8687 GCF_035615495.1 Lyngbya sp. CCY1209 | reverse complement strand
AATAGCAACAACTTTAGGATTTTCTCTTAAAGGAGTTGGTAGAGGCACATTGACTATGCCTTTAAGAGTTCAGTTTTTGACGGCTTAAGAATCCCCGCGTCTTTAGACCGGGGAGAAGTCAATCAATTGTCAAGGAGTTGATTTTTCATCATGGATTCTACTCAACCCTATATGGATACCGCCAACCAGATGGAGACGGTGATCCGCACCGAAAATATCGATATCTTCTACGGCAGTTTCAAAGCGGTGCGCGGTGTCACCCTCGACATTTTCAAAAATAAGGTGACGGCGTTTATCGGCCCGTCCGGGTGTGGGAAAAGTACGATTTTGCGCTGCTTCAACCGCCTCAACGACCTGATCAACGGCTTCAAGTTGGACGGGCAGATCTACTACCACGGACAGAATTTGTACGATCCGAATGTCGATCCGGTGGAGGTGCGGCGGCGCATCGGGATGGTGTTCCAAAAGCCGAATCCGTTCCCCAAGACGATTTACGACAATATCGCCTACGGGGTGCGGGTGAATGGATTGGCCAAATCCAAAGCCGAACTGGACGAGATCGTGGAGCGATCGCTGCGTCAGGCGGTGCTTTGGGATGAGGTGAAGGATAAGTTGGGCGAAAATGGCTTCGCGTTATCTGGGGGACAGCAGCAGCGGTTGTGTATCGCCCGGGCGATCGCGGTGAACCCGGACGTGGTGCTCATGGACGAACCCTGCGCGTCTCTAGACCCGATCTCGACCTTGGCGATCGAGGATCTGATCCACGAGTTGAAGGAAAATTATACCATCATTATCGTCACCCACAATATGCAGCAGGCGACGCGGGTGGCGGACATGACTGCCTTCTACAACGCCAAGGCGGTCGAAGCGGGCAAGCGCTTCGGCTATCTGGTGGAATTCAACGATACCCAGAGTATCTTCCAGAATCCCCAAGAAGAGGCGACCCAGCAGTATGTCAGCGGCCGGTTCGGGTAAAAAAACGGCGCGATCGCGTTTTTGATTGCCCAGATCGAAATTGGGCACAAGTCAGAACAGCAGGGGGGATTGCCGTTCTGACTTCTTTGTTTTCGTGGCGATCGCGCTACGCGCCCTTCATCCAGTGTTTGAGTAAATTATCTTTGACCATTCCCTGGCGAAACACTTCGATCAGGTACTCCTGGGCTTCTTCCAAGCTCAGGTGCTTGACTTGTTCTTGCAGCACCTTCAACTTGAATTGTTGCTCGATGCTCAGATTTCCGGGGGTTTGCATGGTTCGCTCCTCCTGTGAAACTCAAGGATTCAGAAAAAGGTCACTCGTCAAGTGTAACTTTTCTTTACGCTATATGTAAATTATCGTAACAAGTGCTTGACTTTCTGTCCACGACGGACATTTGGACACTTATTTTTTTTGCAAAAATTAACATCTGCGACCATAGCCTTATCATAAAAAGGTGAAAACCTCGAAAAATCGACCAAAGGAGCGAGATTGAGCCGATGGACGCGATGGAATTTTTCAACCAAAGTGCGGGGCGGTGGCGATCGCAGCGGACGACCCACCACCTGGCCTTCCGCCAGGCGGAGAAGGGATCTTCGACGATCGACGTGACGGCCCTGGCCGCGGACGACCCCAAAATCCTCGAGATCTGCGAGATGCACGAGATCGACCCCGGTCTGGCCGCGGGGGGCGCCCACGTCACCTGGAACGGGGAGATGGCCTGGGACAAGGACGACGAGAACCACAAGGGATCGACCGTATTCGCGATCGTCCCCGACCCCGAAGATCCCCGCAAGGGCCGGATGCTGCGGGAACGGGGCTACGCCGAGATCGTCCCGGTGATCGGCCGGTTCGAGATGGATGAGGAAGAGGGACTGACCTTGGTGACGGAATACGAAACCATGAGTTCCATCGAGCGGTTTTGGTTCGTCGGTCCCCATGTCAGGATGCGATCGAGTGCCGTGAAGCGGTTCGGTGGCTTCAACACCTCCACCTTCTGCACCGAAGTCCGCATCGACCCCGACGCCGAAGCGACAGAATCCTCCCCGAAAGAGAAGGAAACCGTTCCTTTCATCTCCGCCTTGGGTTGGTAAAACCGCGACTCCCGTCGAACCGAAAGGTTTGAACGGGAGTCCGTTGTTGGGATGGGAGCCCCCGCGAATATCCTCAAAGGCAGTAACATTTAAAAAATGATACGAGCAGTTTTCTATCCGCCGCGGTACGGTTCGATCCCCCATTATCCCCCTTAAAAAGGGGGACTTTGAATTTTCAAACGTGCTTGATTAGCCAGAGAAACGCTATAATCCAATCGCCATGACATCTATAACCATAGAAAAAACATATACTTTTGAAGATTACCTCGAATATGACGACGGCACGGACAACCGTTATGAACTGGTCAATGGAAAGTTGGAAATCATGAATCCGCCGACGATCAGACATTTGCTCATCGCCGATTTTATCCGAGATAGTTTGACAGCAGAAATAACTCGGCTGAATTCACCTTGGCTGTGTTTGAAAGAAGCGGGAGTCCGCACTGGATTTCGGAAGTCTAGGTTGATAGATGTCTGCGTGGTATCCAGGGAACAAGTCTTAGAACTGTTGGATCAATCCGCCGTTTTTCAAACCCCGCCGATGTTAGTCGTGGAAGTCGTCAGTCCCGAATCCGTCAGCCGGGATTATCGGTACAAAAGATCCGAATATGCGGCGGCGGAAATCCCCGAATATTGGATCGTCGATCCGATGTTGAATAAGGTTTCCGTTTTGCGGCTGGATGAGGGATTGTACGAGGAAACGGTTTTGACCGAAAATCAACAAATTGTCTCCCAATTTTTTCCCGAATTGACTTTGACTGTCGAACAGATTTTGGCGGCGGGAAATATTTTCTCCTCACCCGACACCCCCGCCCCCTAGAAACCGGGTTTCTACAATAATATTTTGGAATCCATAAAAAACTCATCTATAAACTCGGTTTATTCCCCCAACCAGATACTCCAGTCCCATCCAGTCCAGAGCGGCGAGACTGAATGAATCCCACGGGACACCGAGGGGGTCGATTCCGGGTCGGTGAGTGGGTAGAAAATAAAGACCTGTGAATTTGTTAAAGTTGAGATGGAATCGGCTTCCACTCGACTCACCCCCCCAACCCAAGATGTCTTCGAGATCTCACACGCAGCAATTCCCCGAAATCCTCGGCTATAGACTGGTCGAACAGTTATATCTGGGGTCGCGAACGGCGGTCTATCGAGGCGTGCAAATCGCCGGAGAACGCCCCGTCGCAATTAAGCTGCTGCGGCGGGAGCATCCGAGCTTTGGAGAGTTGGTACAGTTTCGCAATCAGTATGCGATCGCCAAAAAACTGCCCATTTCCGGCATCGTTCGACCCCTGAGTTTAGAACCCGTCGGCAACACCTATGCCTTGGTGATGGAAGATTGGGGCGGAATTTCCCTGGACAAATACAGCCGGAAGCAACCTTTAGAATTGACCCGGGTGTTGAGCATCGCCCTGCAAATTGCCGAGATTCTCCAGGATTTGCACCGACACCGGGTCATCCACAAAGATATCAAACCCGCCAACATTCTGATTCACCCCGAAACGCGGCAAATCAAACTGATCGACTTCAGTATCGCCTCTTTGCTGCCCAAAGAAACCCAAGAAATCCAAAATCCCAATATTTTGGAAGGAACCCTGGCCTATCTCGCGCCGGAACAAACGGGGCGGATGAATCGCGGGATCGACTACCGGGCGGACTATTACGCCCTCGGCATCACCCTCTATCAATTGCTGACGGGTCGCCTGCCTTTCAGCAGCGACGATCCCTTAGAATTGGTGCACGGTCACATCGCCAAGGTCGCCACACCGGTGCATCAGGTCGATAGCGACATTCCCGAGAGAGTGGGGGCGATCGTCGCGAAATTGATGGCGAAGAATGCCGAAGAGCGTTATCAGAGTGCTCTGGGACTCCAATTTGACCTGCGGGAGTGTTTGACCCAGTTGAAAGCCACGGGAACCGTCGCCCATTTTGAATTGGGGCGGCGAGATCTGAGCGATCGCTTCCTCATCCCTGAAAAACTCTACGGACGCGAAGCCGAAGTTCACACCCTCCTCCACGCCTTCGACCGAGTCAGTGAAGGGGCAGCAGAATTCATGCTCGTGGCGGGATTTTCCGGCGTCGGAAAAACGGCCGTCGTCAACGAAGTCCACAAACCCATTGTCAGACAACGGGGCTATTTTATCAAGGGAAAATTCGACCAATTTAACCGCAGTATCCCTTTGAGTGCTTTTGTGCAGGCTTTTCGCAATTTAATGGGGCAGTTGCTCTGTGAATCTGACCGACAGTTGGCCGACTGGAGGGTTCGGATTCTCGAGGCGGTGGGAGAAAACGGACAAGTGTTGATCGAAGTGATTCCCGAACTGCAACAAATTATCGGAGTACAACCCCCGGCTCCCGAACTTTCCGGCACCGCCGCTCAAAATCGATTCAACCGGCTGTTTTCAAAGTTCATTCAAGTTTTTGCCAAACCCGAACATCCCCTCGCGATCTTTTTGGATGATTTGCAGTGGGCAGATTTGGCATCGCTACAGTTGATCGAACGGCTGATGAACGACCGGGGTTATCTGTTACTATTGGGAGCCTACCGAGATAACGAAGTTTCCCCGACCCATCCGTTTATCTTGACGGTGGAGGAACTGAAGAAATCCGGGGCGATCGTGAATACAATTACCCTCGCGCCCCTGGGGTTAGAAGATGAGAATCGTTGGGTTGCAGATACCCTGATTTGTTCCCGGGAACTGGCCCGACCCCTAACGCAACTGGTCGATCGCAAAACTCAAGGCAATCCCTTTTTTATCACGCAATTTTTGAAAGCGCTGCACGGGGAAGGTCACATCACTTTCAATCGCGATCGCGGTTACTGGGAATGCGATATCGCCCAAATTGCCGCCGCCGCCACCACCGATGACGTGGTGGAATTTATGGCGCGGCAGTTGCAAAAATTGCCCCCGGAAACCCGAGACATTCTCAAGTTGGCTGCCTGTATCGGCAACCGGTTCGATCTGGGTACCTTGGCGATTATTTCGGAGCGATCGCCCGAGGCAGTTGCAACGGCCCTGTGGCCGGCTTTACAAGAGGGTTTGATTTTGCCCACCAATCAAGTTTACAAGTTCTTTCAGGACATCGGTGGCTCAGTCAGCCCGGGCGAAATTAACCCCGGCTATCGCTTTTTGCACGATCGCGTCCAACAAGCCAGCTATTCCCTGATTCCCGAAGTTAAAAAACAGGCGACTCACCTCAAAATCGGTCAACTGCTCCGACAAAAACTCTCCCCAACTGAGCAGGAAGAAAAACTCTTCGACTTGGTGGGACAATTCAACCTCGGACAAACACTCCTGCGAGATCCCGACGAACGGGAAGCCCTCGCCCGACTGAACTTAAAAGCCGGACGGAAAGCCAAACAAGCCACCGCCTACGTCGCCGCCCGCAACTTCATTCAAACGGGGCTGGAATTACTCACCGCCGACCCTTGGCAACGTCAGTATGAGTTGACCTTGGCTCTCCACATCGCCGCCACGGAAGCCGCTCATTTAAATGCCGACTTTGAGGCGATGGAGTCCTTCGCCGGTGTCGTTTTAGACTCGGCCCGAACCCAACTCGATCGCATCAAAGTCTACCAAATTCAACTGCAAGACTTGGGCGCCCGGAGTCAGTTTTTGCAGGCGATTTCTCTCGGCGCCAAAGCCCTGTCCGAATTGGGCATCGAATTTTCCTCCGAACCCGATGAGATCTTGACGAGTACCGCCCTGCAAAAAGTGTCCCGTAAACTCGAAGGTCAAAAGATTGAGGAACTCGCCGAACGGCCTGTCATGAGCGACCCTCAAACCATCGGGGCGATGCAACTGCTGGCTGAGTTGTTTACGCCGGTTTTTCTCGGCCAACCCACCCTGCTACCGCTGTTGATGGCGACGATGGTGAGTTTATCTTTGGAATTTGGCAATACCCCGGCATCGACCATCGGCTACGCGGGCCACGGGATGGTGCTGTCCGCTTTTCTGGGAGAGGTTGACCGGGGCTATGCTTTCGGACAGGTTGCCCTCCGCCTTTTAGAGCGGTTTGATGCCCGGGAATTTAAGTCCCTCACTTTGCTGATGTTCGGCTGTTTTCTCCAACATCGTCGAGAATCGCTGCGGGCGATCATTCCGACGGTAAAAGCGGGTTATTTTGCCGGTATGGAAACGGGAAACTTCCTCTATGCCGGTTACAACAGCCACAATTATTTCCGGGGTAATTTGTTGGCGGGGGTGCCGCTGGGGGATTGGGATTCGGAGCTCGAAAATTACTGCGTCGCTTTGGCGGCGGCCAAGCAAGATTCGGTTCTGGCTTATCTGAGGATGATTCAACAGCTCGTCCAGAATCTCCGAGAAACGGTGGAGAAACCCGATCGCCTGTCGGGAATCGCCTACGATGAAACGGTGATGTTTCCCAGGTATCGCCGGGATGGAGAGTTCGTCGCGATCGCGATCGCCCACGTTTACAAACTCCTATCCGCCTATCTGTTCGGTAATTATACCAATGCCCTTAATTATATTGCCGAAGTCGAGCGACATTTAGCGATATTAGTGGGGATTGTCGATCGCCCCCTGTTCCATTTTTACGCCGCGTTAACTGACTTGGCGGTCTGCTCCGACGGCGAGGAAAGTGAGCGGGATGAAACCCTAAAACGGGCGGAAGCTCACCAACGGATATTGGCGGAATGGGCGCAGGATGCCCCCATGAATTACCGACACAAAGTTGACTTGATCGAAGCCGAAAAATGTCGGGTTTGCGGTCAAAATTACGTCGCGGGCGATCGCTACGATCGCGCCATCGCGGGTGCCAAAGAAAGCGGTTTGATCCAAGAAGAAGCCCTCGCCAACGAACGGGCGGCTCAATTCTACCTAAATTGGGGTAAGGAAAAAGTCGCCGCCGGCTATATGCAAGAGGCTTATTATTGCTATGCCAAATGGGGGGCGGCAGGGAAAGTTGCCGATTTGGAAAGCCGCCATCCCCAACTACTCGCACCGATTTTGCAATCCGCTCGGACCACTTTATCGGCGACAGAAACGCTGTTTGCGATCGCCGGTTCGGGTACGACTCAGACGAGCAATACCCATTCTTCGACCTCCAGCAGTACCAGTATTTCGGCAACCCTGGACTTGGCGACGGTGTTGAAAGCTTCCCTCACCCTATCGAGTGAAATTGAACTGGAAAAACTGTTGGCGACTTTGCTGCAAACGGTGCTGGAAAATGCGGGAGCCGATCGCGGGATCTTGCTGATGCCGCAGGACAATCAATGGTTTGTCGAGGCGGTGGCGACTATCGAGGAACCCGCCCGAGTGCAGTCCGTCCCCCGATCCAGTTATTCCGAGCTTCCCCAAACGTTAATTCACTGGGTCGAACGGAGCCGAGAACCGATGGCGATCGCGGATGCGGCCGACCATCCGCTGCTGGAAAATGATGCTTATATTTTGCGACGAAAACCCAAGAGTATCCTGTGTAATCCGATTTTGAAACAGGGTCAACTCATCGCCCTTTTGTATTTGGAGAATCGGGCTACCATCGGCGCATTTACCCGCGATCGCGTCCAACTTTTAAACCTTCTGTCTACTCAAGCGGCGATTTCTCTGGAAAATGCCCGCCTCTACCAACAGGCCCAAGACTATTCCCGGCGGCTGGAACAGTCCCAAATGCAACTGGTAGAAAGTGAGAAAATGTCGGCTCTGGGGAACTTAGTCGCGGGGGTCGCCCACGAAATTAACAATCCCGTGGGCTGCATTTTGGGCAATGTCAGTGCGACCCGAGATTATCTCGACGATCTGTTGGGTTTGCTCGATCTCTACGGCGAGAAATTTCCCGAACCGGGGGCAGAAATTGAGGAGGAACGGGAGGCGATCGAATTGGACTACATTCGCGAAGATTTGCCGAAACTGATGCGGGCGATGAAGGATGCGGGCGATCGCATCAAATCGATCAGCAGGAGTTTGCGGACGTTCTCCCGCGCCGATCGCGACGACCGGCAAAAATTTGACATTCACGAAGGTATCGAGAGCACCTTGTTAATTCTGCGCCACCGCCTGAAAGCGAACCCGAATCGTCCGGCGATTCAGGTGGTTCAGAACTACGGCAAAATTCCCGAATTGCTCTGTTTTCCCGGACAGTTAAACCAGGTATTTATGAATATCTTGGCGAATGCGATCGATATGTTCGACGAAATGCCTCAAACTGTCTCGATTCGGGAATTAGAAGCTCGCCAACCCACAATTACAATTCAGACCGAGATTCTCCCTGCGGAACTCGGCGGGAACGAGGGCGATCACGTCCAGATCAAAATCGGCGACAACGGCCGGGGGATGACGGAAGAGATACGAGCCAAAATATTTGATTATTTATTCACGACAAAAGCCGCCGGAAAAGGAACCGGTTTGGGATTGGCGATCGCCCGTAAAATTGTCACGGAACATCACGGCGGCACTCTGGCGGTCGAGTCGGCTTTGGGTCGGGGTTCGGAGTTCTTAATCCGACTGCCTGTTCGCGGTTAGGTCAAACCCCTAGAAACCCGGTTTCTCATTTTCCCGACAAATCAATCGCCCGTCGCCAGTTTTCACGTAAAATCTCCGATACGTTTGGAAGCTCTGTCTCTTTAGAGCAGGGAGGAAAAACGAACGGCGACTTGAGTC
>NZ_JAJENU010000412.1:0-12068 GCF_035615495.1 Lyngbya sp. CCY1209 | reverse complement strand
GAGCCGTGTGAGGTGAAAGTCTCATGCACGGTTCTGAATGGGAGGGGGAGATGGTAACATCTCTCTCGACCCCTAATAGCTACCCGAACTGATATTCAAATTCACGATCGCACACCCGATATGACAGTATCCGTATCTGCCGCAACCCGCACCATCCGCATCGGTTCGCGCAAAAGTCAACTCGCCCTCGTCCAAACCTACTGGGTCCAGGAACAGCTCCAGCAGCGCTTCCCGGACATCAAGTTCGAGGTTCACACCATGTCCACCCAAGGCGACAAGATCCTCGACGTCGCCCTGGCCAAAATTGGAGACAAGGGACTGTTCACCAAAGAATTGGAAGTGGGGATGCTCAGTCGCGAAACTGACATCGCGGTTCACTCCCTCAAAGATCTGCCCACCCAACTCCCCGAAGGGTTGATGCTCGGGTGCGTCACGGAACGGGAAGATCCGGCGGACGCGGTAGTGTTTCACGAAAAAAATCGGGGCAAACAACTCGACACCTTGCCGGCGGGGGCGATTATCGGCACGTCTTCCCTGCGCCGTCTCGCCCAATTGCGGCACCATTACCCCCATTTAGAATTTAAAGATGTTCGGGGCAACCTCAACACCCGACTGCAAAAACTGGATGAAGGTCAGTATGATGCGCTGATCCTGGCCGTGGCGGGGCTCAGACGGCTGGGAATGGGCGATCGCATCGGCCAGGTCATCCCGTCGGATATCTCGCTGCACGCCGTCGGACAGGGCGCGCTGGGGATCGAGTGTCGGGAAGGAGACACGGAAATTCTGGACGTGATCAAAGCCCTGGAACATACCCCCACCGCCCAGCGGTGCCACGCCGAACGGGCCTTTTTGCGGGAGTTGGAAGGGGGATGTCAGGTTCCCATCGGCGTGAATACAGTTGTTGAAAGCGATCGCCTGACTCTGACCGGGATGGTTGCCAGTTTAGACGGAAAGCGGCTGATCAAAGATACCGTCGCCGGGGCCGCCGCAGACGCGGAACAGTTGGGCATCGAACTGGCCCACAAACTGAAAGAACAGGGAGCCCAAGAGATTTTGACCGAAATCTTTGCCGAAATCAATCGCGGTTAGCGGTAAGCGAGGGTGTGAAGTGTGGGGAGATTTGATAACGGACAACTATCGATTGTCAATTATCAATAATTAATTGTCAATTATCACCAATTATCATGACAACATCTCGCGATTCCTTTCACACCGCCCTCGAATTTACCCTGAAGTGGGAGGGGGGTGTCGGACACCCGGAAGACCTGGGGGGTGTGGTGAATTACGGCATCACCCAGGCGACTTACGACACCTACCTGGAGAATCAGGGGAAACCGTCGAAGTCCGTCAAGGAGATCACCAAGCTGGAAGTGGAGGAGGTGTACTATACGATGTACTGGCAAGCCTCCAAAGCGGATCTGATGGTGTTGCCCCTGGCGGTGGTGCAGTTCGATACGGCGGTGAATTTTAGCGTCCGCGCCAGCGTGGAATTTTTGCAGGAAACTTTGGGGGGGCTGACGGTGGACGGGAAATTCGGCCCGAAAACCCAAGCCACCCTGGAACAGAATAATAATTTGGAAACGGCCCAGCGCTACGGTCAAGCCCGGATGGATTACCGCTACAAGCGGGTTGAAGCGAATCCCGACCAGAAATTATTTTTGGAGGGGTGGTTGAGGCGCGATCGCGATCTGTTGAGCTACGTCACCCAGTTGGGGGGCGGGACGCTCCCGCCCCCCCCGACGCCCCCGGAAGATCCCGGTTCCCCCACCCAACCGGAAATCCTCGACAAACTGCAGCAGGCGATCGCATTGTTGCAGGAAGTGGCAGTGAATCTGAAAAATAATTGATAATTGATAATTGATAATTAACAATTATTTTTCTTTCCCCCCGACTCCCGACTCCCTAATACCGACTCCCGACCTAAATTTCGTCGAAGTCCGACTTGCAGACGGCCAAGATGCGGCGATCGTTTTCGCCGACGGGTTCGATCGGGTAAAATCCTTCCAAGCCAACTTGCAGGTCGGCGCCGCCTTGCCGTGCGGCTAGGATCGAGGCGCGATCGTAGTTGACGCTGTAGGCGTGGGGTTCTTGGCTGTAGCTGTCCACGATGGTCAGGGCCAGGTGATTGCCCCGCGATCGCCCCGTGAAGCAGTCGAAGGAGGAACGGGGCATATAAAAGGCGCCGACGAAGTTTTCCCGTCGGACTTCAAACACCATGTAAGCCTGTCCGAGTTGTTCCGGTTCGGGAGACTGTCCGTACAGGTAGACGCCATCCCGAAACCGGGGTGTCGGAGTTTCGGCGCGATCGTCCGCCGGGACGGAGGCGGACTCGGGGATCGTTTGGGCGCGGACGGAACCCCCCAAACTTCCGCCGAACCAGCAGAGGCTCAAAATCAAAACGGCTTGAAAAATGTTGTTGGGGTGGACTCCGACTCCCGCCCCCGATATAACAGAATGAAAAAATTGATGTAACATTTTTGAGGATCTCATGAAAGCATCACCGGCTGGATTAGAAAAAATCGGTTCTAGATCATCTGAGAGGGATTGATGCGAATTCCAACATACAATAAGATTTGTGGGGGCAAGCCTCTGGGCTTGTCAATGTGGGCGTGCATGACTTCTCCTTGTGGGTTGACAGTTAGATGGACAGTGAACGCTGCCAGAAACCTGAAAATAGTACGGCCTCCACAGGTATGATGACGGTACGCATCTCGATCTAAGGGAACGCAAAGTACAATTATGCGAATTTTATTTGTAGCTGCCGAAGCGGCTCCTCTGGCCAAAGTGGGGGGTATGGGGGATGTCGTCGGGGCTTTACCCCAGGTGTTGCGGGCAATGGGACACGATGTCCGCGTCTTTATGCCCTACTACGGTTTCTTGCCAGACAAACTCAAAATCCCGAAGGAACCGATCTGGTGGGGAAACGCCATGTACCAGAAGTTCGCCGTCTTCGAGACGACGTTGCCCAAGACAGATGTTCCGTTATATCTGTTCGGACACCCCTCCTTCATGCCCCGGCGAGTGTATTACGGAGAAGATGAGGACTGGCGGTTCACCCTCTTTGCCAACGGTGCGGCAGAATTTTGCTGGAATTATTGGAAGCCCCAAATCGTCCACTGCCACGACTGGCACACGGGGATGATTCCCGTCTGGATGAAAGAAACCCCCGACATGGGGACGGTGTTCACCATTCATAATTTAGCGTATCAGGGGCCTTGGCGGTGGTTTTTGGAACGCATCACCTGGTGTCCTTGGTACATGGAAGGTCACAACGTCATGGCGGCGGCGGTCCAATTTGCCGATCGCGTCACGACGGTTTCCCCCACCTACGCCGGTCAAATCCAGACGGCAAGCTACGGGGAAAACCTGGAGGGGTTGCTCTCCTACATCAGCGGCAAGATGTCGGGAATTCTCAACGGCATCGACACGATGGCTTACAACCCGGAAACCGATCGCTATATCGTCGAAAATTTCAACGCCGACACGGTGGAAAGGCGCAAGACCAACAAAGTCGCCCTCCAGGAAGAATTGGGACTCGAAGTCAACTCCGGCTCGTTCCTGATCGGGATGGTGACTCGACTCGTCGAGCAGAAGGGACTGGATCTGGTGATTCAAATTATGGACCAGCTCCTGTCCTTCACCGACTCTCAGTTTATCATGCTGGGGACGGGCGATCGCTACTACGAGACGCAAATGTGGCAAATGGCCTCCCGCCATCCGGGCCGCATGAGCACCCAAATCCTGTTCAACGACGCCCTGTCGCGGCGAATTTATTCGGGGTGCGACGCCCTGGTCATGCCCAGCCGCTTCGAGCCCTGCGGGATCAGCCAAATGCTGGCGATGCGGTACGGCTGCATCCCCATCGTGCGGCAGACCGGGGGCTTGGTGGATACGGTGTCCCACAACGACCCGGTGAACGAAGTCGGGACGGGCTACTGTTTCGACCGCTACGAGCCCCTGGACTTCTTCACCTCGATGGTGAGGGCGTCCGAGGCATTCCGGTACAAAGATCACTGGCGGCGACTCCAGCAGCGGGCGATGCAGCAAAACTTTAGCTGGGAAAACTCGGCTCGGGAGTACCTCAAAGTCTACGAAGAAGTGGCAGCGAACTACCCCTCCCAACCGGCCGCAGCCCAGCCGGAACCCGGGATGACGGTGTAAACAAAACCGACTCCCCATATTGGAGAAAACGAGATGCTGCGGGCTCAATAATCATCGCCCGCAGCATTTTGCGATCGCGTGAAAGTAGGGAGTCGGGAGTCGGTATTAGGGAGTCGGGAATAGAAATCACCTTTTCATTTTTCATTTTTCATTTTTCACTTTTCACTTTCTCCAATCCCTCGCACCAGCTCCGGAAACGATTCGACGGTCATTTGCAGGGCATCGACATCGAACTCAGCCTGCTCGGTTTTGAGGCGGTCGGCATATTGCAACAGTTCCGAACACTGATATTGATTTCCCAGAGCTTCCATGCGTTCCGCGAACTTGTGAATTTCCCCCCAAATCAAAGTTTGACGCAACTCGCGCCAGTTCGTCTCTTGTTCTTCCCGCAATTTTTCGAGCAGTTCGGGTATCCGTTCGGGAACCAAAACGGGTTGGGGAGATTCTTCCGGCGCGGGTGCGGTGTCCGTCGGGGCGCCGTCTTCGGTTTGTTTTGTCTTTTCTAATACTGGAAATAATTTCTCCAATTCCAGGGCTAATTGGACGCGGCTGACGGGTTTCCGCAAGAAGCCGTCGTAGAGCGATCGCCACTGCCGCTGTTCCTGCAAAAACGCCGAAGCGGTGAGGATGACAATGGGAATGTCCCGGGTGGTGCGATCGGTTTTGAGGATCGATGCCACCTGCTGTCCGTCCATGTGGGGCATCCGCCAATCGAGCAAAATCAGGTCGGGTTTCTGAGAGCGGACGATCGCGATCGCCTCGGACCCATCCTCAGCACTCAAAACGGTATGGTGAGTCTGGGCAAAATAGCCCTGAATCAGCTCCCGGTTGGACGCCACGTCATCGACGACGAGGACCGTCACGGGGGCGAAATCCGCCAAACTTTTCCGGGACTGAAACTCCAATTTCTGGGGAAGAAAAGCGGAGTCGAGGGTGCGAACGTGCGGAAAAATAAATGCAAAGCGACTGCCCCGACCCAACTCACTTTGCAGTTCGATGCGCCCCCCCAGAATCTCGGTCAACCGCTTGGTAATCGCCAAACCCAACCCGGTGCCGCCGTACTTGCGGTTGCTCTGACCTTCGCTTTGGCGAAAGGCGTCGAAAATGTCGTCCTGCTGTTCGAGGTCGATGCCGATGCCGGTATCTTCGACGGCAATTTCCAGACAAATTTCTCCGGGTGAACGTGTTTCCGAGGGCCGGCAGCGCAGGGAAATTTCGATCCCGCCGCCATCGGTAAATTTGAGGGCGTTACCGACCACATTAAATAAAATCTGGCGCAACCGCACCTCGTCGAAACTGATGCAGGTGGGAACGTCCCGGCCCACTTCCACCCCCAGGGACAGATTTTTTTGAGCCGCTTTTTGGGAGAAAATTTGCTCGACTTCGGTCAAAAGCTGCCGCACATCGACCGCTTCGTAGTGCAGTTGAAATTTGCCGGCTTCAATTTTGGAGAGGTCGAGAATGTCGTTGATCAGCGCCAACAGCGTCCGGCCGCTGGCGGCGATCGAGCGCAGATAAGAGCGCTGGAGCGGTTCCCGAACCAAATTTTCCAGCAATTCACAAAAGCCCAAAATCGCATTCATGGGGGTGCGGATTTCGTGGCTCATATTGGCGAGAAATTCGCTCTTGGCGCGGTTCGCCGCCTCCGCCGCCTGGGTCGCCCGTTCCAGGGCTTTATTTTGGCAGGCGAGTTCATCTTCCATGCGCTTGCGGACGGTGATATCGGTGGAGATGCCGCAAACCCCGTAAATGTTTCCGTCGGAGTCGAATAAGGGGCATTGAATGGACAAATAGGTGTGGAGTTCTCCGCCGTGGAAAATTCGTTCTTCAAACTGGAGGGGAACTTTCAAGTTGAGGACTTGGCGATCGTGGTTGGAGAAAACATCAGCGAGTTCCTCTGGAAAAATATCGTAAGCCGTCTTCCCTTCGACATCCTCCGGATCGAAATTGCAAACGTCTCCACATTTGCGGTTAATTAGCAAATATTGCAGCTCCAAATTTTTCATGTAAATCAGTGCCGGGGAATTGTCCAAAATGGCTCGCAACCGTTCCTCGCTCTCCCGCAGGGCGATCTCCGTCAGGCGGCGATCGCTGATATCTTCCACCATCGCTAAAATATAAAGAACTTCCCCGCTCAAATTCCGTCGCACCCGCGTCGTCAGACTCACCCAGCGCACCGCCCCGGTTTTCGTGAGGTAGCGCTTTTCCAAGCGAAATCCGTCCGGCCTGCAGGCCACCACGCCCCGGCTCTGACCGGAAGTCGAAATGATATCCTCCGGGTGGGTGATCTCTTCGTCCGATAGCGTTTGCAATTCCGCGGCGGAATAGCCGACAATTTCACAAAATGCCAGGTTGACTTGGGCGAACTCGTAGTCCGGCGGCAGGCAGACGAAAATGCCGATGGGGGCATCTTCAAAAATTTCTCGAAATCGCTCTTCGCTATCCCGCAGCGCCATCTCGATGCGCTCCCGGCGCTGGATTTCTTGCAGCAATTGGCGGTTCATCTGCGTGAGTTGCTCGGTGCGATCGGCCACCAATTCTTCGAGGTGGAGGCGATGCTGTTCCAGTTCGGCTTCCGCCTGTTTTCGCTCTTGGATATCTTCCACCATGCCGATCGCAAAATTTTGATCTTCGGCATCAAATAATCCGTCTCGGGCGCGGACTAAAGAAACGGTCAGATATCCCCAAATCTGCCGTCCGTCCTTGCGGATGTAGCGCTTTTCCAGTTGATAGACATCCCGTTTCCCGGCGATCAATTCCTGATAGAGTTGGCGATCGGCTTCGACATCCGCCGGGTGGGTACAATCGGAAAAGGTCATGTTTCTCAGTTCCTCGGCACTGTAGCCGAGAAAGTTTTGAAGGGCCCAATTGGTGGTTAAGAGGCGTCCGGTGTCGTTTGCCAAAGCCATTCCGATCGCCGCCCCGTCGAACATGGCCCGAAACCGGGCTCTCTCTTTGAGCAGTTCGGCTTCCGCCTGTTGCCGTTCCCGGATCTCCCGCTGGAGGCGATCGTTGGCCCGGGTCAATTCCGCCGCCCGCCGTTCGAGGGTTCGGTTAAGGTTTCGCAACTCAGTCGGACTAGGAAGGGCGAGGGCTTGAGGCAGAATCGGGATCAACGCCAGGGCGGTATAGCAAGAAACGAAGGCGGTGGCGGCTTTGATCGTCCCCGACAGCCAGTAAAAGGGATACCAGAGCGTCACGACCGCCATCAGGTGGGTGGTTCCGCAGGTGATGATGAACAGGCTGAAGAGCAGAAAAATCCACCGGAAGGGCAGATCGTGCCGTTTGTGGGCGAAGTAGGCCAGTATCACCGGAATGGAATAGTAGGCGAGGGCGATTAACGAGTCTGAAAGCAAGTGCAACCAAACCAAATCCGGTTGCCACAGGTAGCAGTGACCGTGGGGGATGTAGTTCTGACTGAGAAGCCAGTTTTGAAGCTGCTCGAACATGATCGATTTCTACAAATCTTGTTTGACGTGAGTCCTGGGAACCGCCGGGGATCTGAATTGCCGGATGGGCCCGCCCATCGAAGATTGATTTCCCAAAGTCGTTCGGGCGGGATTTTTCAATTTTTTTAATCTTGAGTTGTATATAGTTTTTCGATCATTGTATCAGTCAGGTCCGAGGCGGAAATGTCGAACTGGACTCGTCCCCCTTTGAGTCCCACGACGCGATCGCAGTGGCTGCGGGCGAATTCGATCGCGTGCAGGCTGACGACCAGGGTTGTACCGCGTTCTCGGGTTATTTTGGAGAGCAGATCCATAATTTCGAGCGATCGCTCCGGATCAAGGCTGGAAATCGGTTCATCCGCCAAAATAACGCTGGGATTCTGTACCAAAACCCGCGCGATCGCCACCCGCTGCCGCTGTCCCCCGGAGAGGCGATCGGTCCGTTCAAATAATTTCTCCGCAATTCCCACCCGATTTAACGCCTCAGATGCCGCTTTCACCTCCAACGGATACATCAGCGAGACCGCCGCCTTCCACAGCGGCCAGTTTCCCAAATTTCCGGCGTTGATATTGTGAATCACCCGCAGATTCTCCACCAAATGAAACTGCTGGTAAACCGTTCCAATTTGCCGTTGTAAATGACGGCGAACCGGCGGACGCAGCGTCCCCAAATTTCGCCCCAACACCCACACTTCCCCCTCGCTGGGAAGCAAACTCCCATTCAACAAACTCAGCAGCGTACTCTTCCCCGCCCCGGACGAACCCACCAAAGCGACTTTTTCCCCCGCTTCAATGCGTAAGTTAATTCCCGAAAGTGACGCGATCGCACCGAATCGCAGCCCCACATTTTTCAATTCAAAAACGGGAAAATTTTCAACCATATCAAAAATCGCAACCTTGCCATCCACATCAAATTGTAGGGGCGAATGGCATTCGCCCTCCAAAACTTCGGTGTAATTTTAGATCTGATATTTTCCGCTCTTATCCGTGGAGGCAACCGTCCCGGGTTGCCGGTGGAGGCGGTGGGTGCAACCTTATAGGGTTGCCCAAAAATCCGCTACTGAATCTTCCCAATTTCCCGTCCCACTTCCTCAATTTGAGAGTAATTAGAATTTTGAGTCGGGATAAACTTTCCGGCGCTGAATAATTCCAGAATTTCCTGTTCTTCGGGAACATTCGGATCGAGGTTTAAAAACGCCTCCCGAACTCGGGCGATGAAATCCTCGCCATATTGTTCTTCAACCCGGGGATGGATCACCCAATGATAATCGTAGTAAGAAGGAGTCCGCCAAATCACCGTCACTTTTTCCAAATCAACGGTTCCTTCTTCCACCCGCTTTTGCCACACCTTTTCATTCACCGCCCCCACTTCGTAGCTACCCGCCTCTACCAACTTAATGGTTTTATCGTGGTCGCCGGAAAAGCCCGCTTCTCCTTGAAAATCCGACAAATTGACATTCGCCTGTTGCAAGAAGTATTGGGGCATCAGCCGCCCCGACGTGGAGGACTCGCTGCCGAAGGTAAACCGCCGCCCCTTCAATTGTTCCAAATCCGAAATCTCTTCAAATTCCGTCAGTCCCGATTCCGTATTGGCGATAAATAGACTGTGAAATTGTTCGTCCACATCCCGCTGGGCGATCGCTTCTGCCCCGGGAACTTGCAACCGCGCCTGCACCCCCGTCAACCCGCCGAACCAAACCAATTCCAAATCCCCCACTTTGAAGGCGGTGACGGCGGCGGCGTAGTCGGTGACGGGTTTGTATTCCACCGGAACCCCCAACTCTGCTTCCAAATAGGCGGCCAATTTTTCATACTGGCGCTGGAGTTTTTGCGGATCTTGGTCCGGAATCGCCCCCACCACCAGCGGATCGGCATTGTCCCCGGCGGGGTCACTTTGAGTTTGAGAACCTTGAGAACAAGCTCCCAGCGATAACATCAGCAACGCCAGACCGGACACCAAACATTTTTTGAACATCAGATAATAAAGAATTGATCTTGAAAATTTAACAGTCTCCTACTCTAGCACGAACCAAAAAAAGTGGGTGCCGTCAGCACCCACGCTCCTCTAAAATCGCATTCGAGAAAGATTTGCTTAGACGGCGACGAGTTGTTTTTCCATATCGCTGCTGTACTCACCCCTGCGGGCGGCACTGTTGCATTTAGCGCGATGTAATAGCAATTCCTGGGCCGTTTTCACGTTGGCATCTTCGCCCTTCCAGGCTTCGAGGGCGGGTTGCTGGATGGCGCGGGCGTAGGAGAAGGTCACGGGCCAGGGGCAGATGTCGCCGTACTGGACGTTCATTTCGTTGAGGTGCGCCGCCGCCCGTTCCGGAGTCTGACCGCCGGACAGGAAAGCCACGCCGCCCACCAAGGCGGGGACGTTGCGAAGCAGGCAGCGGACGGTGAAGGTGGCGACTTCCTGGACCGAAGCCTGTTCGGGGCAACCCTTCCCGGAAATGACCATGCTGGGCTTGAGGACCATGCGATCGAGGGCGACGCCCTGGGTGTGCAGTTGGTTGAAGACGGAGTGCAGCGTCGCGTCGGTGATGTGGAAGCAGCGGGCGATGGAGTGATTGCCGTCGATGAGAACTTCCGGTTCGACGATGGGCACCAAGCCGCCTTCCTGACAGAGTGCCGCGTAGCGGGCCAGGGCGTGGGCGTTGGCTTCGACGCAGGCATGGCTGGGGATATTTTCGCCGATCGCGATCACCGCCCGCCACTTGGCGAACCGGGCACCCATTTCGTAATATTCGGCGATGCGATCGCGCAGTCCGTCGAGTCCCTCGGTGACTTTTTCACCGGGAAAACCGGCGAGATCTTTGGCTTTCATGTCCACTTTGATGCCGGGGATAATTCCGGCTTCCTGGCAGATTTTAACCAGGGGTTTCCCATCCCGAGACATCTGGCGGATCGTCTCGTCGTAGAGGATCGCACCGCTGATGTAGTCGCCGAGGTTGGGGGTGGTCAAAATCATCTCGCGGTAGTCGCGGCGCTTATCCACACTCGTTTGAATGCCGACTTTTTGAAACCGCTTGTCGCAGGTTCCGTTACTCTCGTCCATCGCCAAAATTCCTTTTCCCTTGGCCATCATCGCTTTGGTGATAGCTCGAAGATTTTCGGCGTGCTGACTCATAAATTTCTCCTAAAATTGGTATCAAAAAAAAACAAGAAACGCTCGGGCCGGCTATTTGAATAGCCGAGCTTTCCGGGCATCCAAAATTTGCCCAGCATTCACTCGCGTCCCAACTCCACATTGCGATCGCGATGCGGGTCACAGTGCGGGACAGATATAAACTGACAATATCCGACTTTGGTGGCAGATTGAGCGGATCAAAATCAATCTCGGCGATCGCTCGGATTGCAACATAGGTTCAATTTGACAGATTCCCGATCGCGGCACATCTTCCTTTCGAGGGAGATTCCATGATTTTAGTAGGGGCGCAAGGCTTGCGCCCTGATTTTAGATTGAAGCGGGCCCGCCAATCCGAATCTCAATCCTCGTCGGCGGAGTCGGGCGCGATCGCACTCTCTTCCCTCAAAAATTCCCAGATATACCGGTTCACCAATTCCGGTTTTTCCTGCTGCACCCAATGGCTGCAATTGGGAATGTAGCGAATTTCAAAATCCCGCACATACTCTTCGGTACCGTAGGTCAGTTCCCGCCCCAAAGCCGCGTCATTTTCGCCCCAGATCATCAGGGTGGGGACGGAGAGCAAATTCCACTCCGGCTTCCGATTGAATAAATCCTGGAAAATATTGCGATAATAGTTCAGCATCGCCGTCAGTGCGCCCCGTTTCGCCGCCGCATCTTTGTAAAGTTCCAAATCCGTCGGGGTGAACGCATTTTTGTCGATCGCCGTATCGATGAATGCGGCGGCGATCGCCTGATAGTCGTCAGCCTGCAACAGCAATTCGGGAATTAGCGGCAGTTGAAACAGAAAAATATACCAACTTTTTTGCAACTGTTCCCACGTCCACAACCCGTCCGCAAATCGGGCCGGGTGGGGAATATTTAAAACGATCAGTTTCTCGACCAATTCGGGGTAGGCGTAGGCGAAATACCAGGCGATCGCGCCCCCCCAATCGTGACCCACCAAAACGCAGCGATCGTACCCCAAACCCCGGATCACTCCTTCGATATCCTTCGTCAATTCTTCGACGGTGTAGGCGCCCAAATCCTTCGGTTTGTCGCTTTCGTTGTAACCCCGCATATCCAACGCCACCACCTTATATTCCGCCGCGAATTCGGGAATTTGATATCGCCAGGAATACCAAAACTCGGGAAATCCGTGCAGCATGACCATCAGCGGGCCGTCTCCCTGGGTGACGTAATGCAATTTGACGCCGTTGGTGGTGATATAGTCCGCCGTCCAAGTTCCTTCGAGTTGTGACATGATTCCGTCCTGTCGAATACTGTGATAAAGCCCCCCTCACCCCCCACCCCCCCCCCCCCCCCAC
>NZ_JAJENU010000411.1:0-7196 GCF_035615495.1 Lyngbya sp. CCY1209 | reverse complement strand
GGCGGCTGAAACCCAGGCTGTGATGGCAATCTAGCAATCCGCCGTAACCCACCATTTAAGGTGTGTCGGTCCACTACATGAGTCCAGATTATTGTCCAGTATAATTGCAAAACAAAACATCATGAAAAAATACATTTCAATCCGATATGTGATCCCCCTGGTGATCGTCGTCCCCTTAGTTATCGCCACCGGGACGACCGCTGTTTTGGCTTTTTACAGCGGCCGTCGTGCGGTCGAGAGCCTCATTTCAGAATTGAGTAAAAAAGCGTTGAATTCGATTGAAAAGCACGTCAATACCTACCTTACAGCCCCCCAAATCGTCAACAAACTCAATTTTATTACCATTGAAAATAATTTAATAGATCCGACCGACTTCGAGCTGCTGACTCGCTATTTTAACGATCAGGTCGCCACAATAAATGGTTTGTCTCACATTTATCTCGGAACTGAAAATGGTGAATTTATCGGTATCAAACGGCAGGGGGATGGCACCCGAGAATTGATTTTGGGAAATGCCGAAACCCAGGGGCGCAGAAACAGATACCAACTCGACTCCTCCGGCCAGAGAGTCGAGGCAATCGGCACCTTGGAAGACCGGTACGATCCCCGGGTGCGGCCCTGGTATAAAGAAGCATTAAAAGTTGGGGATCTGACCTGGAGTCCCGTTTACGTTTTTGGCTCGACTTTGGAGTTAGGAATGAGCTCGGTCATTCCAGTCCGAAATCTTCGCGGGGATACGGTCGGTGTTTTGGGCATCGACTTAGGGTTGAAAGACCTGAGCAATTTTCTCAGGAGTTTGGAGATCAGCCCCCGAGGGATGGCATTTATTATCGATCGCGCCGGAAATGTGGTCGCCAGTTCAACCGACGAACAACCCTTTTTAAACGAGAACGGAGAAAACCGGAGATTGCCCGCCCTAGAAAGCCGAGAACCCGTGATTCGAGACACCCTGAAAAATCTGCTCGATACCGAGTCGAGTTTGATGCAAATTCAAGAACCGATCGCGATCAGCTTTTCATGGCAAAATCAACGGCAATTGGTGCAGGTCGTCCCCCTGCAAAGTAACGGTTTAGATTGGCTAATTTTCGTGGTAATTCCCGAGGAAGATTTTATGCAACTGATTTATAATAACCTCCGCTTTACCGCGATCGTCGGCTTGGGGGTGATGGTGGTGGCGGTGGGACTCGGGGCGATCGCATCCTTGTGGATTGTCAGACCCATCGACAATTTAGCCCAAGGAGCCAAAGCCATCAAATCCAATTCCTTCGACCCCCACAGTCTCAAAAATACCGCTTCCCGCCCCGACGAAATGGGAGAGTTGGGACAAGCTTTCCTGGAAATGGCAGACATCGTTGATGCCCGGGAAAAAAGTCTCACCGAAAAACTCGAATCCCTGCGCGACCAGCAAGAACAATGGCGGCGGACACTCCATCAAAACAAGGACTTGAACCGCGATCGCTTCGACGAGCTGATCGAGCGAGCCCGACAATCCAGAAATAATAATTAATAATGAATAATGAATACAGAGATTTCCACTAAGGAATTGACACTGGATGCTGACGGTCATGGCGCCACCTTTGATGTGGTCGTCATCAACGACAGCGATCGCATGAGTAGCTTTCAACTGGAGATGTCCGCCGCCGGAGTCGAGTTCGACCGCCAATCCCGCTGGTACGCCGTCACCCCGGAAGTTTGCACCAAAAAACCCCCCGGGGATCAAACCGAATTTCGGGTGAAAGTGCTGCGATCGCCCATTCCCGGATTTGTCGGCTTAATCAACCTCACCGTGAAAGTCTTCTCCCTCGAACTCGGGAGCGAAGATCGCCACATCCTGCGACTGCACGTCGGCGAGGGAGTCGAGAAATGTCCCTTTCAACTGCAACTCCCCGCCGACCCCATCCAAACCCTTCCCGATACCGAAATTGACATTCCCATCGGCATCTACAACAAAAGTTCTAAACCGATCGCCGTCACCCTCTCCTGTCTG
Organism: Lyngbya sp. CCY1209; assembly: GCF_035615495.1. Taxonomy (GTDB): domain Bacteria; phylum Cyanobacteriota; class Cyanobacteriia; order Cyanobacteriales; family Microcoleaceae; genus Limnospira. The sequence goes on along the minus strand of NZ_JAJENU010000411.1, from coordinate 5,209 downwards.
AGTCCCAAGCGGGAGTGGTTGACCCTGGACAATCCCCCCCCTGTGCCCCCCCAGGAGTGGGTCGAACAGCCCCTCAACTGCCGGGTTCCCGAACTCGCCGAAGCCCGAGCCGGCATCTATCCCTTCACCCTGGAAGTGACCTCGGCCCACTACACAACGGCCCGCATTCGTGGCACAATCGAGGTGTTGCCGACCGGATCTGTGGAATTTACCGCCTTTCCCAAATTCCTGCGAGAACCCCAAACTCGCCCCTGGCTTCCCCAATGGCGCATCCCTGCGGCTGTCTATCAGTTGGAATTTACAAATTATTCCAATTTGACCCAGCAGGAAACGGCCGAAATTCTCAAAAATCGCCGCAGCGAAGACCAGGAAAAACGGGAGTTTTCGATTCTCCCAGAACAAGTGAATTTGGAGCCGGGAGAAACCCAAACCTTGGAACTGTTCGTCAACAGCAAGCGGCCCTGGGTGGGTTTCGGGAAAACGGAAATCATCGAAGTGGTGGGGCGATCGGTTTCCGAGGACGGAGGAAGCGGAGTGGGGGGAATGGGGGGACAGAAACTTCCTCCGCTCCCTCCGCTCCCGACTCCCGACTCCCGACTCCCGACTCCCTCCCCCGCCTCCCCTGCCTCCCCCGAAGATCCCGTAGAAATTCTGGAGTTGAAGCTGCTCCCCATCATTCCCCGCTGGCTGCAAGTGGCGATCGCACTATTGCTCTTGGGCGGCATCTGGTGGCTGTGGTACGCCTCGTTCCGCCTCAACACCCACACCGGTCCGGTGAATGCCGTCGAGTTCAACGGCTTGGGCGACCTGGCGATCAGCACCTCCAACGACCAAACCCTGCGGGGGTGGCGGGTGCGGGGGAACAAGCTCCAGCCGACCGGCTTGTTGGGCAACTTGGGCAAAGCCGGACGGACGGCTCACTACCGACCCCTCAATAATAATCGCGTCGCCGTCGGGTTGGAAAACGGGGAAATTCAGATTTGGGACCTGCTCGAACGGGCCGAACAGCCCCGCCGCTCCCTGTCCTACCGCCGGGACGATCGCGTGATGGCCCTGGCCTACGTCGGGGATTCCCAATTGTTATTTAGCGCCCACGGCAGCGGCCTGCTGTTGCAGTGGTACGTCGGCCCCAATGTAGGTCTGGTCAATGTGGACGAACCCCGATCGCTCCGAGAATTCGATTTCGCCATCTACGATCTCGCCCCCGTCGGCCCGGAACAGAACACCCTGGCGATCGCGGGCCGCTACAACCAACTGGTGTTGTGGGACGGGTCCGGCGACGAAGAGGAGGCGGCCTCCGGCAACCTGCGAGCCGTCCCCTACCAGGCGGGGGGACAGGATGAATACATCACCAGTCTGGCGACGGCTGAAGAGAAACCCTTTTTTCTGGCTACAGCCGACGATCGCGGCACCATCAGCCTTTGGAACCTCGGCACCTGTTTGCAACAAGCGGGAGTTCCCTGCCAAATCCTGGAACAGTGGCAGGCCCACGACGGCCGGCCGATCCGCTCCCTCGCCCTGACCTCCGACGGCTGCTATTTGGCCAGCACCGGAGATGACGGCCAGGTGATGCTGTGGAGTTTGCGACGATCCGGAGAGCGATCGGCCCAAAACCTCAACGGCGAAGCGATTGTCAAATCCCGTTCCCCCCTCAACAGCGTCGATCTGATGGCGGTGGAGTCAGACCTATTGATTCTCACCGGCGGCGACAACACCCGAGTCCGCCTGCACCGACTCCGACGCCCGGAATCCGGGTGTGGGATGTAGTCCAAGTCAAAAGTCAAAAGTCAAAAATTTCCGATTCCCGACTCCCGACTCCCGACTCCCCACAAATCGTACATAACTACAGGGGTTGAAAGATCATGAACGGCACACAACTCTCACAAAATGGCGACCAACCGGGCAAAATGGTGGCGACGGTTCGCGAAGCGCCCATCAAGAATTTGGGACAATCTCTGATTGCGATCGTCAACCCGTCGGGGGACTTTGCCCTCGACGCCGGGGAAACCTTCGAGCTGCGCGTCACCCTCGTCAACCAGGGCGGCGTCGGCGCCATCATCGACGTTTACATCGACGAAACCTCCGCGTCCGTTTGGGACTGGTGCGTTAATCCCCACGATCGCCTCGCCCTGAGTCCCGGACAGAGTGCGGAGGTAGTCTTTCAATGCCCCGTCCCCCCCCAGACGGCGACGGGAACCTACCGCTATTTGCTGGTCGTCGATGCGCCGCAGCACTACCCGGAAGATACCCCCATCTACCACGAAGCCAACTTGCAGGTGCTGCCGCCGGTGATCTCGGCGGTGCGGATCGACGATCCCACCTTCAGCCTCGTGCCGGCCACCACCTCCACCGAACCCGCGATCGCCCAACCCGGACGCCCTTTGGAGGTTCGCGCCGTCGTCAACAACCGCGATCGCCGGGTAGATCGGTTTCGACTCAGTTGCGCCGATATCCCCCCGGAATGGGTGGAAATCGAATACCCCGAAGGCCTCAACGACCTGGGTTTGGTCGTCGCCTCCGAAAGCCTCGCCCTCAACCCTGGGGCGGTGGGAGAAATTCTGCTGCGTCTCAACCTCCCCCCGGACGTGCAGGCGGGACGCTACGCCACCACCTGGCACCTGAGCTCGGAAAATCGCCCGGAACTGGCTTTGTTGGATATCCTGCATTTCAGCATCCCCGCCACCTACGATTTGGGTTTGGATCTGCGGACGATAGTGGGCCGCATCCGCCGGGGCAGCGGACAATTTGAACTGCAAATCGACAACCGGGGCAATACGGCCCGGGAACTGCGGTTTACCGCCCGGGAAGCGGGGGAAGTGGAAAACTGTATCTATACCCTCACCCCCGAGGAATTTCGCATCCGCCAGGACGATCGCCTGAAAATGTCCGTGGGGGTGAAGCCGAAGCGGTGGTGGAACCGGCCCTGGTGGGGGCGGGGGCGAGTGTACGAGTTTTACCTGGAACCCCAGGATTTGCACCGGCTACCCCTGCCCCAAGATCGGGTGGACGGGACCCTAATTTGGGAGGCCCGCCCCTGGTGGCAGTTGCTGCTGGCGATTTTGACCGGACTCGGCGCGATCGCGGCCCTGATTTTGGCGATTTGGTGGGTGTTTTTCAAACCCCCTACCCCATCCCGAATTTTGGAATTTGCCTCCGAGTCCCCCCGCTATACGGCGGCTAACGACGATTTTATCTATCTGGGCTGGGTCATCGACCACCCCCGCCAGATCCGCGCCCTTCAGATCGTCGGCAAATCCCCCGACGGCAGCATTACCAGCCAAGCCGTCAGTTACGATTTCACCCGCGGCATCCCCGAGGAGTTGAAGTCCCTGTGTACTTTGAAACAACTGTTGCAGTGTCACAACATCCGCACCGACGCCCGCCGGCCGGGGGACTATATTTTCGAGTTGCGGCTGCTTCCCAAACACGCCGAACAGCCGATCCAGTCGGCGACAACCAGTTTAATTAATATCCAACCTTTGCCGATTCCTAAAATTACCAATTTTGTAGCACAATTGGGGACTCGGGAGGCGGCAGAACCCTCCCCCACCCCGATCGCATCTCTCTCCCCCAAAGATGAGCAAACCGTGGCTCGGTTGGATTTTACCGTCCGACCCGGCGATCGCATCCAAACCCTGAAAGTGGTCGGCCGTTCTCCCGAAGGGACGGTGAATTTTGAGGAGAAAACGTTTGATGTGAGTCCCGATAATTTTTCGGAGGAATTGTTGGGCGTTTGTCAGATCGACTGGGATGGGATTTTGACCTGTCGCGGGTTGCCGCTGGAATTGGAACAACCCGGCACTTATATTTTTGAACTGCAAGTTATTTCTCTGGATTCTCCGGGGGAAGCCACGGACGCGGCCGAAGCCGATCCGATCGTCTGGTCAGCCCCGGAACCGCCACGGGTGACGCAATTTGCCAGCGATCGCTCCACCTATCGGGTCGGCGAACAGGAGCAAATTCAGTTTGAATGGGCGATCGCAAATCCGGCGGAACTCAAACAATTGGTGTTGCGGAGTTTGTCCCCGGAAGGGTTGGTCAATTTCCCTCCTCTCACCTATCGCTTTGACGGGCAAATTCCCGAAACCCTGCGAGACAAGTGCCGAGTTTTCGGGGAACAATTGGTTTGCAAAACTATCCCCGTCGCACTGCCGGAACCCGGACGGTATGATTTTGAACTGGAGGCGATTTCTAAGTCGGAAACGGAACCGGATCGAGAGACTTACGCGATCGCGATCGAACCGCCTCCACCCCCAAAAGTCGATCGCTTTGCCGCCGCCCAACCCAGTTATCAAGCCGGGAAAGATACGCCCATTCGACTCAATTGGACGGTGCAAAATCCGGAACAGTTGCTCGAAGTTCGCATCGTGGGGCGATCGGCTGATGGATTGGTCAAAGTACCCGAAATGACCTATCCTTTGATCGATGGTACGATTCCTCCAGACCTTCAAAAAAACTGTCAACTGACTCCGGAAATGTTGACCTGTCGCAATGTGCCGACTGCCGCGACGGAGGCGGGGGATTACATTTTTGAACTGACGGCTATTCATCAAGGAAATGTGAATCCGAACTCCACATCCACCCACAGCGATAACATCCGCATTCAACCTCAACCCGTCCCCCCACCGGAAATTAAGGCATTTCAAATTAACGGTCAAAATGCCCCGGCAAAATATGTCATCGAAATCGCCCCCGATACGTCCCCATCACCGTTGACAATTTCCTGGGAAGTGGGCGGCGAGGGCGAACTGAAAACGGAATTACTTCCCGTTCCCGGCGAAGTTCCAAGCACTGGAAATATCACCTATCCCATCGCCCCCCAATCCGGCCAGGAAACCCTGACACTGACGGTGACAAATTCCGCAGGAAAACAAGTCCAACGTTCGATTTTAATCGAAACGGTGATGTTGCCCAAAGAAGAAGAAGAAGAAGAATCGACACCGACGACACCGGAAGAATTGTCGAGTCCGGAAGCGACACCACCCCTGCCACCGCCACCTCCCGACTCCGAATCCAATCCCTTGGCTCCCCTCGACAACCCCCCGCAATTTAATTAAAAATTGGGGGATGGTAAAAGATAAGATATTATCTTTATTTCTAGCCTTTCTATAGCGCTGCGCGCGGGAGTCGGGAGTCGGGAGTCGGGAGTCGGAAACTGAAACGGCTTTTCTATAAGGGTTTGAAAATTTCTGACCCCATTTCAACTGTA
>NZ_JAJENU010000410.1:0-392 GCF_035615495.1 Lyngbya sp. CCY1209 | reverse complement strand
AGTTGGAAATGTTGGCGAGTTCGGAGTACAATTCCCCCTATTATTGGGCGGGATTTACCTTTCAGGGGGAGTGGAATTAAATGATAATTTATAGCGCTATGCGCGGGGAGTAGGGAAAGTAAAAAGTGAGATCGAATCCGGTTGAATAGTCAGATCGCTGTCTCCGATTTCACCCGCCTTGAAATAAATTTCAAGGCTCATAGCGAAAGTCCACGCTTGCGTGGACTCGGGTCTGCGAATTGTGTCCGAACCAACTTGGCGGTTGCCATATCATGTCCGCTCAAAATGCTGACGGAGTGGAAAAAAACGGAAGAGTTATAGCGCTGCGCGCGGTCCGAGGCCGTCGGTATTAGGGAGTCGGAAACTGAAACGGCTTTTCTATAAGGGTTTGA
>NZ_JAJENU010000409.1:0-1052 GCF_035615495.1 Lyngbya sp. CCY1209 | reverse complement strand
GAACTGGTTGAGTTCAAACAGGGTCATCGCCCCGGCCCACAGGACGATCAGTCCGGCGTGGGCGACGTGGGCCCCCAGCAGCTTGCCCGACAGGTCGGCGAAGCGGAAGTTGCCCGCCCACCAAGAGTAGGGATCGCGGGAAGTGGGGACGAAGGTGTTGGGGGCGTCGGTATCGGCCGTGAAGCCCAGCGGTTTGAGGAGATTCGGTTGCGTGACGGTCATGGTTAGCTGACCTCCCCGCGAGTCGATTCGATCACCCGGCCTTCTTTAAAGCTGTAGCCGGCGGCCCGCAGGGCGTGGAAAATGTGTCCCTGCAGGAAGAAGAATCCCAGCCAGAAGTGGGCGTTCGCCAGCCAGACCCGGTTCGTCGCCACCCCGTCGGGACTGACGAAGATCGGGAAGCGATCGAAGACGAGATTGAGGGTGGGGCCGTAAAATTCGGTGGGAAACACCAGGGAATTCACCGAAACGAACAGGGTCGCCACGAAGGCCATCAGGCTGACGGCGCCGATGCTGTAGGAGAGGTAAGCTTCTCCGGACCAGACAAAAAGGTTTTTCGTCCAAGGCAGGGGTTTCGTGGCGATGTGCCAGATCCCCCCGAGGATCAAAATCGCGCCGATCCAGATGTGACCGCCGACGACATCTTCGAGGCGATCGACCCCCGCCAGCCAAAAGCGGCCTTCCGTGCCGAACAAATAGCCGAAAATCGTGGCCGGATTCAGCGTGGGGTCGGTTATCAGGCGCACGTCCTGAACCGTGGGGTCATACAATCCCCCGAAGTACATGGCTTTGGCCACCAGCAAGAACGCGCCGACGCCCAACAGGGTGAGGTGGATGCCCAAAATATCGGTCATCTTGTTGGTGTCGTCCCAGCGATAGCCGAAAAAGGGAAATTTGCTTTCCAGCTTGGCGGGGCCCCGCAGGGAGTGAAAGATGCCGCCGGCGCCCAAAAATGCCGAGCTGATCAGGTGGACCATGCCGATCGCGTAGTAGGGATAGGTGTCTATCACCTCGCCCCCGGCACCGACGCCGATGCCGAGGCGGGCCAGGTT
>NZ_JAJENU010000408.1:0-507 GCF_035615495.1 Lyngbya sp. CCY1209 | reverse complement strand
GATGTGACCAGAAGCCAACGCCCAGATGTAATGTCTGGGATATGCAGACGGGTCACGGTTCAGACGTAAGATGGAGATTCAAGTAGTGGTAAAGACGAAATCTAGTCAATCCAAAAGATTCGGAAAACTGAAGCTAGCGGACACTAAGAATGTATGGAGGGCTATCAATTGGACGAAAGTTCAGAGAATGGTCTTCAAGCTACAAAAGCGTATCTATCAAGCGGCTCAATCGGGACAGGATGCAAAAGCCAGAAGGTTGCAGAAACTCCTTTTGAAGTCATACTATGCAAGGCTCTTAGCGGTAAGGCGAGTGACCCAAGACAACCAAGGCAAGAAAACAGCCGGAGTAGATGGTGTGGTAACAATATCCCCGAAACAAAGGTTTGAACTTGTTGAGGAAATCAAAGAAAACTTCAAAGCCAAGCCATTACGGAGAGTCTGGATACCAAAACCCGGACGGGATGAAAAACGCCCTCTGGGAATCCCGACAATCCGAGACAGAGCCAA
>NZ_JAJENU010000407.1:0-622 GCF_035615495.1 Lyngbya sp. CCY1209 | reverse complement strand
CCTTGGATGGATATAAGGGACGCACCCCTGACCAGCCTTATAACTGTCTGTATGTTCCGAAGTTTGGTATCACAAGATACCAAATGAGGTCGGAACTCTCAGGGTCAAGGAGAAAGTTGAAGAATCTTAACAATTCCTTAACAATCTCCAAGAGAGGAGGCGATAGCCACCCCCAGTTTTGGGACTCACAACCCCAGGACTGAAGCGGGGAACGGAAGGCGATGAGGGAGAATCTGCTCCCAATAATTTGACCACTGCCAACCATCTATGACTAACCGAAAGGTAAACATCTGCCATGAACCCTCGATATTAGACGGTATCGAAAACAGGTTGATTACGGTGCTGCTCGAATGAGTAAGTGGAAAAGTGGAAGTTTTGCTGAATTATCCACACAGACCCTTTAAAAGTACACCGGGGGATAGGATGAGTCTAAGGATGGAATACCCATACAGATGGAACGAAGTAACCCCATATTGGCCCTTACTCAAAGGTCGAAAGAGTAAGTAGTGAAGGCATCAAGCCATAAGTGTAAGCGCAAGCTATATGGGGTGAGATGTGACCAGAAGCCAACGCCCAGATGTAATGTCTGGGATATGCAGACGGGTCACGGTTCAGACGTAAG
>NZ_JAJENU010000406.1:0-519 GCF_035615495.1 Lyngbya sp. CCY1209 | reverse complement strand
TAAAGCTTCAGTTGACAGATACCAAAGCGATGTTCATTCTGTCTGTTTGAAATCTCGAAGGAGGCTAAAACACATCCCAACTTGTTCATCGCCCACGTAATCGAAACTAGGAGGTCAAACACTGTTTCATTTCACATCTGTCATGTTTGAAGGCAGCGCCGCCCGTGCTTGCTGATATTTCCTCCACTGATTAAACGGGAGCCATGCACCTAACATTTAGGTTTCGATGTAACTCCAACTTAACTAAACACATTCGAGGAAATCACTCGGTCAACTAGGAGGTTCCTAAGCTGTCCATTCTAACATCTGTCTCGTCAAAACGCGGTAACAGCGCCCACAGAAATTTCTCATACTTCCTCCGATAGCGACATGGGAGCCATGCAACTGGATACGGATTCAGTTCACCTCCAGATAGTCTAAATCAATAAGAGGAGTTCCCTGGGAAATAGGATGGGTGCTGTTGCTGTTTTGGGGAAGGGAGAGGGAGAAGGGTGTAGGGTGTAGGGTGTAGGGTGTAGG
>NZ_JAJENU010000405.1:0-519 GCF_035615495.1 Lyngbya sp. CCY1209 | reverse complement strand
TAAAGCTTCAGTTGACAGATACCAAAGCGATGTTCATTCTGTCTGTTTGAAATCTCGAAGGAGGCTAAAACACATCCAAACTTGTTCATCGCCCACGTAATCGAAACTAGGAGGTCAAACACTGTTTCATTTCACATCTGTCATGTTTGAGAGCAGCGCCGCCCGTGCTTGCTGATATTTCCTCTACTGATTAAACGGGAGCCATGCACCTAACATTTAGGTTTCGATGTAACTCCAACTTAACTGAATCCATTCGAGGAAATCACTCGGTCAACTAGGAGGTTTATAAGCTGTTCATTCTAACATCTGTCTCGTCAAAACGCGGTAACAGCGCCCACAGAAATTTCTCATACTTCCTCCGATAATGACAGGGGAGCCATGCAACTGGATACGGATTCAGTTCAACTCCAGATAGTCTAAATCAATAAGAGGAGCTCCCTGAGAAATAGGATGGGTGCTGTTGCTGTTTTGGGGAAGGGAGAGGGAGAAGGGTGTAGGGTGTAGGGTGTAGGGTGTAGG
>NZ_JAJENU010000404.1:0-15360 GCF_035615495.1 Lyngbya sp. CCY1209 | reverse complement strand
AGTTGGAAATGTTGGCGAGTTCGGAGTACAATTCCCCCTATTATTGGGCGGGATTTACCTTTCAGGGGGAGTGGAATGATAGCGCTGTGCGCGGGGAGTAGGAAAAGTAAAAAGTGAGATCGAATCCGGTTGAATAGTCAGATCGCTGTCTCCGAGTTCACCCGCCTTGAAATGAATTTCAAGGCTCATAGCGACAGTCCACGCAAGCGTGGACTCGGCTCAAAGAGGCGCAATGGCGGAAGTGCCGAATTTACCAAGTCTGCATTTTGGCTCTATTACCCATTGCTCGAACCCATGAGTTGTTCGCTTTCGTCTTCCATATCTTCCGGGGATGCGAGGTTGGGAAGGGTGGCCGGAGCGATGATTTTCAAGCCCTTGGGAATGCATTCGATTTCCAAAGGAGTCGTGCCGATAATTTCGCCGTCCAAAACCACTTTTTGGGCGGGTTCGGTTTTGATTTTCACCCGCCTCGCCCGCAGCCCGATCATGTTGTCCCGCTGGGTTCCGGTTTTGAGCAAAGCCGACCCGAACAGTTCCACCATACCCGCGATCGCCCGCATTTTGTTCAACTTTTGATTTTGGGTGGAAACAAACATCATCACTTCCAACTGGCCGTCGTCGGGGATCACCTGTCCCAACCCCTGGGCGAGGATCGAAGTCGGGGGGGCGGCGTTGGCGACGGTGACGGCGCCGGACCGGACGCGGCTGGTGGTTCCGTCGATCTCGATTTCCGTTTCAAATAACGTCTGCTCGTCGAGCTGTTGCAGTCCCGCCATGACGTAAGCCAGGGGTCCCCAACGCTGTTTCGTTTCGCGATCGGCTTTGCTGATGGTTTCCGCCTCGTAGCCGATACCGGCCAGCAGGATCATGGGATGATCGTTGCAGCGGGCGGCGTCCACGATGCGCGTCACCCCGGCGATGATGGTATTGCACGCACCGCGAATGGTGCCGGGAATGCCGAGGGCCATACAAAAGGCATTCGCCGTCCCCCGGGGAATCACAGCCAGGGGAACGTCGGTGCCGATCACCGCCCCCGCCACCGCCGAAACCGTCCCGTCTCCCCCGGAGGCGATCACCAGGTCAGGTTCCGCCTCGATGGCCTGTCTCGCCAGTTGTTCGGCTCCCACATCGGGGGTGGTGAAGCAAACTTTCAGGTGGATATGGGGTTCCAACAATTGCCGGATCAGCACCAAATCCTGCTGGGGATTGCCGGTCCCGGAAACGGGGTTGAAGATGAGGTGGGCGGTCCGGTGGCGGGTGAGGCCGCTCAACAGGGCTGTGGCGGTCGCCAGGTTGGTGGCGAAGGGGACGTTGTGGAGGTTGCAAGCCCGGATCAGGGTTTGAATTTCCGGGGCCTGCAGGGGAAGGCCGGGGTCGAGCAGGAAAATTAAGGCGGCGATTTCGTCGCCTTGCAGGATGCGGGCAGCCAGTTCCAGGTCGCCCCCCCGTTGGAAGGAGGAGAGTACCTCGACTTCGAGCCCGGTGCCCTGCAGGAGGTATTGGGCGGTTCTTTCCGGGGCGACGAACTGGTAGCGAGAGAGGGCGATCTGGTGGTCTTGGATGAACTGAACCAGCGGCTCCCGCTGACTTTCGTGGGCGATAAGGGCGATCGTTGTAGACATGGCAAGTCGGATAATTGGAAATATTTTAAATGGACTGTGAGCTTTTATGGGAGATTATCTCCGAACTGTTCTGGCGATCGCTACAATTCCAAAAACCTTTTGACCTGTTCCCAGATGTCCGGCAGAACGTTACCCAAACTGTGGTCGTCTTCGAGTTCCACCAGTTCCACCCCGGGGCGATCGCGGGCGAAATCCCGGCTACTCTGGATGGGGATGACTTCATCTTGGGTTCCGTGTAAGATCAGGGTGGGAATGAATCGCCCCAATTTTCCATCGTCATAATGGGTCAAATCTTTGATAAAGTTGTATTTTAATGGGGTTTCTTGTCCGTAGCCGTAATGATAAACGGAGAGAGTCCCATCGTTTTGCCACTGTTGCAGTTGTGTCCGGCCTAGGTGGGGTAACAGGTGGGAAAGAAAATCGAAGGCTGGAGCCAGCAGCACCAATTTTTCAATGCTGGCTTGCCGTTGAGCCAGCCAAGTCGCCGTCAGACCGCCAAAACTCGAACCGATCGCGATCGCCCGTCGGGGAGGGGCGAAAAATTCCGCCTCGACTTGCCGGATTTGGCGGGTCAATGTCAAATTCAAAAAATCGCCTTGGTTGAGGTCGGGAATATTTAAGGCGATCGCGCATTCGGAAAAGCGATCGCGCAGGTATTGAGCTTTGGCGGATTTGGGACCCGAGGCGAATCCGTGCAGGTAAAGATAGGTAAAACAATCGGATGGCATGGCTGGATTATAAACGCGATCGCTCCCCGCGATTGAAATTGGAGGGGCGATCGCATTTTAAACTGAGAATCAGCCGACTTGAGAACCGGGACGCGCTGAAGTCATCCGAGGCGATCGTCCCGGCGTCCACACCGGCCAATTCCGCATCATCGCCGACCCATTTCGTCGGTCCGGGAAATTTAAATCATTGACATTCTTGTTGGGACAGCAGACACCGACTGAATCGGGACGCCCCGCGATCGAGGGCCTGTTCCGCCGCGACGATCAGATTTTGGGCCGAAGATCCCACCTCCGGCATGGCACTGGCGACGCCGAAACTCAGCAACCGCTGGGAAGACAGGGCGGGGAGGCTCAGTTGGGGGAGGAACTGCCCCACCTGTTCCTGGATGGTATCGACGAGCCGCACGGCCCAGCGGGCGTTGGTTTGGGGCAACAAGACGGCGAATTCGATGTCTCCGTAGCGGGCGACCAAACCTTTGGGGTGGGTGACGGTTTGTCGGATAATTTTGGCGATTTCCCGCAGGCAGTCGTCGGCCGTGCGATCGCCCTCCCGTTCCCGGTAATCGTGCCAGCCTTCCATGCGAGACAAAATCAAGGACAGGGGGGCCTGCTCCGCGATCGCCCGCTCCCACTCCCGGCCGAGATAATCGTCGAAGCCGTGGCGGCTCATTAGTCGGGTGAGGGCATCGGTCGCCGCCAATTGCTGGAGTTTGCGGTTGGCTTCCTCCAACTGTTCGTAGAGTTCTGCCTGGTAGATGGCGATGGAGAGTTGGTTGGCGAAACTGTGGATGAGCTTGAGATCGGACTCGTGCCAATTATATGCCGGGTCACGCATCACTAGACTCAGACTTCCCCACAGGAGATCGCGGCTGTAGAGGGGGACGGGCATCCAGCCCCCCGGACAGGTTCGTAAGAATTCGGAAATGCTGGTTTCGTCCGGGGAACTGGGGCGGACTTGGGGCAGCGATCGCAGGACTGAGGGCAATTCGGAGTCCAGTTGCTTGCTGTAGGTTTTGCCGGAATTGCAGGTGGTTTTCCCGGCTAACCCGTCGGGGGCGCGGCGATATTCGGCTCGATTCAACCATAATTTTCCTTCGGAAATATACTGGACGATTTGCACCGACTCTGCGTCAAAAATGGTTCCGAGTTCGGAGACGGCTGTCGTAAAAATGCGCTCCAAATTGAGGGAGCTTCTGATGGTTTGGGTGAGGCGATCGACGGCTTTCTCCCGTTGCGACTGTCGTTTGAGGGTGTCTTCCATCAACTTGAGGGGCGTGCGATCGACGGCGATGCAGAGGTTGCCTTCAAACTGGTTTTTTTGGTCGAACAGGGGGCGGACGGAAAGCGTCACCCAAATCGGTTTTCCGGAGCGGTGTCGGAGCCCGAGATCGTATTTTTCTTCGCGATCGCGGGGGTGGTATTGGTGGGCGATCGCCGAAAATGCCGCGTGCCTCTCGTCCATAAATTTCCATAAAGATTTCCCGACCATCTCTTCCGGGACGTAGCCCAGCAGATCTGCCATTTTGGCGTTGGCGAAGACGGTCTGGCTCTCCCGATCAAGAATCCAGATTCCTGCAGCCGTGGTTTCCAGGGTTCCCCGAGATAATTGATCCCGGTCAAGTTCTCCTGCGATCGCTATCGTCGCAGCCGCGGCCGGTTTCGCCGGCACCATCGTACCGCCGCGATCGATCAGCGGCATTTCTTGATGGCAGTTCAGACAAAAACCAATTTTTTTATGGGCGATAATATGAATGAGAAGCGGTTCGGAGCAGCAGGGACACAAAAACTTATCCATCATTCTTGTTAACCTCAACTTTTTATCCGCTTTTTGTTGACAAAGGGACTTGTTTCTAGAATAAGTGGGTTTTCAATAATTTTTTGTGTTTCGATACAAATCTTGACGGACAACGGTAGCTCCGGATACAGAAAAATAAAAAAATCAGGGCGATCGCCCTGAAATTCTCAATTTCTTTAATTTTTGTAACGGAATCTCAGCTAACCGAGCTAACCGATTGTCAACAAGTAGGCTTCGTGGAGTTTGAGGTTGGGGATGGTCAACCGGACGGTTTCGTCAGAGACGGCGATTTGCTCCTGGGTGAGTTTCGTCAACTGCTTGACAACCGCCTCCCCGCTGTCGGGAATGCGGGAAATACTGAACGTCAGCGGTTGTCCCGGTTGGGCCAAATTGAGTTGGCGGAGATTTTTGAGAACCAGGGTCATCGACGCCCGGGGGGAAGAACGCCCCTGCTCGAAGTAACCGAACAGGACTTGGGCTTGGTTTTGGGCGTTGGAGCGACTCGCGAGGGCGACGACCTTCGGGTTGGTGGTCTGGCTGCGAACCCGCGACCCCACCCCGTCGGCGTAGCTCTTGTAAACCCACCAGACGGCCCGAGATGCGAAGGAACCGGGCTGCACCAGGCCGTCCAAACTGTTGTTGAAGCAATTGTTTTTTCCTCCCCCTTTGGGTTCCCAACAGGCCTTGGCGGCGGCGTCGGCGCCTCCCTGTTCGGCGTAGTGGAGAAAGCCCAAATTTTCGGCGGGCCGGTACTGGGCGGTGGGCCCGACGATCTCGTTGATCTGCAATTCCTTGATGTTGAGGCTTCTAAAGGCGGGGTTCTGTTGAAAGCTGCGGCGGGCGTCTTGGACGTGGGAGGCGATCGCGGTGATTTCCTGGTCGTTGAGTTCGTGCCAAGACAAAAAATTGACTTCCAAATTATTCGACCGGGCGTAGTTCAAAAACGCCGTCAAAAAGCCCTTGTCGTATTTCATGATACTCGGCCCGCCGATCATCACGTCGGGTCCCAATTCTTCTCGCAAAACCCGATAGGCCCGCTTGTAGGTTTCAAAAAACTGCTCCCTCGAACCCTTCCAAAAGGGATCGCGGAGGTCGGGTTCGTTCCAGACATCCCACATCATGGTTTTGCCCTTGTGTGTTTTTGCCAAATTGCGGACGTGGGCTTCCCATTTGCCGTAGTCGTCGTAGGGCCAGCCACGCGGTTTTCCATATCCCCAAGTGTCGCTTAATAGCAACTGAAATCTCGCGCCGAATCCCGTCAGGCGGGGGTACAAATCCAGGCGGGAAGTCCGCCAAAATTTCGGGGCGAGGGGCTGGATTTGATTGCTGGGCGGTTCGTTTTGATCGACGCCGTACAAAAACCCGCTCATGGATTTGATATTGGGCTGGGGGGCGGCAAAATCGACGACGACGGTGGCGTTCGCCTGGGCGATCGCCGGCACTCGCCCCACCGCGACGAAGAACAAAGCCGCCGCGATCGCCAGCAACAGGTACGACCACCGCCACCCGAAAAGTCCGCCTTTCCGGGAGATTAACTTCCTCACAAAATTCATGCAAATTCAATCAAATTCGACGTAAAAAATAAGCCGATTTTTTAAAAATGGCTATCATTTTCGACAACAATTTTATCACAAAATTGATCATTATCAATGATCAATTATCAATGATCAATTGTTTTACCACGGGCTGCTGATGAGACTGAAACCCGCCCAATAAAAGGGATGGTCGAGGCGGCTGGGGGTCAAATTTTTGAGGTTTTCGGGGAGGGGGACGGCGCGATCGCCCAACAGCAAACGATCGCCCTCAAACCGCACGTCGCCCCGGAGGAGGTGGATTTGGGCCTGTCGCAGGGCCTCGGCCTTCGTGGGGGCGATCGCCAACTGGCGGTAAAACTCCGCCATCAAGGCCAGGGTCCCCAAATCGCTCACATTCCACAGACTCGCCACGGCCGATTTCACCCCCGCCTGCAACGCCAAACCCGCGAATCCCAACTCCGCCTCCGGGTCCCCCAAAGCGGTCTGGCAGGCACTCAAAACCAACAATTCCGGCGGCGAATTATTCCAGGGAATGTTGCGGATCTCGTGGAGGGTAATTTGGGCATCCCAAAACTGAATGTAGGAATTTTTCGGACTGCCCGAATTAAATGCGGCATGGGTCGCCCAATGGACGATATCGAAGGATTGTTCGGCTAAATTATCCTTCAGATTTTGGGTGGTAAATTCCCGGTTGAGAAAAAATTCCCCGGACTCGCCGGTTCTGCTTTGACTTTCTGCGGCGATCGCGGAGAGTTCGACGGGGACGGCGGGCAAAGGTTCCAGGGTTTGAAACTCCGAGGCGCCCATCGCCAAAATGCGATCGAGTCGGAGGGGTTTGTAGTCGGTATCGATCAGGTTAAAAGCCGGAATGCGGGTCAGAGAATACTTTTCAATTAAAAATTGTTCGCCGTCGTGGAGGGCGACCATCGGAGTTGTTCGCAGGCCACTTCCCAGGCAAAATAACAGGGTATCGACGCCGGCGGGTTGCAAATATTCCGCCTCGAACGGTGCGACGATCCACTCATAGAGTTTTCGGGCGGCTTCGAGTTGCAAGGGCGGACGCAGGCGGGTGACATTTTGGCGGAAAATCCGCGCCGTACTCTCAATTAATTCTTCGGGTACGTCGAACAAGTCGCGGACGATGGGTTCTGCATCGGGGGTAATTAAAACCAGGTGCAAATAATCGGTGCGGGGGATCGCCCAGAGGACGGCGGGGGTGGTTCCGGTCTGTTCCCCCAGGCGGGCGAGGATTTTGGCGATCGCTTCGGGGGGTTGCTCCGCCGAGGCGATATCCCGGCCGAAATAGTCTTCGTATTCCCGTTCGATGCCCCGTTCCATTTCCAAGATTTTCTCACTCAAAGATTGGGCGGGGGTTTCCAGGGAACCGAGGGCGACGGACAGGGCGACGAGCAACAGGCAAACGCCGAGGCTGAGGGCGAAAAAACGAGTTCTGAGATGCTTGAGTCGAAGGGTGAAGGCGTGATCGATCCCATTCCAAAATTTCATGAAATCTACCTCTGAGAGCTAAAAATTGGGCGACGAACGGGCAATTTTTACAAATGCTTTTATAGCACTGCGCGAGCCGCGTAGTTACACAGTTGACGGGTGAGGATTGTCAATCCCCCGACTCCCCAATCCCGAATCTGTAAACACACTCTTCGCGCATTGCTATTTGTCAACGGGTGCTTGCTGCAATCGGCGCTAAAAAAAAGAGGGTCGATAACCCTCTTGTCGGTCAATTCTACAGTCGTGAGTCCGCCCGATCCTGACGGCGGGGGAAAATTGTCAGCGCAGGGTGACAAATTCTTCCCCGCTGGTGGGGTGGATGCCCATCGTGGCGTCGAAATCGCGCTTGGTGGCGCCCATCGTGACCGCGATCGCGACGCCCTGGATCAGTTCCGCCGCGTCTTTCCCCACCATGTGGGCGCCCAGGACGCGATCGGTGTTGCTTTCGACGATCAACTTCATCGTCACCTTTTCCTCGGCGCCGGTGAGGCTGTGGAACATGGGCCGGAACCGGGCGCGGTAGCAGCGGACGGCGTCGCCGAATTTTTCCCGGGCCTGTCCTTCCGTCATCCCCACGGTGCAGGCTTCGGGTTGGGAGAAAACCGCCGTGGCGATATTTTCGTGGCTGATGGCTTGGGGCGTGTGGCCGAATTCCGTGTCGGCGAAGGCCCGCCCCTCGGCGATCGCGACGGGGGTGAGGTTGACGCGATCGGTGCAGTCGCCCACGGCGAAGATATTGGACTGGGTGGTGCGGCTGTCCTGGGTGACGGCGATCGCGCCCCCGATGGTTTCCACCCCGGCATTCTCCAACATCAGTCCGTCGAGTTTGGGCTTGCGGCCCGTGGCGCACAGCAGGGCGTCCACCACCAGCGGCTCGGCATTTTCCCCGCTCAGGTTAATTTTCAACCCCTCCTCCACCTTTTCGATACTTTCGACGGTGGTGTTGAGGCGGAAATTGACGCCGTGATTGCCCATCCCCTCCTGGATGCTGGCGCGAATATCTTCGTCGAACCCGCGCAGGATCAGATCACGGCGGATAATTTCCGTGACTTCGCTCCCCAACCCGTTGAGGATGCTGGCGAATTCCACGGCAATGTAGCCCCCGCCCCAGACGGCGAACCGTTTCGGCTGTTCGGGCAGCAAAAACATATCGTCGGAGATGATGCTGTGTTCGATGCCGGGGATGTCCGGGCGGACGGCTTTGCCCCCCACGGCGATCAAAATCTTGTCGGCGGTGATCTTGCGATCGCCCACTTCCACCGTGTGGGCATCGACGAATTTGGCGTATCCTTGAATCAGTTCGACGCCGGCTTTTTCCAAAAAGCTGATGTGCAGTTGGCTCAACCGCTTCACTTCTGTATCGACGGCCGTCACCAACTTCGACCAGTCGAACTGGGGTTCGACTTCGCTCCAACCGTAACCCACCGCATCTTTGTAAAGGTGGGAGAAGTGGGAGGCGTAGACCATCAATTTTTTGGGGACGCAACCCCGGATCACGCAGGTTCCCCCCACCAGGTCATTTTCCGCGATCGCCACCCGGGCGCCGTAGGATGCAGCCCGCTTCGAGGATGCCAATCCCCCGGAACCCGCGCCAATCACAAACAAATCATAATCGTATGCCATGAAACAATAGCCTCTCGCCTAAATCTTCTCTATTTGCCAGGGTTGGCTGTTTTGCGCCAATTCTTAATTTTGACATTCTCTTTACGCGATCGCTAGGCGACCCCGGTGAAGATTCCCGTCGCCCGCCGTTTCGGAGGTGGCGGAACTCGAACCCCGGCGCGGCAGTCTAGACGGGACAGGGCGATCGGCGATCGCACCCGATAGGGAACAATAACACTAAAGTTCGTGAGGAAGTCGGTGGATTGACACCGCCGGGGGGCGTCTCAACCGTTCTGCACCGCCAAAATCGATAAAAAAGACGATTTTGCTAGGCAGTTATCAGTTTTTCGTCAATTTTTATGGAGTCAAAGCTATGCAAACGCGACAATTTCCCTTGCCGAAATGGTGCCTGTTGGCGCTCATGTTTTCAGTTTCGGGGGGGGCGATGCCACTGGGGGCGTCTCCAACTTTGACTCCGCAACAGCGGGAAGAATTTCGAGCCGATTATCTGGAGGGATGTCTGGCTGGGGTGGCGGCGCAGAATATTGACCGGCGACGCGGACAGGCGTTTTGTCAGTGTACCGTGAACCGCCTGAGCCAGTTGCCCGCCTCGAAACTCCTGGCCCTCTCTGAGATGAGCGAACAAGAAATCATGGCTAACGGGGATTTTAAAATGGCGATGGCTCAATGTTCCTTCGCCCTGGTGAGCCATTCTCCGAGTCCGAGTTGGTACGAAGTCCGGACAACAGGACGTCCCCGGAGCTAGAGGGGGCAGGGGGGTGGAGGAGGCGGAGGAGGCAAATTTATAGTCAGATCCGTACAAATTCCCCAATCATCGACCGATGATTTTTGCTTGTCGGGGCCCCTGGCTTGCGCCCTAGGGAATTGATTCCCAAGCGGTTTAGGCGTTCAACCCGTTTCCGCTGCTTCCTCCGCTTCCAAAGAAAGCCGGAGCCGGACAACTCACCAGAAATTCGGCTCGATTTGGGTCAGTTTTTGAGAATGTCTTTCAATCTCTCCGTCTTCTCTGTACAATCGCCATAATGGGAATCCAACGGAGACATAGCATCAAAATCATGAGTTCAACTCTCGCACCCTATGGCTCCTGGCAATCCCCCATCACCACCGACTTAATTGTTGCAGGAGCGGTCGGCTTGGGAAGTCCTACCTGGGATGGGGATGATGTTTACTGGGTTGAGGGGCGACCGTCAGAAGGGGGACGCAACGTCATCGTCCGCTTGAGTTCTGCGGGAGAACCCCGAGATGTCACCCCGGCTCCTTTCAATGCCCGCACCCGCGTCCACGAATATGGCGGGGGGGCTTACACCGTTGACCGTGGCATCGTCTATTTTTCTAATTTTGCCGACGGGCGCCTCTACCGGCAGGCGATCGCGGGTATTGCCGACCCGCAGCAGGTGTCACCGGAACCCGTCACCCCCGAGGGCGCGTTTCGCTACGCCGATTTGAAGATCGATCGCCGGCGGGGGCGGCTGATCTGCGTCCGAGAAGACCACAGCGGGGAGGGCGAACCGGTCAATACTTTGGTGAGCGTCAATCTCGACGATCCCCAGGATATCAGAATTCTCGCCGAGGGCGCGGATTTTTATGCGTCCCCCGACCTGAGTCCGGATGGGTTGCGGCTGTGTTGGATTTGCTGGAACCACCCCAATATGCCCTGGGACGGGACGGAATTATATGTCGCCGACGTCGGAGATGATGGGACGTTGGGGAAACCCCGGCGGGTGGCGGGGGGGCCGGAAGAGTCGATTTTTGAGCCCCAGTGGTCGCCCGGTGGTACGCTCTATTTTGTCAGCGATCGCGCCAACTGGTGGAACCTCTACCGCATCCGCAACAACATCATCGAACCGCTGTTCCCCCTGCCGGCGGAGTTCGGAGTCCCCCAGTGGGTGTTCGGGATGTCCACCTACGGCTTCGTTTCGGACCGGCAGATTTGCTGCTGCTACACCCAGTCGGGGATTTGGTCTTTGGCGACGTTGAATGTGGAAGCCAAACAGTTGCGATCGTTCGATCTGTCTTATACTTATTTTTCGTCGGTGCGGGTGAGGGGAGATGGCGTGCTGTTGCTGGCGGCCTCGGCGACGGAGGCTCCGGCTCTGATGCGGTTGGATCTCGATCGCGCCGAAATTGACCTGATCCGGCGATCGAGCGACATCGACCTCGACCCGGGCTATCTGTCCGTTCCCGAACCGGTGGAATTTCCCACGGAAAACGGCAAGACGGCCTACGGCTTTTTTTACCCGCCCCAAAATAAGGATTACACCGCCCCCCCCGGGGAAAAACCCCCCTTGGTGGTGAAAAGTCACGGCGGGCCGACGGCGGCGACCAACGGCAGTCTCAGTTTGAAGGTGCAGTATTGGACGAGTCGCGGTTTCGCGGTGTTGGATGTCAACTACGGCGGATCGACGGGTTACGGACGGGACTACCGCCAGCGCCTTCAGGGAAACTGGGGAATCGTGGATGTGGAAGACTGCGTGAATGGGGCGAAGTTCCTGGCTAAACGGGGATTGGCGGACCGCGATCGCATGGCGATCGCGGGGGGCAGTGCCGGGGGTTATACGACCCTGTGCGCCCTCACCTTCCACGACGTTTTCAAAGCCGGGGCGAGTTACTACGGCGTCAGTGATCTGGAGGCGTTGGCGACGGATACCCACAAGTTTGAATCCCGCTATCTGGACGGGCTCATCGGTCCCTATCCGGAGCGCCGGGATGTCTATGTGGAGCGATCGCCCATCCACCACAGCGATCGCCTCTCCTGTCCGATGATCTTTTTCCAGGGGTTGGAAGATAAGGTCGTCCCCCCCGCCCAGGCCGAGAAAATGGTGGAGGCCCTCAGTGCCAAAGGATTGACGGTGGAATACGTCACCTTCGCCGAGGAACAGCACGGCTTCCGCCGCGCCGAGAACATCAAGCGGGCCCTGGAAGACGAGTTCCGCTTTTACACCCGCGTCTTCGGCATTCCTGACCAAAAGGTGTAGCTATTCCCCGAATGGTTCCGAAATCCAAACAACCCGGGCTCTGGTTGAGTCCGGGTTCCATTTTCCCGCCGTCTAGGCGATCGCTCTCTATCCCATTGATATTGACAGGGGGCGTGACCACCGAGTTTTCCTCATCAATAAGTCGAACAATTATAGCATAAAAAACGCGATTTTTTTGCCGCTTTACAAAAGCTTCATATCGGGGGTTCACTCCTTGATAAAACCTTTAAAATTGACCGAATTTTTTTTACAAAACTTCATCAATTTCCCCGGGGCGGGCGGAAAGATGCCCACAGTCCACGTCGCCAGAACTACCGCCTGACAGGGGTTTGGTCGCCATTGGCGACGGGCAAAAATAGAACGCCAAAAAATTTTTTTTCATTTTCCGTAAAATCGGGCGATCTGACCCGAGAGAGAAAGTGAAAGGTCAATAGGGAGGGCGCTTTTTTCAAGTCGGCTTGTTCTCGCTTAAAACCGGCGTCCAAGTTCCCGATACCTGTGTCCAAATAAAGGTTAGAAAAAATGGAAATCATCCAAAGCAAAAATCTCGACGATCTGATCCAAAGCGTCAAAGTTGCCCAACAAAAATACGCCACCTACAGCCAAAAAAAGGTGGACGAAATTTTCAAAAAAGCGGCTTTGTCAGCCAACGCAGCTCGCATTCCCCTCGCCCAAATTGCCGTCGAAGAAACCGGCATGGGAGTGGTCGAAGATAAGACGATCAAGAATCACTTTGCTTCGGAATACATCTACAATAAATATAAAGCCGAAAAAACCTGCGGTGTCATCGAATCCGACCCCCACTATGGCTGGCAACGGATTGCCGAACCCCTGGGACTTTTAGCGGGAATCGTGCCGACGACCAACCCGACATCGACGGCTATTTTTAAAGCGCTGTTGGCGCTCAAAACTCGCAACGGAATTATCTTTTCTCCCCACCCGAGGGCAAAAAAATGTACCATCGAAGCCGCCAAAATTGTCCGGGATGCTGCGGTAGCCGCCGGGGCGCCGGAGGGGATTATCGAATGGATTGACAACCCCACCCTGGAATGGTCCCAACAATTGATGCAGCATCCCGATATCAACCTGATTTTGGCGACAGGCGGGCCGGGAATGGTACAGGCAGCCTACTCGTCCGGACATCCCAGCGTCGGAGTCGGTTCGGGAAATACTCCCGCCGTTATCGATGGGACGGCTGATGTCAAAATGGCGGTTTCTTCGATTTTAATTGGTAAAACCTTTGACAATGGGATGATCTGCGCTTCCGAACAGGCGGCGATCGCTCAAGAAGACGTTTATGCCAGCGTCAAAAAAGAATTTATCGTTCGGGGGGGCTATTTTCTGAAGCAGAAAGAAAAAGAAGCCATCCGAAAACTGCTCCTCAAAAATGGCCGCTTGAACCCGGAAATTGTGGGTCAGTCCGTCGAAAAACTGGCAGAGATGGCGAATATTTCAGT
Source organism: Lyngbya sp. CCY1209 (assembly GCF_035615495.1). Classification (GTDB taxonomy): domain Bacteria; phylum Cyanobacteriota; class Cyanobacteriia; order Cyanobacteriales; family Microcoleaceae; genus Limnospira. Next base: position 2,119 of record NZ_JAJENU010000404.1, on the reverse strand, counting down.
TCCGGAAGGGACTAAGGTGCTGATTGCGGAAGTGAAAAATATCGGCGAGAGCGAACCGTTTTCGTTTGAAAAATTGTCCCCAGTTTTGGCTTTATACCGCGCCGGCAGTTTTCTGAAAGCAGTTGAAAAAGCGGAAAAATTAATTGCTTTTGGAGGAAAAGGGCATACATCTGTCCTCTACACCCACCCCGGTAATAGCGAACATATCCAATATTTTGAACATCACTTGCAGACCGGGCGGGTCTTGATTAATACTCCATCTTCTCAGGGGGCGATCGGCGACCTTTACAATTTCCGCCTGTCTCCTTCGATGACCTTGGGATGCGGTAGCTGGGGTGGTAATTCGATTAGCGAAAACGTCGAACCGCACCATTTGTTAAACATCAAAACCGTCGCCGAACGCCGGGAGAATATGCTGTGGTTCCGGGTGCCGCCGAAAGTTTACTTTAAATCGGGTTGCTTGCCCGTCGCACTGCGGGAACTGCAAGGCAAAAAACGGGCAGTTATCGTCACGGATAAACCTCTGTTCGACATGGGATTTATTCGAGAAGTGACGGAGGTTTTGGACGAAATTGAAGTTGCCCATCATATCTTCTACGATGTGGAACCCGATCCCAAACTTTCCAATATCAAGAAAGGGGTCGCCCTTCTCAACAGTTATCAGCCCGATATCATCATCGCGATGGGTGGCGGTTCCCCGATGGATGCGGCGAAAATTATGTGGTTGATGTACGAACATCCGGAGGTCGAATTTGAAGGGGTTGCGACGCGATTTATGGATATTCGCAAGCGGGTTTACGAGTTGCCACCGCTGGGAAATAAAGCGATGATGATCGCCATTCCGACCACTTCCGGGACGGGTTCTGAAGTGACACCGTTTGCCGTGGTGACGGACGATCGCACCGGCATCAAATATCCCCTGGCGGATTACGCTTTGACTCCCAATATGGCGATCGTCGATCCGGAATTGACCCTGAATATGCCCAAGAAATTGACCGCCTACGGTGGCATCGATGCGGTCACTCACGCCTTAGAAGCTTACGTCTCCATTTGTGCCTCCCAATTCACCAACGGACTGGCTTTGGAGGCTCTGGGATTGCTGTTTAAATACCTGCCCTCGGCCTATCAAAATGGGGCAAAAGATCCGAAAGCGCGGGAACAGGTGCATTATGCGGCCACCATTGCCGGCATGGCGTTCGCCAATGCGTTCCTGGGGATTTGTCACTCCCTGGCACACAAACTGGGCTCGAATTTCCACCTGCCCCACGGGTTGGCAAATGCGCTGATGATTTCCCACGTCATCCGCTACAATTCTACGGACGCCCCGTTCAAACAGGCGATTTTCCCGCAGTACGAATATCCCCAAGCCAAACAACGCTACGCCGAAATCGCCGATTATCTCAAATTGGGCGGCAATACTCCGGATGAAAAGGTCGAAAAGCTGATCGAAGCGGTGGAAGATCTCAAGCAAAAACTCGACATTCCCCCCACCATTCGGGAAGCGTGGCAGGGAGACGAAGCGGAATTTATGGGCCGGGTCGCAGATTTGGCGGGTCAAGCCTTTGACGACCAGTGTACGGCCGCCAACCCCCGTTATCCGTTGATTTGCGACTTGCAGGAGTTGTATGTTACAGCTTACCGGCAACCGGCGATTCTGGCGGCACCGGCGCACCCCGAATGGGAACCTTCTGAGAAATGGGTTTCTCAGGACAATGGGAACAATCTTCATCCGGAATGCCGGGAAACATTTGAAAGCTATTGTCGGGGTGGCCATTCCCAAATGCCGGTTAACGACCTCAACAGTAAGGCTCTGGTGGCTTTGATGGATTCTTGGTGGAAAACTGAGGGGATGTAATGGAAGTGGCGAGCCACTTCCGGGGGCATGGGGATCGGGTCTGCGTCGGATATCGTTCCCCATCACAAGGGAAAGGGTTCCGGGCCGAGGAAAAAAGATGCTCTCATTTTCCCGAAAACCTGGCCCCGTCGCCACAGGTATTTCCCGAGCCATTATCAGAGTTTGATGATATTTGCGAAAACGGAAAATATAGCGCTGCGCGCGGTCCTCGGCAGTCGGGAGTCGGGAGTCGGAAACTGAAACGGCTTTTCTATAAGGGTTTGA
>NZ_JAJENU010000403.1:0-473 GCF_035615495.1 Lyngbya sp. CCY1209 | reverse complement strand
ATCAGTAGAGCAATTCAGGGAGGCACTTATTATGCAAGAGTCTATCCTGCCTTCTCTTCTGGCAATACCAACTACGACTTAGGATTTGGCTTCTTATCTCAACCCAGTACACTGACCTTGAGTCCTGGCAATAGTCTCAGTACAGCTTTAAATATTGGCAATTTAGCGCCCAGACAAACGGTTGAGGTGACTGATTTTGTAGGAGAAACTGATCTTTCTGATGTCTATCAGTTCACCGTTGATTCTAGTCGCGATGTTGACATTACTCTTAGTGGTGTAACTGACTCCGCAAGAGTTGAACTCATTAAAGATTTTAACAATAATGGGCAAATTAACGAAGGTGATGGTGATATTTTAAGTACAAGCAGCAGAGCTGACTCAGATTCTAATGCCACCATCAGTAGAGCAATTCAGGGAGGCACTTATTATGCAAGAGTCTATCCTGCCTTCTCTTCTGGCAATACCAACTACGA
>NZ_JAJENU010000402.1:0-2079 GCF_035615495.1 Lyngbya sp. CCY1209 | reverse complement strand
TTTTAAGGTCATGGTACCTACAAATGCTTTCCAGTTTGTAGCCCTGCCGTTAACGGTTAAACAGCCCGACGAGGGGTAAGGCAGTGCCGTTAGCCGAACAAGCCCTAAAAACATTGGCGAGGAAAACATTACCCGTTTTACGGAGATTCCCATGTCTGTTTTTGTCTTAGACACTAACAAGCGGCAACTCGACCCGGTACATCCGGGAAAAGCGCGAAGGCTCCTTGGTAAACGGAAAGCGGCTGTATTCCGTCGCTATCCGTTTACCATTATTCTCAAGGAAGCTTGTCCAGATCTGCCCGTGCCAGACCTGGAGCTTAAGCTTGACCCAGGCTCTAAAGTCACAGGAATTGCCGTCATACAAGGCGGTCGAGTGATCTTTGGGGCTGAACTTCAACACCGGGGGGAACAAATCAAAGATGCTTTGCTGTCTCGCCGCCAATTACGACGTGGCAGGCGGAATCGCAAAACCCGCTATCGCCAAGCTAGATTTCTGAATCGGACTCGTCCAAAAGGCTGGTTATCCCCGAGCCTGCAACATCGGGTAGATACCACAATGACATGGGTTAACCGCTTTCGCAGACTTGCCCCAATTGCCCGCATTTCCCAAGAGCTAGTACGGTTCGACCTGCAACTCATGCAGAACCCTGAGATCTCAGGTGTTGAGTATCAGCAAGGGGAATTGCAAGGCTACGAGGTTCGGGAATACTTGCTGGAGAAATGGAATCGGAAATGTGCTTACTGTGGAGCTAAAAATGTACCGTTGGAAGTAGAGCATATTCAGCCCCAGTCTAAAGGGGGAACCAACCGAGTTTCTAACCTAACCCTGGCTTGTCACTCCTGCAATCAATCCAAAAGCGATCGGGACATTCGAGACTTTTTATCGGGTAAGCCTGACGTATTGAACCGTATTCTTAAGCCGGCAAAACTACCGCTTAAAGATGCAGCAGCCATCAATTCAACCCGGTGGGCATTGTTCAATGCTCTGAAACAAACCGGCTTGCCTGTGGCGACAGGTACGGGTGGACAAACCCAGTTTAATCGGACTCGATTCAGTCTACCCAAAACGCACTGGCTAGATGCTGCAAGTGTTGGGCTAGTTGATTTACTTAAAGTCCTGACCACCAAACCGTTGCTGATTGTAGCTAAAGGACATGGTACTCGACAGATGTGCGGGACGGATAAATATGGGTTTCCAATTCGTCACCGTTCACGGGTACAAATTCATAAAGGATTTCAGACTGGCGATATCGTTACGGCGACTGTCACAAAAGGCCAGAAAATTGGATCTTATGTTGGGCGAGTTCTCTGTCGTGCATCAGGCAGCTTTGATATTGCGACTCAATTGGGTCGGGTGTCTGGAATTAGCCACCGGTATTGCCAACCCATTCACAAAAGGGATGGTTATGCTTATGCGTTCGCTCATACCATAGGCGACTAAAGTCGCCGTTCGTTTTTCCTCCCTGCGCTAAAGCGACAGGGCTTCCAAACGTATCGAAGATTTTCCGTGACTCATACTTTTCTAATCCAATCCGGCCAGTGGGTCATCGAAGGAACTTGGCTCGATCGCAATGGCGTGCCCACGAGCGTCCGGGGAAAAACCCTGGTGGCGTGGCATCAGAGCGAGTGGTTCAGTCTGGTCACGAAATTGGTGTTTCCGAAGAGCGATCGCGACGATATTATCCTCCAATATCGGGGTCGCCTAGACACCAACGAGCGCCAGTACACATTTTTACTGCAACACAGCGAATTCGGCAAGGTCGAGGGCGAGGGGCTCATCGGCCCGTCCCTGATCGTGCAGCGATTCTGGGTTCTCGGCGACGAGCGACAGCGTCGCAGCGGCTTCGAGACGCTCCGCCAGGTCGATAACAATCGATACTACTACTCCAGCGGCATCATGGCCGGCCACCACCTCAATCTGGTCAGTATCATGGAAGGGACGATGGAGCGAAAACCGACTTGAGATCATTGATCATTGATAATTGATAATTGAACAAACCGGTGGGCAACCCGGGACGGTTGGGCAACCCGGGACGGTTGGGCAACCCGGGACGGTTGGGCAACCCGGGACGGTTGGGC
>NZ_JAJENU010000401.1:0-5905 GCF_035615495.1 Lyngbya sp. CCY1209 | reverse complement strand
GAATTAGCGGGGACGTGGATGTGACATCCAATGGAAAAGGCAGCGTGGTGCAACTGCCTCGGTTGACGGCTTTTGACAGCATCGTCAAAACCAACGGTGGACAGGTAAAAAAAATTGCTCCGAAAAAATCGCCAGTTGAAGATAATAAAACGATTGAGGGTACAGCAAAAGATGATCTGATTAACGGAACAAAAAAAGACGATATAATTAACGGTCAAGCGGGTGATGATACGCTGAATGGAAATAATGGTAATGACAAATTACTGGGTGGTAAAGGTTGGGACTTTATTCAGGGAAATGAAGGTAATGATACGCTATTGGGCAACGAAAACAGTGACGTTTTGGTTGGAGGAAACGGTCGGGATATTCTTACAGGTGGTTCTGCCAGTGATGTATTTTTCCTGACACCAGAAACCAGTAAAAAAACACTGGCAGATCGAATTACAGATTTTGATAAGGCGACAGACTTTATTGTTCTTGGCAATAACTTAACTGCCGATCAAGTGAAGCTAGAAAAAATCAAAGAAGGCACATTAATTACCGTCAAAAAAACAGGTAAAATCTTGGGAATTGTTGAGAAAGTGCAACCCTCAGATTTAGAATATAGTTTGATTTCTGGTAATGTTCCCAGTGATTTGGGCAAATTAGTAACCTTTGGAGAACCGATTTCTAAAAGTTTAGCAAATGGCAACGTCAAGTTGGAACTAAAAGGTTCTGACGGCGGTAAATTCACGACGACTTTGTCAGAAGAAAAAGGGATTGAACAAATTCGTTATTTGGCAGGTCGTTCATCAAACATCAAAGGTTCTTTTACACTTGACATCAAAAACAACGGTTCTCAAATTAATTTACAAATAGATGGAAATAAAAACGAGTGGGAAATTAAAAGGAAAAAAAATGAAGAGATAGATGTTTCCTTAAATGGTGAAGTATTTATGACGCTTCCTCCCATTCCTAAAAACGATGATGGTGGTGAAGATACAGATTGCTGTGATATAGATTTATTAGACCCATGCAAGATATTCAAACAGATTTGTGCAACTGTGGAGCAAATCAATAGCGTTCTCAGTTGGATACCGCCTCTGCCAAGTTTAGCTCCTTTGACTGCTGTACAAATGGGGTTGGAATTTACCGAATATGCTTGCTTATTAGTCTTAGGAGATGATCAAAAATTGAACGACTTGATCGCTTCAAAAACTCTCAGTTTTTTAAGTGAAAAAGCGGGAGATGCAATGCTAAATTTTTACCGAAAACAGACTCGCTTCAATAAATTTTTGGACGACAACGAAATTTTCATCAATCCCAAAGTTTTTGATGCCCTTGAGCGAACCAAAAAACAAAATGATGACATATTCAAACAGTTTCTTGGCAATGGAGTTAATTCAGTTCCTTTTTTCTCAGATTTAAGCAGTTCTATTGTCCGTTTTATTGACGATAAATTGCCAAACAATAATCGCAATAATGTCATGAAAAATCTCAGAAAGCACCTGGGTATAGATTGGTGTGATGAAGATGTAGAAACCAAGGAAGCAAACATTGAAATTGCGGGGCCCAAAGAAGTTGATCACCATAAATACGCCTTGTTTACCGTCTCCTATGATAACCCCGAAAAAGAAGCGAAAGGAGTCGAAATTATGGGGTTTGACGGCCTGACATCTGGCGTTAAATTTGTACCCATACCCAAAGCAAAACTAGAAGAAGGTAAATTTCAGTTTAAAGCATACAATGAGGACTTTTTTGGGAGTGTAGATGCAGAGAAAGTCTTTTCGGCAAACCTAGTAAGTGAGCCCTCCGTATTTTCTTACACGATCGCCGCCAGTGATCCAGATGCGACAGTTAACTTTCTGGGTGCTGGAGGCTGGTCAGGCTTGAATGCTCAAGCGATTCCAGCGACTGATAAAAATGGTGACTTTTGGGTCAAGTGGTTGTAGTACATTTGATTGGGAAATAAGAGAGATGAATTCCACGAAAAAGCAAATTAGCAGGTACGAACAATGGATAGCATTTTGAACTCGGAAACTGCTTTTTTCGTTCCAGAAACAGATATTCTGGGCCTCAACCAGATTGAGAAAGAGAATTTGGGTTTGGGGTGCGATCGCGCTTTCATTTCCAGTTCTCCGCTGGCTGGAGCGATCGCCTGGGGATTGCCGGAAGAAACGACTCCCAATGATCATGGAGAAGCAGCACAGGCAGAATTGCTTTTAAATAGCCGAAATGAAGCGATCGCGAGTGGAGACTATTTATTATTAACAGATTCCGCTGTTATCGACTCCGGTAGTGGTAGAGATTTACTGACTGGCTATACTGAGGAAATGTCCCCGGAAGACAGCGAAGATGTGCTGACGGATGATACCCGTGCGATTGAGAAAATGGTGTATGGAGTCTTGCCAACAGTTCAGGAGTTGCTGCAAGATTTTGCCGATACACCTGAGTTTGAAGTTGAGATGAGGTTGGCGTTTGGCAATCGTTACGATGCTCAAAAAGCGGATGTCTTAATGTCGGCTTTATCTGGGGGAGATGTAGAGGTATTGCAAGGAATTGAGATTGTCGATTGCGATTTTATTAAAGGGGCGAATGGTGCTTTTGCTGGAGAGACGGAAACGATTTATTTGGCGCGGGAGTTTGTGTCGGAAAACTCGGGTAATGTCGGGGCGATCGCTTCTGTAATTGTTGAAGAGTTCGGTCATTATTTAGATTGGGAAATTAATAGTAGCGATACCCCTGGAGATGAGGGGGAAATATTTGCGAGTTTTGTGTTGGGCGAGGAGTTGAGTTTGCCTGAGTTTTGGGGAATGAAGGTAGAGGATGATGGGGAAATAGTATTTTTATATAACGATAAAATTTTAATTGAAAAATCATCCATTTTAAATGTTACAAAAACAGGTAAAAATGATATAGATTCTCTGATAGGTTCCACCAAATGGAACATGAATGATTTGAACAATAAAATAACTTACGGATTTGTAGTAGCTGATGGAGATGGTTATGATAGCGAGCCTTTACAGAAGTATGGCAATAAGCATCTCTATCCACTGAATCATAGTGGACAGAGTATGGTCAGAAAAGTTTTGAATGACTTGGAGAAAATTATACCCATCGATTTTGTGGAAACATCATATTCATATAACAATCCGCCTATTATGGTTTTTATGGGTGTAGAAACCGATGGAAATCTTTCCTTTGCTTATTATCCATCTAACTCTTATGCAGGAGGAGATGTTTTCCTTGATAATGACTATCAAGACAGCTATGATACTGTAGCCCATGAAATCGGTCATGCTTTGGGCTTAAAACATCCTGGCTTCTATAACAAGGATGACAATGGACCTTTCTTGCCAGCTTCAAAAGATAATACAAACTGGACGGTTATGAGTTATAACAATAAGTTTCCATTACCTCAAGATTATCAGTCGTTAGACATTAAGGCTCTTCAATACTTGTACGGTAAAAGTGGAAGCGGCAATAGACAACCTTCAATACAAATTAATGACATTTCGATTAAAGAGGGCGATCGCACCAAAAGAGCCATGTTTAAAGTCACTCTCGACACCCGCGCTACTGAAACAGTGAAAGTCGGTTATCAAACAGTGAGCGATACTGCCAGTAGCGGTGACGACTACCGCTACAAATCTGGTACTATTACCTTTAAACCAGGTCAAAAAACCAAAAAAATTAGAGTCCCCATTTACGGCGATAACTTCAATGAAGGAAATAGAGGTTTTTGGGTGAATTTAACCAATCCTAGCAATGCTGAAATCAGCGATGGATGGGGTTATGGTTCGATTATCGAAGACGACCTTACAGTCACCCCCTCAGTTAAAATAAATGACATTTCCATAACAGAGGGCGATCGCACCAAAAGAGCCACATTTAAAGTCACCCTAGATACCCGCCCTACTCAAAGTGTTAAAGTAGATTATCAAACAGTGAATGATACTGCCTGGAGCGCTTTCGACTACCGCCACAAATCTGGTACTATTACCTTTAAACTAGGTCAAAAAACCAAAAAAATTAGAGTTCCTATTTACGGCAACAATTACTATCAGGGAGATAGAAATTTTTGGGTTTATTTAAGCAATCCGCGCAACGCTGAGATCGAGAGCGAAGACGACCAATGGGGTCACGCTTGGATTCTTGAGGATGATTTTTAGTCGGCGGATTCTGGCTCAGGAGCCATTGGCGATCGCCTTTTCCAAACCAACAAGGTGATTTTGAGTGAGGCGATCGCACTCCTAAAACCGATTCGTAGCAAACCCTGATTGAAGCCCAAAATGTGCCAACAAATTCATCGAATTTAAGGAGGCTAAGATTATGGCTGGAACAACCAATCAAAAATTTGTCAAACAAGTTATCGCACTGACTAACAAAGAACGCGAACGGTTCGGCTTAGAGCCTTTGGAGTCCAAGGGCAGGCTCAACACAGCGGCTCAAACCCACAGCCGGAATATGGCACAGAAAGACTTCTACAGTCATACGGGAAAAGATGATTCTTCTTGTGGCGATCGCATTGAGAAAACCGGTTATAAAGCCGAAACCTCGGGAGAAAATATTGCCGCTGGTCAATCCACACCCAAGGAAGTCGTTGAGGATTGGATGGATAGTAGTGGACACCGATCAAACATTCTCGACCCAGATTATGAAGACATTGGTGTGGGTTACTACTTCCGAAAAAATGACCCGGGTTACTATCGTTACCACTCTTACTGGACGCAAAACTTTGCCACCTCCGACGATGGCAAGGATTGGTGGTCAAAGTACCAAAACTTTGAGTATGGAGATGAAGGCAATGATAAACTCAAAGGCATTAAAGGGAAGGATTACTTAAGAGGTTATGAAGGCAACGATACCATCACTGGTGCAGCGGGCGACGACTATCTTCATGCGAGCAAAGGTCGCGATGTCGTCAAAGGAGGATCGGGCAATGATGAAATTCTGGGTGGAGACGGTTTTTTTTGTGGTATCGTGCAGCGCCGTTTGGATGATGAGGAAGATTCTGGCGACAAACTTTATGGCGAGGGCGGTAACGACCTGATCCAAGGAGATGGTGGTAAAGATTATATTGATGGTGGCAAGGGCCGAGATATCCTCTGGGGTGGCAGCGGCAACGACACCGTTCTAGGTATGATTGGCAATGATGCAGTCAGCGGTGGAGAAGGTAATGACTTACTCCAAGGCGGTAAAGGTAATGACTTTTTGTGGGGAGATTCGGGTGCCGACACCTTGATCGGTGTTCACCCGAAAACCGCTCGTCCTGGTAAGGGCGAGCAAGATGTCCTCACCGGCGGGGATGATGACTATGACTGGTGGAAGGAGCAAGATGGCAAAGATACCTTTGTCTTGGGCGATCGCCGCAAAGTATTTTACAACGATGGCAAGAAAAATAACGCAGGCAAAGGCGATTATGCCTTGATTCGCAATTTCAATACCGATGAAGACATCATCCAACTCCACGGTAAAGCCAAAAACTACACTCTCAAAAATTCACCCCAAGGAATGCCCGAAGGCACGGCTATTTTCCTCGATACTGCGGGCAAAGATGAATTGATCGGTATCGTCGCCGATGTTTCCGATTTGAACATTAAAGCTGATTACTTCAATTTTGTTTAGCTTAGTCTAAACCTAACGTAGAAAACATCCAAAACCTCCAGGAATTTTAGAGAGAAACTCCCGGAGGTTTATTATCACACCAACTTAAGTTTGGGTCGAACCGCCAATGTCGATGTTGCTCTGGGGATTCTCGCAGAATGCCGATTTGAATAGCTGTGAGCGATCGGCCTGTTCTCTCCTCCACCAGTTGTCCAACTCGCTTAACAATTTCTTCATTTTTTTGACGGTCCATCGTTCGTCTCCCTGATCTGCAAACTGGGGTCTAAAACCCTCTGTGACGGAACTTGAAGCCCGAATA
>NZ_JAJENU010000400.1:0-4773 GCF_035615495.1 Lyngbya sp. CCY1209 | reverse complement strand
AAGGGCACAGGCTTGCCCCCACCGATGATTTATTGATGGGGTTGAATATCCGTGGGAGCAACCGTCTCTGGTTGCTCACCAACCGATCATGGGCAAGCACAGAGGCTTGCCCCCACCGGTGATTTATTGATGGGGTTGAATATCCGTGGGAGCAACCGTCTCTGGTTGCGAATTTACAATCCCGATATCGCCGAAAAAATGGCGGAACACGCCCGCTCTTACAAGCAAAAGTTTTAATTGAAGGTGGGAGATGGGCAAGCATAGAGGCTTGCCGCTACCGATGATTTATTGATGGGGTTGAATATTCGTGGGAGCAACCGTCTCTGGTTGCTCACCAACCGATCATGGGCAAGCATAGAGGCTTGCCCCCACCGATGATTTATTGATGGGGTTAAATATCCGTGGGAGCAACCGTCTCTGGTTGCTCGCCAACCGATCATGGGCAAGCACAGAGGCTTGCCCCCACCATTCTGGGAAGAGATCGGGACAAATCTAAAATCCAAAATCTAAAATCTAAAATCCCCATTAGGGTTGATGTCAATGTTGAAAAATGATCTATTATTGCTCTATTCAAAACTAAATTGCTGAGGAGTCAGAATGACTATTTTGAGGAGAGCGGCTTATCTTGCTTGTCTGGTTATTTCGTCATTGAGTGGCGGTCAGGTTTTGGCCCAAGAGAATTTTTCCACCCCTCAAACATCCGGCGACAACGTACAACTCAAGAAATACCTCAACAGCCTGGTGAGGGGAAAAAATCCCGACGCGGAACCGGTACGATCGCTCGCTGCGGTGAGCGAAAACGCCCCGTCTACTGACGCGACGGATCTGGGGGTTCTGGGGGTGCAACCGGAGTGGCGGATCGCCGAGGAGACGGTGCTCGAAGAAGCGATCGCCCAATCCCCGGAAGCAGAAGAAGAAGTTGACCCCCGCCGCGCCGCCGATCGCTACAACCGCCGCCTCAGCAACCACTACAGCTATTTCGCCGTCGGGGGTAATATCGGCATCACCGGCGACGCCTCCGGCTTGGGCAAAGGGGGGGGCGGAACCCTCGGAAAAACGGGTTATTCTGAAAATATCTCCCTCCACACCGGCGGGATCATTCTCGGCGACAGCGCCAGCGTCGGCGCCCTGACCTACGATTTTCCCGTCCGGGCTGATACCGGGGCGGTGCTGCTGTCCCCCTTCGTGGGGGCGGGGGCGATTTGGGCCGACCTGTTCAACGAGGATTTCAGCTTCGGTCCGCTGTTCATGGCGGGGGTTGACGTCCCCATTTCCTACAGCTTCATCCTCACCGGCCGCGTCAACGTCGGCTACCTCCGGGAGAATACGGAGGTGGGGATCATGCTGGGTGTGGGTTACATCTTCACCCGCAGCATCTGGGATTTATTCTAGGGACTGGAGGGGAACTACACTCGGGTCGAGGATTTTGGGACTTGACCCGTGAAACTTGATCGCCAAAGACTGCTTTCCCCCGTTCCCGCCGAAAATGTGGGTGATCTTCCCGACGCCAAATGTCGTGTGAAATACGCGATCGCCCACTTTCCAAGTTTCGGGATTTGTCGCCGGGGTCGGTTTCGCCCTTTTCTTCTTTTTGCCGGTTTTCTTCGTCGCCGGCTTTTGAATCGGACGGACGAAAGGACGATATCCCTCGATCAAATTCTCGGGCAATTCTTTCAAAAACATCGACGGGACGCAGGGTTCCCGATATCCCCACAGCCGCCGTTCCAAGGCGTGGGTGATGAATAGCTGTTCCTGGGCACGGGTAATCCCCACATAACACAGCCGCCGTTCCTCTTCCAAACTGAGGGGATCGTCGATACTGCGGAAATTGGGAAATAACCCCTGTTCTAACCCCACCAAAAACACGATCGGAAACTCCAACCCCTTGGCCGAATGTAAGGTCATCAGAGATACCGCCTGCTGTCCTTCTTCCAAGTTGTCTAAATCTGAGGATAGGGAGGCGCTGGCCAAAAATCCTTGCAAGCTGCTATCTTCGTACTCCTCCTGATACTGGGAAACCGCGTTGCACAGTTCCCGCAGGTTATCTAAACGGTTGTCCGCCTCGTCGGTTCCCTGATTTTTGAGATCGTCGAAATAGCCGCAATCGGCTAAAATTCCTTCTAAGATATCGAGTGCAGAAGTGGTTTCAACGCGATCGCGCCAGGATTGAATGATTTGGGCGAACCGATTCACCGATTTGGCCGATCGCCCCGCGACGGTATTCACCGAATCCTCGTCGCCGACAATTTCCCACAGGGGAACCCCCAACTGTTGGGCGGCATTGTTCAACCCGTCGAGGGTCGTCCGCCCGATCCCCCGCCGGGGCACGTTGATGATCCGCTGCAAGCTGACGCTATCGGCGGGATTCGCCAACACCCTCAGATAGGATAAAGCATCCTTAATTTCTTTGCGATCGTAGAACTTCAGACCGCCGACGACATTATAAAGAATGTTATTCCGCAGCAGGACATCCTCAAAAGGCCGTGATTGGGCGTTGGTGCGGTAAAGTATGGCAAAACTTCCCGGCCCGAGTTCCGGATTTTGGTCGATCAGCATTTTAATTTGATCGACGACAAACTGGGCTTCGGCGATTTCCTCGTCCGCCTGATAGCAGTAGATCGGCGTGCCTCCCGATCGCGTCGGACGCAGCACTTTTTCAATTCTGGCGGTATTATTTTGGATGAGATGATTGGCGACTTCCAGGATATTTTCCCGCGATCGGTAATTTTCCTCCAATTTAATTAAAGTCCGGGTGTCGTCGTCCGACAAACCGTCCCCGAAATCGTCCTGAAATTCCAGCAAAATCGTATAGTCCGCCATCCGGAACGAATAGATCGACTGATCCACATCCCCCACCACGAAAATCGATCGATTTTTCCAATTCTCGAACGATCGCGGCTCTTCCCCGTTCGTCGCCAACAGCCGGATCAGGTCGTACTGGGTGCGGTTGGTGTCCTGATATTCGTCTACTAATATATGGCGGAATTTTTGGTGCCAGTAGGCGAGCACCTGTTCGTTTTGCCGGAACAGGGCGACGGGAACCCGGATCAGGTCGTCGAAGTCGAGGGCGTTGTTGGCCGCCAGGGCATCCTGATACAGGCCGTACACCTCCGAAATGACGCGCCCCGAATAGTCCGGGTTTTCCCGCGAATACTCCTGTGGCGAGAGTCCCAGGTTTTTGGCGTTGCTGATTTTGTAGCGGATCTTGCGGGGGTCGAATTTTTTGTCGTCCAGGTTCAGTTGTTTGGTGACGATCTGCTTCACCTGGGCCTGGGCGTCGGATTCGTCGAAAATTGAGAAGTTCTGCTGCCACTGCCGCCCCTTTTCGTCCTGATATTTGTTGATATCGTAGCGGAGGATGCGGGCGCACAAACTGTGGAACGTCCCCATCCACAGGTGTTTGGTGAGGGTGCGGTAGACGTGCGATCGCAGTTGGGTCTGTTCGGCCGGTTCCAGGGCCGAGAGGGGCTTTCCGTACTGTTTTTGAGCCTGCTGCTGGGCGAAAATGGACTCGACCCGCTCTTTGATCTCCCGGGCGGCTTTATTGGTAAAGGTGACGGCGAGGATATTTTCCGGGTTGACGCGGTGGGTGTGGATCAGGTTGGCGACGCGGTAGGTGAGGGCGCGGGTTTTCCCGGAACCGGCCCCCGCCACGACGAGCATCGGGCCGCAGAAGTGTTCGACGGCTTGCCGCTGGGAGGGGTTGAGGGTGGTGAGGAAATCGACGGTTTGCATGGAAGGTGCGATCGCATCTGGGGGCGGACAGAGTGTCTATTGTACAAAAAATCGAGCCGGCAAAGAATTGATAATTGATAATTGATAATTGATAATTATCAATTCATCAACTCCCCCCCCACTCCCTACTCCCTACTCCCTACTCCCTACTCCCTACCTTCAAACGATGCGGTTGACGATCCCCCAAACCTCGCCGTCCGATCGCACGTGGGGGACGGAGATGTTGCTGAATCCGGTGATGAAGGGTTTATAGTACACCTGCCAGTAGAGGGGGCTGATTTGGTCGGCGATCGCTTTGAGGGATTTTACCTCTTCGGAGAGCTCCCGGGCGAGGTGGTTGATGCGATCGGCGTGGACTTGGGCCTGGAGTCGGCTTTCCTCCATTTGCTGTTCGAGGGGGTGGCGGTGACTCCATTGGTCCAATTGTTGCTTTTTGTGGCGAAGCTGAGTTTTCAGGGCCGCGATCGCATCGTCGATCCCTTTGAGTTCGGCGGATTGGTTGGCGGTTTCCCGGGCCTGGCGCCGGTAGGCTTGGGCGATCGCTTGGGGGGAATCGTCTTCCGGGGTGACGGTTTCGATGTGAATCTGCTCCCGTTCCCGTTGCAGTGCCAGAATTTGGGTGCGGATCGCTTCAATTTCGGCTCGGAGTGATTGCATGATGGGTGTTCCTGAAATAAACCGGAAAATTGTAACAGTATCTTTACATTTTAAAGGCGGGCGATCAGTTAATATTGCAGAGCGGATTTGAGTCGAAATCTCCCCTCAATTCCTCAAATCTTCCTTTGACCTCGGGCTGAAACTCCGTCAGGCTACAAGGGACTCCAAGCCTCATCCGCACTACCGTAGACGGCGATCGTCCGGGGATCGCGGCGACGGCGTTTCTTTACTTAAGTTTATATCAGTCGAAGCGATCGCTCATCCAAATGTTAAGTTTAGTTTAATACCCTTGCACTTCTCTCTGAGGGTGGTAAATTAGTAATTGAAGCGAATAAAGCTTCAGTTGACAGATACCAAAGCGATGTTCATTCTGTCTGTTTG
>NZ_JAJENU010000399.1:0-21550 GCF_035615495.1 Lyngbya sp. CCY1209 | reverse complement strand
GGCTAAAGCCGCACGAGTCGCTTTTCCACCCCGCGCTAAAGCAGCAGGGCTATCAAGCTCCCGACCTATTCACGTATAGCAACGAGCGCTGGCGTGGTAACACGCCGGGAATGATCAATCTCTCTACGACCGACGACCGACTCCCTTTTATAGGTTTTGTAACTATACGATCGCGCACTGCTATAATTGTGTCCGAACCGCCTTGTCGCTTGCTATATATCTTGGGCTGATGAACCGACTATACCTGATTTTTCTAACTCTATTCATTCTCAACCCGATCGCACCTGCTTTTTCCCGACCCTTTGGGAATCAGGGGGAAACGGGCGATCGCACCCAAAACACCCAAAACGCGATCGCCCAAATTGACGAGGAAACATTGCGGGCGGCTTGTTCTGGGAAACGCTTCGATTTGTTGCCGATTCCCTTTTCCGACGTTTCCCCCGATCACTGGGCGTTTGAAGCGGTGATGAATCTCTATTATTGTATCGGATTGCCGCCCAAATTTCAAGCGGATCGGAGTTACGGAGAATGAGCGATCGCGTCAATCTGAGGGTTCTTTTTTCTTCAATACCACCAACGTAATATCGTCGAAAATCTGCTGTCCGCCGATAAATTCTTTCACGTCCGCGATCGCCGCCTGACAAATTTCGTGAACCGAACTGTCCCGGTGACGGCGGAGGACATCGCAGAGGCGATCTAAACCGTACATTTCGTTACCAGTGTTCTCCGCTTCGGTGATCCCGTCCGTATATAAAACGACAATTTCGCCCGGTTTGATCGGAACTTCGACGCGATCGATGAAGGGGGAAATATCTTCTTCCAAACCGAGGGGAAAGCCCAAATCCAAGGTGTCGATTTGTTCGATATCGCCATTATTTTTAATCAAAATTAGGGTTTCGTGTTGTCCGGACAAGTGCAATTTTTCCGGGTGAACTTCCAACAACGATAAAGTCAGGGTTTTGTCGGATTTCATGCGGCTGGCATTGCTGTACACTACCTGATTGATGGCATTTAATAACTTGACGGGGTCGGTTTCATCCACCGCCATCAGAGTCCGAAACGCCGTCTGTACCATCATCATCAAAACGCCACTTTCCAAGCCGTGTCCAGTCACGTCTCCGATGCCAATTTGAATCGTGCCGTTGTGGAGAATAATATCGTAATAGTCGCCCCCCACTTCGTCGGCGGGTTGCATGAATCCGGCGATATCGAAATCGGGCATTCCCTGCAATTCTTCCTCCCGGGGCAAGATCATCTGCTGCAACTTTTGGGCGACTTCCAATTCCGTCCCGAGTCGCATATTTTCCGCCTTCAATCGTTTGTTGAGTTCCAAAATTTCCGCGTTTGCCCGTCCGAGTTTGGCGGTGCGATCGGCGACTTCCGCTTCCAACGTGCGACTGTAATCGGAGAGTAATTTTTCGGCTCTTTTTTGCTCGGTAATATCCTCAAAGGCGACGATCGCATAAACGATCTCTCCCCCGCCATCAAAAATGGGTGTCGCCCTCACCTCCAGGGGAATCCGCCCTCCGTCCCGCCGGATTTCCAAGTCATTGGCGACGACCGTTTCGCCCCGTAGCGCCCGCATGGCGGGCAGTTTATCGGTCGGATAGAGGCGATCGCTGTCGGCTTCGTAAACTTGATATTTTATGGACAGATGGGAACCCACCGCGTCCAGAATTTCTTCAATTCCCAATAATTGCTCCGCCGTTTCATTAAAATAAATAACGCGACCATCCGGGTCATGGACGGACACGCCGACGGGCAGAACATTCAAGAATTTTGTCAGGCGGCTTTCACTTTCGGAGAGCGCTTCGTTGAGGCTTTTTAACTCTCGAAAAGACTGCTGGAGTTGTCGAGCCATTGTATTGAACGAATGGGCGAGTTTTCCGAGTTCGTCCGTCCGTTCTGATTCCAGAGACTCTTTCCAATTTCCTCGGGCCAGATCGCCGGCCGCCGCGTTGAGGCGAAAAATGGGCTGGGTGATCCATCGGGCGGTGAGAATTCCGATGATCGTCGCACCGATGGTGGCGGCGATACAGAGTTTGATGGTTGTCCGAATGTTGGCGTTAATTTCTGCCATAAAATCCGACTCCGGCACGACCACCACGATCAGCCAATCCAAGCCGTATTCGTCCCGGAAGGGGACGACATTTAAAAATTGTCGGTCCCAGTCGAACACCCATGTCAGCCGTTGGGGCTTTTCAATTGTTTCCAGGTTTCCGAAGGTTTCAAATAAATGGCGGGTGGCCGATCGCGTGATCGGATGGGTGCTATTTCGGGCGTCGAGCAATTCCCGCTCGCCGTTTTGGTCGCTGAAGGGTAATTCCGAGGTGGAAGTCGCCAACAACGTGCCGTCCCGCTCGATGATAAATGCCTGTCCGGATTTGCCGATTTTCAGTCGGTTCAAAAATTGGCCGATGTGGTCCAGCCGCAGGGCCGCGATCAGCACCCCTTGCAATTCGTCGCGATCGCCGTAAACGGGTTGAAGGGCGCTCACAATTAAGGTGGGTTCGAGGAAGGAGATGTAGACATCGCTCCAGGTGGGTTTTCCCGCCTCCGCCGCGCTGGTGTAGGAGGTGTGTTCCCGGATGTCGAAGTCGTCCACTTTGAGTTCGATGCTGGTGCGATTTCCTTCGTCGTCGGTGTTGTAGGAGTAGAAATCGAAATCGGTGGAGGGGCCGGACAAATTGAGCATCAAAGACCCGTTGGAAAGCCGTTCTCCGGTGCGGTAGTCCCCCTTCCAATTGCCGACGGAGGTGAAGTTGATGTAGGGGTAGTGTTGGACTTGGTGCCACAGAAATTTTTCCCAGGTTTGCAGGTCGTCGAGTTGCAAATATCCCAATTTGATGGCGTCCAATTTATTTTGGTTCATCTGTTGGGGGACAGCCAGGTAAAATTCCAAATTTTGGCGGACGCGATCGCTCACTTCTTCGATCAGTTGGTTGGCCAGATCCGCGATCGCCTCTTCCCCGGTTCGGAAGGATAAATACCACACCAGTCCCGCCGCTCCCACGACTTGCACGACGAAGGGCACGATCAAAATCGTCCGCAGGGAGGTGCGACCGAAAAGTTTGATGATGAGTTGGTTTAGGGGTTGAACCAGCATGGGATTTGGGACGAATGATCGATGATTAAATCGGTTGACCAACCCGCTCTTTCGCGGAATCTCCGAGACAATCCGGCGAGGAAACTCGCAAATTGTACCGAATACACCTGCGGGGTAGACCCGACAGACGAGCGATCGGGGCGGAAATGGGCGATGTTGACGAATTCAAAGCGGACTCTATTTTAAACTGACCCCCGGTTTGCCGATTGATGACCCTGACAATCCGCTCTGGGATGATGATGCGGGGAATCGACTGAAAATAATGCCACAAAAATTCCCCGGAAATTTGAACGGCAATCCGTCTTGGGATGGAGGTTCTCTAACCGCCAGTTTATCTCAAAAGCAGGATGAAGTTTGAGCTGAGTCCAATTAAGATCGAGATTAGAGCCCGAAAAGTTGAAAGCGGAGAGATTGACTCTATGACTAACGAACGTGAAATTAAACAACCGATGACTCCCGAAGAGGTGAGTCCCGAACAGAAGCGGCAACATAAAGAAGCAATGGAGCGGGGTGGAAATACCCTGACAACGAATCCGGGCGATCGCATCGACGATTCCATGTCCGTCGAAGAGAAGGCGCGACAGGTGGCGGTGGACACGGCTGATATTACCGGGGATCATGTCACTGTTCCCACTTATTTTGTCGTTGACGAATCCGACGGCGAGAAAAAAGCACTTCACCACGTCAGAGATGCGGAAGAAATTTCCGACACCATCCGACAGGCTAGGGTAGATGAAAATGGCGATCGCAAGTGGTGGTAGGACATCGGCTGGGGAACGGGGCTTCAAAGTTCCGGACTTTCCGGGTCATTCTCGGGCAACGGGCGATCGGAAGACCATCTGAAAATTGCGAGAATTGATGAAATTTTTCAAAATCGGAGCCGATCGCGCCGATTTTTTTAAATTACTAAAAATATGAGACACATTTTATGTTTTAAATTATCCTCTTTTGTTCTTTCTTTAGAAAGATGAAGAGTTGGGTCATACTGTGGAATTCTTGTAGACAGAACGAACCATAATCAAAATAGGAGAACACTCATGGTAGCCACGTTAACAGATGCCAAACGGGAAGCGATCGCGACCAAATTAGCGGATATGCGAGCCATTCAGAATTTGGCGATCGCCAACGAAGAACAATTCTTGCAGGAATGTGGCGACAGCGAAATCCGCGATCGCCTGGAAAGTATGCTGGAAGACGACCGCAAAAATCTGGGTATTTTGGAAACCAGCATCACCCAATACGGTATCCAAAGTAAGCCCAAAGAAAAGATCCAGAAATTCGTGCAGCACGCCCAAGAAATGATGGGCAGTTCCGACCTGAGCCTGTACGAAAAAATGGCCCAACACGAACTCCTGAAACACGGACAGGTCATTTCTGGTTTGGTGGTTCACAAATCCGCCCAAATTGCCGGACCCGATGTCGAAAAAGCGATCGCGCCCCTGAATGCGATCAACTTTGAAAACCGCGCCCACCAGGAAAAACTCAAGGGAATGCTCGAATATTTGGGTACTCAAGAACTGACCGGCCAGGAACCCGACCAGAGCATCTGGGCGAAGGTTCAAGATGGCTTGGCAGCCCTCACCGGGGTTTTCGGCAGCGCCGTCACCCAAGGCAGCGACCAGTCCGACATGAACATCCAGACCATCATCCGGATGGACCACGACAAGGTCAAAACCCTGATATCCGAGATCGAAAAATCCGACGACCCCCAGAAGATTCAGGAGTATTTCGGGCAGCTTTACAAAGATCTGCTCGTCCACACCGAAGCAGAAGAACAGGTCGTCTATCTCTCAGTCCGCCCCTTCTACGGCGAGTCCGACACCCGAGAACTGTTCGACGAACATTCCGAATTGAAAACGCTGATGAATGAAATGAAAGCCATGAGTCCCACCTCGGCGGAATTCAAGGGCAAACTCGCCCAGGTGAAGGAAATCGTCGGCGACCACACCCGCCAGGAAGAAAGCACCATGTTCTTGGCAATTTCCAACAATTGCTCGATGGAACAACAAGAAAATCTGGCATCCGAATTTAAGAACACCAAAAAACAAATTGAAACCTCGTTGTCTGCCAACAGCTAATTAATAATGATGTAGGGGCGAATGGCATTCGCCCTTCCTCATCGGGAAATCAAATCCCCCCAAATCCTCTTTCATTGTTCATTGTTCACTTTTCCCTCAGATTCCATCTCCTCGATCGCGGCGACGACTTCCCGCTCGAAGGCAACTTTGGCGCGGTTGGTTTTGCCGCCGATGTAGAGGCGATCGCCCTCTTTCAATCCCCAGATTTGGGAGTGAGAAACGTAGCTCATTAACACGCTCACCATCAGCAATCCGAAGCCCAAATAAACGATCGGAATGCCCGGATCGGCTTTAATTTGCAGTCCCGTACTGCCCACCACTTCATCGACGTGGAGGGTGACGCCGTTAATTTCCAGGGACATTCCCTCCCGCACCGTCGAGACTAATTCGCCCTGATTGTTGTAAATTAAAACGGTTCCCTGCAAGTCCTTCGCCACCAAAGAAACCCCGTCACTCAAATCGGGTTTGGTGGGCACCCAAGTTCCCCAAAAGCGGCCGTTGCCTCCGGTATCCAATTGGGCCATCGGCAGTTGCAATACGGGCGATCGGTTGATGCGAACCCGCACCCCCGCGATACCCCAGTCCGCCTGGTAGAACGTCACGCCGCCGTAACGCAGCGGTTTGTTGACGTGGATGGTTTGGCGATCGCGTTCCGTGCCCTGTTCATCCACCACCGACAGATCGGAATAAAACTGATCGATGGTCCCGTCGGGGGTGTAGTCGATCCAAAATCGGTTCACCCGCACCGCCCAATCTCGGGGCAATTGGGACTCGGAAAACGGCCCCGCATCGATAATATTTTGAATGCCGAACAAATTGCCGCTCGGAACCATTTCCTGAGCCATAAAACCCGTCATCGCGCCCAATATCGAACCCGCCAAAATGATCAACATACTGGCGTGGACGACGATCGGCCCGATGCGCCCCACAATTCCCCGGCGGGCGTAGAGTTTTTCTCCTTCTTGAAAAACCCGATAGCGGCGTTTTTCTAAAAACGCTTTGAAGCTGTCGAGGGGAACGTCTTTTAGTTCGGCACTCAACGCCAGATTTTTAAACTGTTTCGGCTGGTCGTAATAGTTCCAGCGGCGGGCGGCTTTCAGGGTGGGCAACTGGCGGGTAAAGGTGCAGGCGGTGAGACTCGATCCGAATAAAATGAGGATTGACAAAAACCACCAAGTGCGGTAAACATGATCCAATCCCAAAAATCGGATCACTTTCCAGGTCAAAAAGCCGAATAGCGCCGGATCTTCCGGGTAGTTCGCCTGGTAAAATGCGACGGACTGGCCCTGTTCGAGCACCGTCCCGGAGATACTGAAAAGGGCGATCGCCAACAGCAAAATAATTGCCAGCCGCAGATCAGCCAGAACCGGAAGCAATTCCTTTCTCAAAAAGCGTTGGGGAACCGTCCCCCAATCGGAAAGTTTGGATAAAAATACGTCCTTTGCAGTCATAGGGAAATTAGACTCGGTTTCTTATGTTAAATTTTTCGTTTGAGAGGCAAGAGTCAGGAGGCAAGAGGCAAAAGTCAAAGGTGGGCGGGTGTGATGAAACATGGCAGACTTCCGGGCTATAAAAACTCGGCTAGGCGATGGGAGACAGTCGAAACAACAGGGAAAAGACTCCGAACCCCACCAGCAAAGCGCCGCTCACCGGAGTAATCCAACCGGACCACTGTCGCAGCGCCAGCAACCTTTTAATCGTAGCGGTAAACGTGCCGGCGATCACCAGGGGGGCGACGTAACCCACGGCGTAGGATAGCAGCAACATCCCCCCCAGGAGAATGTCCCCGGTGGTGGAAACCCAAGCCAAAAGCGTCGCCAAAACGGGGGTGCTGCACGGGGATGCCACCAAACCGAACGTCAGTCCCAGCAGGTACGATCGCACCCCGTCCGGCAGGGTTTTCGGAATCCAACCCATCGTATCAAAGGCCGGCAGTTGCAGGGGCAGAGCTTCCAAAAGATTTAACCCCATCAAAATGGCGACGATACTGACGACAATCGGCAATCCCACCCCAATTTGGCCGTAAACTTTTCCCACCAGCGTCGCGAAAATCCCCAACCCCGCCAGCGTCGTCGCCAACCCCAACGCGAACCAGGTGGACTGGGTGGCGGCTTGCAGGCGCGTTGGGTTCTCGTACCCCCCGATATAGCCGACGGTAATCGGCAGCATAGAGAGCATACAGGGGGTGAGGCTGGTGAGCAACCCGGCGGCGAACAGTGTCAAAATGCTGGCCCATCCCAGGTGCGTCAGTTGGTCCCGGACGAGGGAATTGGCAAATTGGGCGACTTCGTACAGTTGGGTTTGCAGGGTTTCGATCATCGGATTCGGTGCAATTCTTTTGGCTCCATTAAGGATTGTAACGTTTTCTCAGACTCTTAAAGATGGGGTTGGGGTGTGGGGTGTGGGGTATAGCCCTTCGACTCCGCTCAGGGCGACGGGTGTGGGGAAAGTGAAAAATGAAAAATGAAAAATGAAATTTTCTTGATTTCTTCCTCCGCCCCCCGACTCCCGACTCCCGATTCCCGACTCCCCGGCGCAGCCATCAATCCGAAATCCGCCCGTCCGGCATCACGGTGCCCCGAAAAATCACCCCTCTCAGGTTCGCTTTCGCCAAATTCGCCCCCTCCAGATTGGCGTGGCTGAGGTTGGTGGGTTTCTGAATTTCCCGGAAATAGAAGCTGTGTAAGTCGGCCCGACTCAAGTTGCTTTCGGCGAGGTTTGCATATTCCAAATCCGCACTTTGCAAGCTGGCTTGTCGCAAATTCGCCCCCGTCAAATCCGCCCCCCAGAGTCTCGCCTCCAGGAAATTGGCATTTCTGAGGTCGGCTTGTTTCAAACTCGCCAGGGTCAAATTTGCCTTTAATAATTGCGCGTCCCTCAAATCGGCATTGTCCAAAATCGCCCGGTTCAGGTCGGCTTCAAATAGGTTGGCGCCGCGCAAATTCGCCCCTTGCAGGTCGGTTCCAGCCAAATTTGCCCGTTTTAAAATTGTATTTTGCAAGTCGGCGCCGCGCAAGTTCGCCCCCCCCAGATTCGCCCCGGTGAGATCTAATCCCCGCAAATCGGCTTTCCGGAGGTCGCACACCTGCCACAAAAACGAGGGACAGGCGTTTTTCTTCAGCAGACGATCGCGATCGGATAAACTGACAGCATCGGCCGGGGCCACCCATCCCCAGGTCAGCCCCAAAATGATTAGAATTGCGATCGCCAAGCGTGCCGTCAGGCCTGTCGCCCATTGTCTCAGTCTCATCATCCCCAATTCCAACGCCCAACTGTTTAGTATACTGCCAACCGTCCTGGTGTCAGGTGGGAATTTTTCAATGCGGGTGGGGTGAAGCTTTATTCGGAAAAATGGGACTTCCACCGACATTCGGTCAATTTAAAGTTATCGAATTGAGCGACAAAAGATGAATTCGAGGGGCTACAGGCATACAAACCGTAGCGAATTGACAAACTTGGGGGATGGGGTGGATCGGCTTTTCCCATTTTCGGCGACGTTTCTCCCAAATAATGAAGGTGAAAAATTCGCATTTGTTTGAAGGTGATTCCGTCGATCGCGGACTCGATCAAAAAATCCGGCCCCCGGCGGCTGAGACGATACCAGATCAGTTTCGGGGTGGGAATATCGGTCGTCGCCCAGTCGGAATAGCCAAAATTTGTGACGACACTTCCCAAACGGGAAATCTCGTTATTTTCATATTCGATGGACGCTTTGAACCAATTTTCGCGATCGCCGTAAATGATGACACCGCACTGATCGAACCGGGTTTGATAGTCAAAGGAAACTCGGACGGTAAAGGTAAAGTTGCGATCGCACTCCAGCAACAAAGCCGGCGCATTCTCATTTCTGAAACCGTAATAACTGCGCTGCCAAAAATCGGTTTTCGCTTCGGTTTCGATGCGGACAAAATCGGATCGAATGTCATAATTTTTGGGAGGGTAGATCCAGTTTGCCGCCGTAAAATTGGGGGTCATTTTTCCAATCCATTTAACTGGGAATTTTGGGGCGATCGCCGTTTTGAAATTTACCCCAGGCGGTTTGAACCTCCTGGGGGGCGGGAAAATTGCGATCGTACACAATAATAACATTCGTCAAATTCCGTCCCGGAGAAACAAGCACCTGATTCTGATAGGCGAGGGCTTCCGACGCGCCACCATCCAGATTCATCGCCTCGTAACACCCCAACGCCTTCATCACTTCCGCCTCTTTCTGCAATGATAAACTCGCCAAAAACGACACCAAAAATAACTGATTGCCATCCTCGGTAAATCCGATCGCCGTCCGATACCCCACATCCAAAACGTGGGGATCTTTGAACCCTTCCGTTTTGGGCGCCAGCCAAATTTTACCCCCTTTCACCAACCGGGGGCCGCAGGTAATCGAAAACCAATGTTGGTCCCATTCCGGTTTTCCCTGTGCCCTGGCGGTGATCATTTCCGGGCGATTACCCTCCCGCAAACCCAGCGTCGTCCCGAAGTTTTCCCAACGGCTGTATTTGAGAAACTGCCCCGCCGCCACCATATTTCCCATCACCCGCTTTTCGTCATCTTTGCTAAAAAATGTGCCGTTCGCCACCACCGCCGCCGGGTGGCGTTTCACCATATTTTCAAAGGGTTCGTCACCTTGAGAGGATTTATTGCTGTTGGCTTGTTTGGCGTTATTCGCCAATCCGATTGTCAGCAAGGTTTGGGAGTCCCGCAAATCGATCGCCGTCTGATAAAAGGGCACCCCCAACAGTTGCTTTTGGGTGACAATAACCGGATTTCCTGAAACGGATTCCGGCATCGGTTGGGGTGTCGCCTTCGGAATCGGGGCGGCGGGTAAAGGTTTCGCTTCCGGTATCGGGGCGTTGGGCAAAGGTTTGATCGTCGGCTGGGGAACCGGGGCATCGGCGGATTGCAGCCGTGCGGACAGCCAGGGGAAGTATTCTTGCAAGTAAGGATCGATAAAAGCGATCGCGCGGGTGCGGTTTTCAGGGATGGAAAAAACGGCTTTCAAAATTCGGAATAAGCCGATTCCCACCAATACCAGAAATGTCCGCCGCACCATTTTGCGACAACCGCCGGATTTTGCTGACTGAGACATGGGGTTACTATCACTCTTTCTCTAGTGTAGGCTGAGTTGAGGCTTCTCGCCCTCACCCCCAACCCCTCTCCCAACTTGGGGAGAGGGGAGTTCAACAATATCTACTCTCATTCAAGCCAACTTACACATCTCCCAGCTTATCCAATTGTCAAAGCTAAATCTTCCCCAGATAGGGCAAAAATTGCCCCCCGAACCGCATCGGGTTGGGTATTTTCAACCACCCCCAAAATACCGCCGCCGGGGAGTTGAATTTGAGTGCCGGTGCCCGCCACATTCAAAACTAAAGTCGCCGGATCGATCGCCTCCACCACCGCGATGCGATCGCCCTCGGCGGGATTAAAATCGAGGATGCGATCGGCGAGCTCGGCAGTCGTTTCCGCACCGCCCAAAATGAACGTATCCGCCCCTTCGCCGCCCGTCAGGGTATCGGTTCCCCCATCTCCGATCAGATAATCATCTCCGGCATCTCCGGACAAATTATCGTTGTCCTGTCCCCCGCGAATAAAGTCATTGCCGACACCGCCAAAAACAACATCATTGCCCCGATTTCCGTTGATGATATCGTTGCCTTCATTGCCATTTAAAAGGTCGTCATCCCGGCCGCCGAACAGGTAATCATCTCCGCCGACACCGGAAATTGTATCGTTGCCCTGGTTGCCGTTAATGGCATCGCTGACGGGCGATCCTGTAATCAAATCATTGCCCGCCCCCGCCAGGATGCCCCGGGGATTTTGCAGGCTGATGTCCTGGGGGATTTCAATGACATTATCCGCATCAATCTCTTGGGGAAAGGCAAAAGAAAGGGGCAAACTTGTCACGTTGATCCGATTGATAAACCGGTTTAAAAGGGCCGGATCTGCGATCAAACTCGAAACCCGGGTGGGTAGGATGCCGTCGATCACTTCGGCATCTTGGATGCGATCGCCCTGTTGAATTTGATCGACCACATCGAACCCCTGAACCAATCCCCCAAACACGGCATAATTGCCATCTAAATTGGGATTATTGACCAGATTGATATAAAATTGAGAGGAGGCGGAATCGGGAGCGTCCGATCGCGCCATCGCGATCGTTCCTTGAACATTTGGTAGCGCGGGAGGGAGAGTCATTCCAGCCTGTTGAAAGGTTTGGCTATAAATCGGTTCCGTCGCCCCTTCCGGTTTAATTTCCAAGGGAATATTGCGGACTTCTCCGGTATCCGGATCGACAAAGCCCCCACCTCCGAGTAAATCTTCAGGAAACGTCGGATCTAAACTGTTGGGATCGCCGGCTTGGACGACGAAGGGATTCGGTTCACGGACGACTCGGTGAAAGGAAATGCCGTCGTAAAAATCTCGATCCACCAATTCGACAAAATTTCCAGCCGTGAGGGGGGCGTTATCACCGTCAACTTGAATCACAATGGGGGCACCGTTGACCACCATTGCCACGAGTGCCTGACCGTTTAATGCCTGAACGTCTGCCATATTTAAAACACAATTTTTCCGTACACGATGTTAACCCGTTTCCGAACCATTTTTCACCGGCGATCGCTATCCCTGAGAGCAAATCCGCCTCCGATGTTCCCCCCGCCCCAACCGAATCGAATTTTTATGTAAAGATATGTAAAGAAAGTTCTCATTTGAGTCGATATCATGTCCCGTCGAACCTGTATCGGTCTTCTGTTGGCGATCGCGATCGCCCTGTTTAACCTGAATCTGGCCGCCCCCGCCCATGCCTTGGGGGGCTCCCTCCCGCCGCTAGACGAACCCGCCCCGGAATTCACCCTCCCCACCAACACCGGCGACGGTGAAATTTCCCTCTCGGACTACCGGGGACAGTGGGTGGTGGTCTACTTTTACCCCAAAGATTTCACCTCGGGATGCACCCTGGAAGCCCGCCGCTTCCAACAAGATTTGCCCCAATACTTCGCCCGAAACGCCCAAATTCTCGGCATCAGCGCCGATGACGTGGACTCCCACGCGGAATTTTGCGACTCGGAGGGGTTGAAGTTTCCTCTGCTGGCGGATGTGGATGGCAGGGTCAGCAAGGCTTACGGGTCCTGGCTGAATTTCTTCTCCATGCGGCATTCGTTTATCGTCGATCCCGAGGGCATTCTCCGGGAACGGTTTGTCGGCGTCATTCCCGCCGTTCACAGCCAGGAAGTGCTGGCCCGCTTGGACGAGTTGCAGGGAACCGCCTCTTAATAGCTTTCAGCTTTCAGCCGATCGGGATTTGGGAATATCCTCATCTTCAATCCCGATCACACAATGCCCAGGTATCGGTAATTGTAGGGGCCCCTGGCTTGCGCCCTAATTTGAGATTTCATTGATTCCCGACTCCCAATTTTCTGGCGACGGGGGTATCAAGTATTAATGAATACATTGATAGGGTTTCAACCTATAAAAGTCAATCTATGCATTTAAATTTTAGATAGATTTTTATATACCTTTTGGGGTGCGATCGCGTCCCGAGCTAATTTTCAATGACTCCGACTTTTTTTGATATGATTCCGATTCCCGATTCCCGATTAAAAAGAAACGGGCTAACCCGCATATGGTTAACCCGCTAGCTTGGGAACGCTCAGAGATCCTACTTTTGGACGACCAGCTTGACGTTGGCGCCTTGCAGACCGCGCTGCTTCACATCAGACAGAGTCTTGTTGACGGCGTACTTCTGGTTGATGGAGTTGATCAGCTCGGTTTGGTTGTGCTTTTTAGCAACACCCCAGAGATCGGCGATCAGGTCGTAGGTTCCATCGCTGTTCCGAGACCAACCCAGATCATACTCGCCCTCGAGGGTAGCAACCAAGTCGGCGCGGACGCGCTGGCCGTTGTAGCCGCGGACATCAGCGTTGGACTTCACAGAGATACCCAGATCGCGCAAGGAAGCCTTCAGGATTTCGGCATCGGTGATCTTGGTACGCAGTGTGCTAAAGTGAGACATTTAGGTATCCTCCTAGTGGAACTGAAAACGAAACAACAACGGTTTTGGGTTTGAACTGGAATCGCTTTGCTGAAGCAGCGTTGGCATCGATCGCAAAGACGATTGGGGTAGAAACTGCTAGTCACTTACCAGTGCTAGCCTTTGCTCCTGTTTGGACCAGGAGAAAGCCTGTTAGAACTCCATGCGCTGATATTCAGCGACGGAGGACGCAGCCGGTCGCGCCCGCTGTCGGGCCCAGTCACGTAGCGCTGTGACCTGTTCGTTCATCGTCTTCGACAGCGGTAGGGTCGCCTTGATGGCGGCGATGATGTCGAGCTGCGTAAACTCGCGGTCTTGAGCGAAGGCCTCGTACATGGCGGCGACCAAGGCCTGCTCAATTTCTGCTCCGGAGAAGCCGTCGGATACGGTAGAGAGTTGATCGAGATCGAAGCGATCAATATCCGAACGACGCTTGGAGAGATGAATTCTGAAAATATCTTCCCGTTCTTCTTTGGTGGGCAAGTCCACGAAGAAGATTTCGTCAAATCGTCCTTTTCGGAGGAACTCGCCGGGGAGACGCTCCACTCGGTTGGCGGTTGCCATCACGAACACGGGGGACTGTTTCTCTTGCATCCAGGTGAGGAACGAACCGAAGATCCGGCTTGAGGTGCCACCGTCGGAGTCCGCCGACCCGGTTCCCCCTGCGAAGGATTTGTCGAGTTCGTCGATGAATAGAATCGCCGGAGAGATGGACTCTGCCGTTTTCAGGGCGTTGCGGAGGTTGGCTTCCGATCGCCCTACCATCGAACCGTCGTACACCCGGCCCATATCCAGCCGCAGCAGGGGTAAACCCCACAGACGGGACGTGGTTTTGGCGATCAGGGACTTTCCGCAACCCGGAATCCCTAGGATCAGCATCCCTTTGGGTTGGGGCAGGCCGTACTCCCGGGCCCGCTCGGTGAAGGCGTCAGACCGCTGTTGCAGCCAGCGCTTCAACTCTTCCAAACCGCCCACCGCATCGATGGTTTCATCCACGTCGATGAATTCGAGAATGCCGTTGCGCCGAATCAGTTGCTTTTTCTCGGACAGAACGATGTCAACTTCTTTGTCCGTCAGCCGGTTCGCCGTCACGTAGGCTTTGCGGTACACCTTCTCGGCTTCGTCCCGCGTCAAACCCAGGGCGGCTTTGAGCAACTTTTCCCGAGTTTCGGTGGTGATCCGACGGGAACGGGCCTGATCGAGTTGGGACGAGAGCACTTGGTTGAGCTCTGTCATGTTCGGCAGGGGGAAGTCCAGAACCACGACTTCCTTCTCCAACTCGATGGGCACTTCCTGCACGGGGGACATCAGGACGATGGTCTTGTTCGTGCCTTTGAAACTGGCGATCGCATCCCGCAAACACCGGGTCACCTCTGGAGAATCTTTAAAGGGATGCAAATCTTTAAAGATGTAGATACTGCCACTAGCATTTGGCTCCCTGTGCCGAATCACCCATTCGATCGCAGCTTGCGGCGATACTGTATTAGACTGTACTGTATTTCGCGCTTGATCCCGACTATATTGGGTCAGTCCGCGAGTGACAGTCCAAACGTATACTTCCCGCTGACGCTTCGAGTTCTGTACGATGGTCGCGATCGCCTGCTCAGACCGCTCCTCCTCGAAAGTCACGAGGTAGATCAGAGGATATCGAGCTTCAATTAGGATACTAAGTTCTTCTTGCATGGTCCTCGATCCAAGAGACGGTACAACATTTACTAACAGTGAGAGTTCCCAATGTCCGATTCTGAGCACGACATCGCGCTATCATCGAAGCTAGGTTGTATTCCTCCTCAACAGGGGACGAGTTCTTCCTCTCCCGGTTGGGCGGTGCTCGAACCCACTTCTCGCACTGGCTGGACTGATAATTCTTCGTCAGGCAGCACGCTGGGCTGATTCTTGACGGAAACCAATTCCCCTTCTTCTATGACGACGGAGGTGGCGCATTCGGGACAGGCGTAAACTCGATGAGTTTGGCCGTGTAATGCTTCCAATTCGTCAACCACTTCGGGGTGGGTCAGATAAAAGACGAGTGCCTTTTCGGCCAGGGCTGACATGGGTTCCGATTCGACTGCCGCTTTAATTTTGAGTTTGCGGTGCAGTGAGGGTGGAAGATAAAGTGTTACCTTTTGCTTACTTTGCATAGGACAGTGAACTTGTGTACCCGGGTATGTATCACAAGATAGCGACTTCATTCTGAGATGTCAAGACGTTTTGCTGCTTTGATGGCAAAACTGTAATATTCCGTTACATTTGCGGCGTGGGAGAGGGGGTGGATAATCGCCGAAACCCTTGTAGAGTCGAGGGTTTGGGGGTATCCAGGGGGCAACCTTATAGGGTTGCCAGGATTCCGGGGAATCAAAAATCGGGGCGTCGTGCCTTGCGCCCCTACAATTTAATAATTAAGGAACTCGATGATAGCCGGTTTGAACTTGCGGGTTGCGATCGCCCGGGCCAAGCTTCCCCAGGGGGGCGGGATGAAATGGAAGACCCGATCGCCGATGCGGACGACGCCGAGGGGTTCGAGGTGGTCGCCCGGGAACTCGAAAAATGCGATGACTTCCCGCCACGGTGTCCGCGGCCCATGAGCCAAAAACCATAAAAAATTCCCCCCCGAGATGGGAAGGGATTTGAATGGTGGGGTGCGATCGCCCGATATGAATCGCTCTCCGCGCATCTGCGGAGATTTGCCGCTCGCCCCGGGCGATGAATCCGAGTGACAACCGTAATCCTACGGAATCCGTCCGGACAACCCTCGGAAACGAAGGGTATTTTGATGAATTTTCCGAGCCCGTAGATTCGGGTTCAATGCAAGGCGATTCGCAGTTTTCGAGCTTTCCGAGCGGCCGACTCCCGCCCGCTCAACGGTGGTTGGGGGATGCCGTGGACATTGTTGGCATCCCACGCATCTCGCCCGAGATTTTCCTGGGATTGGCTTTAGTTTTCCGACTCAGATCAGTATAGTCGTCCGATACAAACGGGGCTCAAAAGGGCGATCGCACCCTCCCCCGCCTGAACCTAGGGATACAGTTGAGGATACTCCTGTGGTTCGATAGAATTGCCGTCGCACTCGGATTTAGCCCGATATTCGATCGCGTTGAACTGCGTTCCGTCCCACTCGTACTTGACAAAGGTGCCGCAATCCCCAACCCCCCGATCTTTGGTGAAAACGCTCAAAATACCCTCCGCCGGCTGGTACTCCAATTCGCCGATAATCTCCCGAATTTGAGCCTCCACCAGTTCGCCCCTCGCACCCATTTCAAACCCAGAAAATTCCAGGGGTTCAACCGTTACCTCCCCGTCCGTCTCTTGATAGCGAAAGAAATTGTAACCCCCCTGATAAGCGGCCCGGTAGCAGAGCAATTGCACCAGTTCGGCTTCCGGCCCGAGGGGGTAGGCAAAGGAGCCCAACCGAAACGGCAAAGCGTTCACCCCCGGACAGATATCGAGTCCGTCGGGATTTTGATAAAAATACTCCAAAATTTCATCCGGAATCATGAACGGAACCGGGGGGAGTTCCGGAATGGTTTCCACCTCTTCCCCTTCCGAAGTCGGTTCCGCCGCGTCGGGTGAGGGGGGCGAGGAGGGCGGAGGCGCCGGGACGGGTTGGGCGAGGACCGTCCCCGCCGAAAACCCGATCGCCAGAAACAGCGACAATTTTGGCAGCACAGAAGCCATAATTTAGGGACAATCGAAACCAGCGATCGCCAGTGTATCAACATTTCTGAACGATCGGGCGCGATCGGTTAAGCTGACAATGCAGGTTGCAACGGGAGTGCATTCATGAAGGCGGTCATCATCAATCGGTACGGTTCCCCGGAAGTCCTGGAATACGCGGACGTGGCGATGCCGAAAATCGGCCCCGAACAATTATTGGTCAAAGTCCACGCCACCAGCGTCAACCCCGTCGATTGGAAAATCCGACAGGGAGACTTGCAACTGTTATCCGGATTTGGATTTCCGAAAATCCCGGGTTCCGATTTATCCGGGGTGGTGGTGGAAGTGGGGGCAGATGTCACCCAGTTTCAACCGGGAGACGAAGTTTACACCTTCCTGAATCCTTTGTCGGGGGGTGCCTACGCCGAATATGCCGCCGTCCCCGCCTCGACGACGGCCCACAAACCCGGTACCATCACCCACGAGGAAGCCGCAGCCGTCCCCCTGGCGGGGTTGACAGCATTGCAAGCCTTGCTGGATCTGGGCCAGATGCGATCGGGACAGCGGGTGTTAATTAACGGGGCGTCCGGCGGCGTCGGGTCCTTTGCGGTACAAATTGCCCGGGCGATGGAAACGGAGGTGACGGGGGTTTGCAGCACCGCCAATTTGGATGTCGTGCGAAGTTGGGGCGCCGATGTTGTCCTCGACTATACCCAAGTGGACTTCACCCAGCAGGGTACCCAATACGACATTATTTTCGACGCGGTGGGGAAACAGACGTTTTACAACTGCGAGAAAGTGTTGCAACCGGACGGAATCTATGTTTCCACCCTGCCGAGTTTGGATAATGTCGGCGCCTCGGTGCAGAGCCTATTTTTGCCCGGGAAAAAAGCGAAACTGATTTTGGCGCAACCCGGACGGCGGGATTTGGAGGCGATGCGGGATTGGATTGAGGCCGGGAAGGTGCGATCGCACGTCCACCGAAGTTACAGCTTATCCGATGTCGCCCGAGCCCACGGCGAGAGCGAAACGGGACACGTGGTCGGCAAAATCGTCATGACTCCCGGCCCCGGCGTGGCGCCGACCCCGACGGACATTCCGATTTCCTAGACCAACGATGGCCGTCGCTCCCATCCGGGAGCGCACGGAACCATCGCATCCGGGAGCGGGTCGAGAGTAAGGTAAATTAACATGAAAGTCATTTCAATCGAATAGGGGAAAATTCACTTGTGGTAGCCAACCAGCCGACATCCGCCAGCGATCCCGCCACCCTGGAAACTGCCCTGGCGCGGAAGGTCAAGCGGCTCACCTCCGCCAGCGGACAGCTCACCGTGCCCTGCATTCCGTCGCTGCTCGACCATTACATGGAGCAGTTCGATCGCCTCTTGAAAGCCCTGGGCCAGAACTTCACCCCGGAGGAAATGCAGTCGCTGCGCCAACTGGTGCAACGGAAACTCAAGGAAGGCTACGACACCTCCCCCCACTCCCGCCTCCTATTCAAATATGAGCCGCCCGACCCCACCCAGGGCCTCACCAACGGCCTGAAATTGACCGTCGTCAACGAAGTGTTGTCGATGGAAAAGAAGTATCAGCGCTGGCTCAAAAGTCGCAAGGGTCCGCTGTTCGGCTCCCACCCGGACGCCAAACTCATGGACGTGGTGAAATTTTTCGACAACCCCAAAACTGCCCCCATTTTAGATGTCGGGGCGGGGGTGGGCCGCAATACCCTGGCTCTGGCACGGCGGGGACATCCGGTGGACGCGGTGGAATTGACGCCGGAATTTGCCCAGATTATCGCCAGAGAAGCCAAAGCCGAACAACTCCCCGTCCGGGTGATTCAGAGCAACATTCTCAACCCCGCCCTGCAATTGCCGCACAATTCCTATCAATTGGCGGTGGTGGCCGAGGTGATTTCCCATTTTCGCAATAATGAAGACGTGCGATCGCTCCTGTTGCGGATGTGCGAGATCGTCAGACCGGGGGGATTGTTGCTGTTGAGCACGTTTTTGGCCGCTCCCGGATACGAGCCGGACCGGCGGGTGCGGGAACTGGCTCAGGTGCAGTGGTCCTATTTGATGACGCGATCAGAGTTCAATTCCGTGATGGCCGGTTTACCATTACAGATATTGTCCGATGAGTCGGTGTACGAATATGAACGCACCCACCTGCCCCCGGAGGCGTGGCCGCCGACGGGGTGGTTTGAACATTGGAGCCAAGGCCGAGATGTATTTCCCATACCCAAACCGCCCATTTCATTGCGTTGGATACTTTGTCGGAACAATTGATCATTGATCATTGACAATTGACAATTGATGACTTTTATCGATTCTCGATTTTCCGATTTTATGTTGACCGGATTTAACGAATATTTAATTAATTCCCATGCAGAAGCGACGGATTACACAAGTTTCTCTTTATGTCATAGCCGGGGCTGCGGCACTGGTTTTTGGCGTTTATTTCCCCATGATGCAGTGGCAAAAAATCTGGTCGTCCCGGACTGGAGACGCGCCGGAGCTTTCCCATTCTTCCGAGGTGGTGATGAGTTTGGCGTTGCTCTCGCCGGAGGAGCGCCGGGTGGAGTTGGAGGAAATGATCGCCACCTCTCCGGCATCTGAGAGCCAAAATCGCGCCCGGTTTTTGCTGGCGGCGGATTGGTTGGAGAGTCAACAGCCGGAGGCGGCTTTGGAACAGTTGGAAGGATTGGAGGGGGACTATCGGCTGTTGGGGGGGTACGTCCTCAAAATGCGGGCGCAAGCCTACGAACAACTCGGAGAGACGGCAAAAGCTCAACAAACTTGGCAGGAATTGATCGATCGCTACCCGGAAGATCCGGTGATGGTGGAGGGGTTGTATGTTTTGGGTGAAAATAACCCGGAATATTGGGATCGGGCGATCGCGGAATTTCCGGCCCACCCCCGCAGCGTGGAGATCGCCGAAACTCGGCTGCGGGAAAATCCCAATCAATTCCCGTTGCTTTTATTGATCGCCAAACACGGAATTTATTTGCCCGATTACGGCACCTATTTGGAGCGGTTGCGGCGGGGTTACGAAGCGCAACTCACCCCGGAAGATTGGGAGGCGATCGGGTTCGGTTACTGGGAAAAAATGGATTACGGTAAGGGTGCGATCGCCTATTCAAAGGCCCCCGCTACGCCCCGAAACCGCTACCGCCACGCCCGGGGACTGTGGTTGGGCGGGAAAATTCCCGAATCCCGGAAAGCCTACGAACAGTTGATCGCCGCCTTCCCCGATCAAACCGACCCCGGGGGCGAGGATGCCGGGTTCGGCCTGATCCGTTTGGCCCGCCTGGTGGAACCGCAGGAAGCCCTCCCGCTGCTGAATCGGGCGATCGAGAATTTCCCCGAACACGCCCCGGAAGCGCTCTTGGACCAGGCGGACGTGCTCGAAAAATTGCGTTCCCCCGATTCCGCCTCCAAAACCCGCCAGTTGTTGTTGAGCGAATACAGTGATTCGGAGGCGGCGGCCAAATTGCGCTGGAGTCTCGCCCAACAGGGCGCGGAAGCCGGAAAGCTGGATATCGCCTCCGAGTGGGCACGGCAGTTGGTGACGAAGAACCCCGACAGCGAGTTGGCGCCGGAGGCGACGTTCTGGATTGGGAAGTGGGCCCAACAGATGGGGAAACCCAAGGATACCACCAAAGCCTACGAATATTTGTTGGCGCGATATCCCGAATCCTACTACGCCTGGCGGGCGGCGGTGCTGCTGGGGTGGCCGGTGGGGGATTTTACCACGGTGCGGCCCCTGTCTCCCCACGTCGAACACGCGGAACAGCGCCCGACTCCCCCGGCGGGTTCGGAGACGCTACAGGAATTGTACCGCCTGGGGCGCGATCGCGACGCCTGGAGCCTGTGGCAGGTGGAATTCGGCGACAGAATGCAACCGTCCGTCGCCCAACAATATACCGACGGTTTGATGCGAATTGCGGTGGGGGACAATCTGGACGGCATTTGGATGATTTCCAGCCTCAGCCGGCGGGAAAACCCGGAAGAACGCCAAGAATATCTCGCCCTGAAGCAAAAACCCGGTTACTGGCAATCTCTCTATCCGTTCCCCTACTTGGAAACTATCGTCAGTTGGTCCAACAAACGCGACCTGAATCCGGTATTGGTGACGGCTTTAATTCGGCAAGAATCGCGATTCATGCCCTCGATTAAATCCGTTGTCGGGGCGACGGGGTTGATGCAGGTGATGCCCGAAACGGGGGCAGAGGCGGCGAGAAACATCCAATTGACCAACTATTC
This sequence comes from Lyngbya sp. CCY1209, assembly GCF_035615495.1. GTDB lineage: Bacteria > Cyanobacteriota > Cyanobacteriia > Cyanobacteriales > Microcoleaceae > Limnospira. The sequence goes on along the minus strand of NZ_JAJENU010000399.1, from coordinate 421 downwards.
CCTCGAAAACGTCGATGATAACGTCAATTTAGGAACTTACTACCTCGATTTCACCCACCGAGAATACAACAATAATTCCCTGTTGGCGGTGGCGAGTTACAACGCCGGACCCGGTGCGATCGCCGATTGGTTGCGGCGGTTCGGCTTCGACGACCCGGATAAATTTGTCACCCAAATTCCCTATCCGGAAACTCAGGGTTATGTAAAATCGGTGTTTGAAAATTATTGGAATTATCTGCGAATTTACAATCCCGATATCGCCGAAAAACTGGCGGAACACGCCCGCTCTTACAAGCAAAAGTTTTAATTGAAGGTGGGAGATGGGCAAGCGCAGAGGCTTGCCTCTACCGATGATTTATTCATTGGGTTGAAAATTGGTGGGAGCCACCTTATAGGGTGGCTCCCCTACCTAGCATGGGCA
>NZ_JAJENU010000398.1:0-2799 GCF_035615495.1 Lyngbya sp. CCY1209 | reverse complement strand
AGGCTTGCGCCCTCGGGAATTGATTCCCAAGCGGTTTGGATATCTAACCCGTTTTGTTCCGAGCATTCAACCGGATTGGATATGAAGAGTTGGGGAGAGGGGGGTGCGATCGCTTTTTTTGACAGGCAAGATGCCTGGGCTACTCGTGTGGTAAAATCAATTCGATAGATGATTTGAGCTGTTGGGTTCCGAGTATTCAACTGGATTGGATATGAAGAGTTGGGGAAGGGGGTGCGATCGCTTTTTTTTGACAGGCAAGATGCCTGGGCTACTCGTGTGGTAAAATCAATTCGATGGTGCGTTCCTATTTCATCTCCTGGCTGGTGGGATAATGGATGGGGGGAACGCACCCTACAAAACTACTCCCTCAAATCATGACTTGGGCTATCTCTTCTACTGATACCTTTTTTAGCGAACTGCTGAACCTTCCCAAAGCGGTGCAAAAAAAGGTGCAGAAAAATATCAGAGTCCTGGAAACCGACCCCATTTCCGCCCGGGGAGATGCTAAAAAATTGAAGGGCTATACTAACAATGTCTATCGGGTTCGCATCGGCGACTATCGCCTGTTTTACTGCTTCGGTGGCGGGTGGGTTAAACTGTTGAGTGTCCGCAAACGGGACGATCGCACCTACGAAGTCGAACTCACGGAAACCGACGCCCCCGCACCTCCGCCGGATGCCGAAATTCTCCAACCGCAACCGGAGGAAATCGCGCCGCCACCGCCGCCTCCGGAACCCGCGAAAATCGAGGCATCCGAGCCCGACACCATCACCACTTCCCTGCCCTTCAAACTCACCAAAACCCACCTAAAACGGTGGCAAATTCCCCCGGAATACTGGCCGGAAATCTGCGCGGCCCCCAACTCGGAAGCCCTGCTGGAACTGCCTATCGCGGATCGTTATATCAGTCGAATAATTGACAACCTCTACCCCCGCCCCATCGAAGAAATTATCGGCGATCGCGAATACATTCTCAACCAACCCGAAGACCTCGATCGCTTCGTCAGCGGCACCCTAACCCGCTTTTTATTAAAGCTCGATCCCGAACAGGAAAAACTGAGAACTTTCGGAAAAAGCGGCCCCGTACTCGTCAAAGGGGGACCCGGTACCGGCAAATCCACCCTCGCCATTTACCGCGTCCAAACCCTCCTGGAAAAGGGTATCAAACCCATCTTATTTACCACCTACACCAAGGCCCTCGTCGCCTACTCCCAACAACTGCTGACCCAGCTTTTGGGCGGCGAACCCGAGGCTTGCGGCGTCACCGTTTCTACCGTCGATTCCCTCACCTATAAATATTATACCCAAACCTACGGAAAACCCAACATCGCCACGGATAAACAATCCCTATCCTGCCTGAAAACCGCCCTGGAAATTGCAGAAATTCCCGGAAAAAATCGCTTTGATCGCATCGGCCGTCGCCAAAATATCGAACGCCTGGGACTGCCCTATTTGCTGCAAGAATTTGAGGAAGCGATCGACGGCTGGGGCGTCGCCACCCAAGCCGAATATCTCGCCCTGGAACGGCGGGGGCGCGGCTTTCCCCTGTCCGCAAAACTGCGGGAGGCGATGTGGAGTATTTACGAAACCTGGGGGCGAGAAATGGCGAAAAATGGGTTAATAACCTGGCCCCAACTGCGGCGAAAAGCCCTGGAAAAAATCACCCAATTACCCGCCCCACCCTACGAAGCGATCGTTATCGATGAAGCCCAGGATTTATCCCCCGTCGCCCTGCGGTGTATTTTGGCTTTAGTCCCTTCTTTAAAAGCCCTCTACCTCACCGCCGACGCCTCCCAATCCCTCTACCAACGCGGCTTCAGTTGGAAAAAAATCCGCGCCGATTTGAACGTCGCCGGCCGCACCCTCATCCTGAAACAAAACTATCGCAACACCGCCCAAATCATCGCCGCCTGCACCGCCATTTTCTCCGGCACTGAGGCTGGAGACGCCGACTGCCTGCAACAAACTCCCTCCGCCTACGAAGGGGAAATTCCCACTCTCATTTTAACCGAAAACCTGAACCAAGAAACCGAAAAAATCCGCGCTTTTTTTATCGAATCAGCCAAACGCTACCGCCTCCCCATCCACGGTGGCGCGGTCCTCTGTCCGAGGTCGGAAATGGGCAGAAATCTCGCCCGGGAACTGACCCGCCAGGGCACGGACGCCCGGTTTGTTTCCGGCCACGAAATCGACCTGAATGCCAACTATATAAAAGTGATGACCCTGCATTCGGCTAAAGGCTTGGAATTCCCCTTTGTCGCCGTCGTGGGACTCAATAAAGATATTTTACCCTATTTCGGCGACGATTTACCCGAGGAAGAAAAGCCGGTCGTTTCCGACGAACAGCGACGCCTGTTTTATGTGGGCTGTTCGAGGGCGATGCGATCGCTGATTGTCAGTGGTTTGCGATCGGCACCCTCGCCGTTTTTGGAGGGGCTTTCTGTTCCTTATTGGAGGAGGTTGGGTTGAGGCACGAAACTCAACCAATGTAAATCTGGGGGGTGCGAAAATTAATAAAATTTAACCACAGAGGCACGGAGGACACAGAGGAGTTGTTGATGAGGATTTGGGGTGACAGTGCGATCGCTTTTTTTTCACAGGCAAGATGCCTGTGCTACTCGTGTGGTAAGATTGATCCCATGGTGCGTTCCTATTTCATCTCCCGGCTTGTGGGATAATAGATGGGTAGGAAAGGCACCGCCATCTAATCTGGTCGAACACCCGAACCGCTTGGGAATCAATTCCCAAGCTAATAGCCGAAATCATCTGAAGATGATTGGGGAAGTTATAATAACTGCGG
>NZ_JAJENU010000397.1:0-4966 GCF_035615495.1 Lyngbya sp. CCY1209 | reverse complement strand
GATTCTCCACTTCTCCTCTTGACCCTGAGAGTTCCGACCTCATTTGGTATCCTGTGATACCAAACTTAGGAACATACGGACAGTTATAAGGCTGGTCAGGGGTATGCCCCTTATATTCATCCGAGGGGATGAAAGCCTTACCGGGAAGTTATTTCAGGCATTTCAGCCTTATTTCATTCCCGAACGAATCGCACATATCAAACCACCCTAGCGCACGAACTGCGGCATCACTTCGGCGGCGGTAAACAGGCCGTGAATTCCCCGGCGGTGCAAGTTGATCCCGGCTTTCAAATAGCCGAAGGCCGGACCGCAGACATTCGCCGCCATGCTGGTTTCGTCGCCGAGGGTAAACGTGTGGGTGGAGATTTTCCCCTCGAAGGTGCGGCCGGTGACTCGGACGTTGGTACTCAGCGGCTTTTTGGGGTTGCGGGTATCGACGACGCCGCCCACCGTGACACGATCGCGATCGCAAATTCCCGCCAATTCCAACATGATATCGTCGGCGTGTTCCATCCCTTCCAACTTCAGCAGGCCGTCGGTTTCGTCCAACAGCGCCTCCACCTCCGCATCCGTCATCGCCCGGGCCCGTTCCACGTCGTAGCCGGGGAGGTGGGCGATATCTTCCCGGATGGTGGCCCGGTAAGCCTCCCAGTTGGCGATACCCACCCCGAAGGTGATTTTGACGCTATGAATTTCCGCGTAACTCTGGGCCGCCACCGCCGCCGCCGCCGTCAGCAGTCCCGGCGTGGCGCCGCAACCCGTCATGTAGGTGATCCCGGCATTATTGAGATCATCTTGCAATTCCAGAAGCTGTTCGACGGCGCTGGTGCGCTTCAGGGCGTCCACCAGGACCCCCCGCCATCCGGACTCGATAAACGCCTTCGCCACCGAAGCCATAAAGGTATTGGGCAAATTGGGGAGGGCCAAGAAGTAACCATCCACCCCCTGAGAACCCCGGCGGATCAGATCTTCGATACTTTGGGTGCTGTGGGTGCCGCCCGGTTCGAGATCCCCCAAAGAGCCGCGATCGCGATACACTTCGATACACCGGTCCGGATCGAGTCCCTCGGTTGAATAGACGTATCCTTTTTGATCGGCCGCCGCCACCCAGCGCATTTCCCGTTTGGGTGCCAACACCCGCGCGGCCGCTTGTCCCAGGCCGCCGAACCCCAGCACCCCCACGCGCATGGGATTCCGGGCCGAATGTGTGATTGGCTGATGATTACTCATGACAGACGCTTGAAATTGGACAATCTTCTATTATCTCTCAAGTTGGGGTGTCCGGTGCCACCTGTTGGCTGAAGCGGGCAACCGGAGACGGTTGCCCCCACATCCATCCCAAATCTGCCCGACTCTCGACTCCCGACTCCCGACTCCCTCTCCCCCATCTTGACGGTTCGGGGCATCTACGCGAAACTTAACATATAATGAACCTACTGCTTCAGCTATTGATAACTTTTGTAAAGTTATCATGGGTTTTTCATGAATTGGAAACCGTCGATCGCCCGATCGCTGGAGCGTAGCGTCAGAACCATCTGATCGATCTGGAGCCAACATCGAAGCTCGATCTCCGGTGTTGGTCTCATTTTATACCACCCGTGCAGTCAGTGTGAGCTATGGAAACCCTAGAGTTTATCATCTATCCCGACGGCCGAGTTCAGGAGAAAGTCACCGGCATTGTCGGTGCCTCCTGTGCCGAGGTCACAGCCGCGATCGAAGCGGAGTTGGGTGTGGTATTGACTCAGGAGAAAACCTCCGAATACTTCACCCAAGCCAATCACCAGTCTGACACGGCGACTGCCCAAGTGGGTTTTAGCAACTGGTAAAATCCCGCCTTGTTTGTCTGTTCACGCAATTCATTCAAAACTTACCAACTATGTCACACTTTAGCCAAATCAAGACGCAAATTCGCAATCTGTCGTCTTTAAAAGCCGCTTTAACCGATCTGGGCATCGACTGGAAGCCCGGACCGCGAGAAGTTCGGGGCTATCGGGGCCAAACCCACCCGGCCGAAGTTGTCATCGAACAAGAGAACGGCTACGATCTCGGGTTCACCTGGAACGGCCAGGAATACGAACTGGTGGCGGATTTACAGTTCTGGCAACAGGCTTGGCCGGTGGATTATTTCCTGAAAAAAGTCACCCAGCGCTATGCGTTCCACACCGTCGTGAGCGCCAGCACCCAGCAGGGTTTCCAAGTCTCCGAACAGCAAAATCGTCAAGATGGTTCGATCCGCCTAGTTGTCCAACGTTGGAGCGCCTAATGTCTGAATGGTCTGCATCATCAACTCATACCTCGCCGGAACGTTCGGGTTTGGAACCGGAACTCGGCGGGGTGTTGCGGGATGCACCTGAGCGTTCCGGCTTCGAGCCGGAGTTGGGGGGTACGCTGCGCCAAAAGGGGGTTTACGTCGATGAACCCACCTGCATCGGTTGCAAGCACTGTGCCCACGTCGCCCGAAACACATTCTATATCGAGCCCGACCACGGGCGATCGCGCGTGTTTCGGCAAGATGGCGATTCGGAAGATGCGATTCAGGAGGCGATCGACACCTGTCCCGTCGATTGCATCCACTGGGTTGACTATACCGAACTGAAACGGCTGGAAGAAGAACGTCAGGATCAGGTGGTCCCCCATGTCGGGTTTCCGGCGGAAGCCGCGATGGTACACCGGAAACCGCACAAACGCCGAAAGTAGGGAGAATTCATGGATTCTCTCGACAATTTAATCGCTTTTTTGCGATCGGGCAAAGGTGAGAATTTCTCGCTTTTGCCTTTTGTGTTGGGAGGCAATAGGCAATAGGTAATAGGCAATAGGCAATAGGTAAGAGGATTTAACTCTTCCGATAACCCGGATTATATCCCCCCCAGCCCCCCTTTGAAAGGGGGGAGAATCGTTTTTAAAGTCCCCCTTTCCAAGGGGGATTTAGGGGGATTTGACATTCTAAGGAGAAATCAACTTTCTCGCCCGTTCTGCCCTCGCTTCGGCGGAGTCCATCACCTCCGGCATTTTCTCGACGATTTCGCCGGGATAGTTTTCCAACAGGCGGGTGGAGAGAGACACCCGGTGGCGCCCTTCTTCCAGGTTGATAACCAGGGCTTTCACCGTCTGGCCGATTTCAAACAATTCCGGCAGGGAACCGACGTATTTTTGGCTGATTTCTTTGATGTGAATCAACCCCGTCACGCCGTCCAATTCCACGAACACGCCGAAGGGTTTGATACTGCCGACAGTCCCTTCCACCAGTTGGCCGATTTCCAGTTGGCTGAAGGAGACGGATTCGGAGGCGAGACGCTGGGAGAACACCAACTTTTCGCGATCGCGGTTCAACTCCAGTATACTCACCGTCAAAACTTCCCCCACCAACGCATCCAAATTGTCCCGTTGGACGAGGTGCGATCGCGGGATGAAGCCCCGCAAAGAATCCGCATCCACCGTCACGCCGCCGCGGTTGACCCCCGTCACTTGAACTTGCAGGGATTCTTCATTTTTGGCTTTCTCGGCCAACTCGTCCCAGGCCTGTTTCAGTTGCAGTTGACGCAGGGAAAGCAACACCTGACCCTCCGCATTTTGGTCGCGGATGATCAAAAATTCCCGTTCTTCCTGCAGTGGCAAAATTTCCGAAAGGTCGTCCACCGCCTTCAAAGATGCCTCGCGGATCGGCAAAAATCCCGGAGATTTCCCCCCTTCGATGTCAACATAAGCGCCGTTTGAGTCATGTTCAAATACCCGGCCGCGCACGATTTGCCCCTTTTGTAAATCGTAGTCGTGAGTTTCCAGGGCCTTGGCAAAATCATCGATTGAAAAAGATTGATTTTGAGTCGTCATAGGAAAAACCAAAAAAACAAAAATTCACGTTCTAACCTGCTCTCGCACTCTTCCTCGATCGCAGCCTTCTAGCTGATCCGGCCGATCTCACAAGTTCAAGATTTCTGAAGACGTCGTCCGTCGAAAAACGGTTTCCGAAGCCGAAGGAGAGCGATCGCCGGTCCCCCGTCGGGCGACCCCCCTTCGGGCCACAAGTCCGTCAGTTGTTTACAGTTCTTGAGCGAACAGTTCTTTGACGTGTTTCCAGGCATCCTCAGCAGCCTCTTTATTATAGCTATCCCGTTGGTCGCAGAAAAAACCGTGGGTGGCCGGATAGCGGAAAATCCGGTGGCGGACGCCGTGTTTTTGCAGTTCCGCTTCGATCTGATCCACCTCTTGATTGGGAATCAGGGGATCTTCAGTTCCGAAGAACCCGTAGAGCACCCCATCAATTTCCGGCGTGCGGGTGACGGTAGCCGGACCCCCGCCCGGAGTTCCGGTGACGATCCCCGCCCCGTAAAAAGAAGCCGTCGCCTTGATATCGTCCAGCGTCGCGGCCAGATAGGTGACGTGGCCACCGAAACAGAAACCGATGCTGCCGAAATGAGCATTTTTGACCGTCTCCCGACCTTTTAATAGATCGAGGGTGGCTTGGATGTCGCCCAGGAGTTCCGGGGCCTTGGTCTGTTCCTTGTACTTGCGGCCCAGTGCGATGTCTTCGTCCGAGTAGCCGATCTCGAACCCGGGAACCTGGCGCTGGTAGATAGCCGGGGCGATGGCAACATATCCCTCCTTCGCGATGCGATCGCACACATCCCGGATGTGGGCGTTCACCCCGAAAATTTCCTGGATCACAACGATGCCGGGATAGGGGCCGCCCTCGGCGGGTTCGGCCAGATAGGCGTCGATATTCAGATCGCCGTTGGGAACCGTAACATTAGCCGTGCGAATCTCTAAATCTGCCATAATTCCGTTTAGGGAAGCGTCTACTACCTGAGAATTTGGGTCGATCGCATTTCTCAGATTAGGGGTCGAGAGAGATGTTGCCATCTCCCCCTCCCATTCAGAACCGTGCATGAGATTTTCACCTCACACGGCTCCTAGTTCAGTCGTCTCGTTGTCATGAGTACGACTCTTGCTTTGACTACCATCAATGGCA
>NZ_JAJENU010000396.1:0-2419 GCF_035615495.1 Lyngbya sp. CCY1209 | reverse complement strand
GGTTTTTTGACCGCAAAACCTTCCCAATCATCTTCAGATGATTTGAGCTGTTAGCTTGGGAATTGATTCCCAAGCGGTTTGGATATCCAACCCGTTTTGTTCCGAGCATTCAACCGGATTTGATATGACAGCCAACTTCACGATCGCCCGTTCCAGTCCGCCTCCGCATCCGCGATCGCCCATTCCACCGTCTTTTGATTCAGCATCGCCGCCTGCAAGTTGTTGTAAATAATCTTCTGCAATTCCTTGATATCTTCCAAAGGCGGAATCAAAATCTCCGCATTTTCCATCTGTTCGGCGCTGATCATTCTGGCTTTATCCTGCGGCGGTGCGTCTTCGCTTACAGTTTGGAAAAACGGATTTTCTAAAGCCTCAGTTGTCGAAGGAATCACGTTCGCCTCTTTTGCGAACTGCAATTGGTTGTCAGAATTGGTGACAAATAAGGCGAAATTGAGGGCATCTTCCGGCTGGGAAGTCTGCTGGGGAATCACCAAATTCATCACCGCCACGGAGGTTTTACCCGTGTCGCCGTTGATGGCCGGTGCGGGGGCGGAAACCTTGGCGATATCGGGAGCATTTTCCGCGATCGCACGGAAGAATTGCGGCCCGGTTGTCAACAGGGCAATTTCCCCCGCCTGGTACAATTCGATCGCCCGCCGATGTCCCTGCGTCAACACTTCCCGGGGCAACAAATCCCGCTGATATAAATCCACCCAATATTCAAACGCCGCCAACCCTTCGGGAGTATTGAACGCCGCCTTTCCATTTTCATCGATCAACGTCACCCCCATCTGAACCAAAGACTGCAAAACCTGGGAAGAATCTTCCGGCACGAAGGACACGAACAGGGCATATTTTCCGGTTTCGTCTTTGATGGTTTGGGCGACTTCGGCGAGTTCCGAATAGGTTTTCGGGGGTGCGGCGACTCCCGCCTGTTTCAACAAATCCTGATTGTAAATCGTGATTTGAGTCGTGAGATACCAGGGAATTCCGAAGGTCGTCTCTTCGCAGGTGTCCCCATCGCAATTTTTCAAAACATTGGCTTTCCAAATATTCGGCAAATAGCGCGATCGCACCTCCTCCGACACGCGATCGCCCAAATTCAACCAGGCATCCCGCCCCGCCAGCAGCGCCGCGAAATCCGGGTTCAAATTCACCACGTCGGGGGCCGTATTCGCCGACACCGACGCCAAAATTTTGCTCTCCATCGCCGACCAGGGCACATCCACCCAGCGAATTTTAACCTCCGGATTTTCCGCCTCAAAATCGGCGATCAACCCGTTAAAATAATCGTTAAATTGCGGCTGAAGCTGCATCGTCCAAAACTCCACCTCCCGGCGATCGCCCAATTCGGCATCCGGGGCGGCACAGCTAACCGCCCAACTCAACAGCAGCCCGAACAGGGCAAAACAGACAAACTGCTTCCAGGTTTTCGATCGCTTCATGGAGGTTTCGGAAAAATGATGGGCGGACGTAACCAGCGAGACGCTGATGCGATTCAATCCGTTCCAGGTTATATCATTTTTGTGGGGATGGGTGAAGCACCGGGGAGGGCGCAACCATTCGCCCCTACAATTTAATAACCCCACACCTATCGGAGATTTTCCCGTGCTGCGCGTCTCTATTATCATCCCCACGCTGAATGAGGCGGGGTGTCTGCGTCGGACGCTGCGACACCTGCAACTGTTGCACCCCCCACCCTGGGAGGTGATCGTGGCGGACGGCAAAAGCGAAGATGAGACGGCGGCGATCGCGATCTCGATGGGGACGCGGGTGGTGGGGTGCGACAGCCCCGGACGTTCGCGGCAGATGAACCGGGGGGCGGAAGCGGCGACGGGAGACGTGCTGTGTTTCCTCCACGCCGACACCCTCATCCCCGACGATGCGATCGCCGTCATGTCCCACACCCTAGCGGATACCGAAATTGTCGGCGGCGGCTTCATCTCCCTGATGGCCGGCCCCCACGTCACCCGCTGGGGCATCTCCCTGCACAACTATCTCAAAACCTACTACGCCCCCCTCCTGTTCCGCCCCCACCTATTTTTTCGGGGGTTGCGGGTGTTGTTCGGCGATCAGGCGATCTTCTGTCGCCGCGACGCCTTCCAAGCCTGCGGCGGTTTCGACGATGCCCTCCCGATCATGGAAGACGCCGATCTATGCCGTCGGTTGGTGCGTCGGGGCCGAATCCGCCAGGTGAACCGCACCGTCCGAACCAGCGATCGCCGCGTGGCCCGCTGGGGTTCCGTGAAGGCGACGGCCATCTATCTCTACATCGGTTTGCTGTGGGGATTGGGGGTTTCGGCGGACGATTTGAAACGATTTTATCGAGATATCCGATAGTGTAGCGCTGCGCGCGGGTGTAGGGTGTAGGGTGTAGGGTGTAGGGAATAGAAACCGCATCCCCCCCAGCCCCCCTTTG
>NZ_JAJENU010000395.1:0-73470 GCF_035615495.1 Lyngbya sp. CCY1209 | reverse complement strand
TTCATCGAACGGGCGGGGGAGACGGGCGACGGCGAATAGCCGCCAATGCTCGGAAATCAATCGACATCAACAAACGTCGGTATCCCGACGTCGGTTTCGGGGGCGATGCCGCTCCGCTTCCCGAGGAACGGGGCGGGTGAAGATGTCCGGCGGCGTGGATGTTTCGGTCAACCGCCGCGCCCCCTGTAAAACGTTGCAGGGGATTTCGTTCTGCGGGAATCGCCGCACCGCGATCGCGTTTCACCGATCGCCGTCACCCCCTCGCCGAATCGTGAAAATTCCCCGCCACCGCAAGGTCGGGAGCTACGCCGTCCGGAGGCAGGAGGCGAGGGATGGGCGATAAGCGCGATCGCCCTTCACCTTTTGGAACATTTGTTCTGGAGGAACGGTCGAATTCCCATCGCCGCAGGGTTCAAAGCATTTCCCCCGGAACAATTCGGGCGGGTGGAGACGCCGATCGCGATCGGCAGTCGATTCAAACCGCCCTTTTTTTGACCGCACCGACGGCGACGGCGGCGCCGACGGCGAGAATGGCCGAAGCGGACAGGGGTTCGGGTACGGACGCGGGGGGAGTCTGAGGTTGGGGGTTGAAGTCTCTCACCATAAACACCCTGAATCCGCCGTAACCAAATGAGTCATCAGACCGATCGACAATCCATGTCTTCATGTAGCCGTAGTTGTTGACGCCGGAAGGCCAGATGCGAAACAAGTGCTGATTGCCGTCGATCTCATTATCGTTAAAATAGGCGGCAGAACCCGCTCCAGAATTCGGGAAGGTTGTATCGAACAGGTCAGAAAAGTGCCATGAAAAGCCTTTCCAAAAACCCGCCGACTCACTGCCGACGTTATCTGAATTCAGGCGGTAGTCGGAGCAGCCAAATGTACTTTTACCGGGAGTGCAGGCGGGAAAAATCTCCTCGATAATCGTGTTGACATCCTCGGCGTTCGCCCATCGAAAACCATACTGGCTATAGCGAGAGATGACGGTAACAGGAGGCCCGTAAGTGTGCCTCAAAGCCAGCCATTCGAGATTGTTGACATCATCGACCACGACATGGAATGTTTCACCGCCGAGTTCCGATGTCGTCCTCATTAAAGCGGCTTCGGCACTTCCGATAAAAACGGCTCCCGTCAGGACGGTTGCGACTAGGGGAATTATCGTTTTTTTAAACACAATCGCTTCCGAAATTTCTCGGGTGTTCGAGTCCCATAATAACAAACCGAATCAGCCGTGACAAGGGCAAACATCATTTATTTTTAATTTAACAATCCGGAAAAATTTGTAATAAAAAAATCCGCGACAAAGACCCTCTAAAACTCCGAGAAGAAATCGTCGATACCGTCCGCTCGGACTGCTTTTTGTTGCCTTTCCATCGTGCGTTAAAGGGGGAATCGACCGGAGTTTGAACCGCCCTCCCGACCCGGGTACCCAGAACGGAAGGCTCATTCCCCGGACTCCGCGCAGCACACCGATCGCCGTCACCCCCTCCCCATCTCCGACCCGATCCTCAATTCGCCGCAGTCCTCGGGGGCTGCTTTTTTGATGGCACATTTGTTCTAGGGGAATCGTCGAACGTCCGCCACCGCAGGGATCGAAGCGTCTCCCCTAGAACGGCATCGGGTGGGTAGGCGACGGATGCGATCGCGGCATTTCCCGCAGAACGGCATCGGGTGGGAGGCGGGGGCTACGCCGTCCGGGAAGATGGAGAGAGAGACGAGAGGAGCGAAGCCGATGACGACCCGAAGCGAGCTGATCCGCGACATCGAGGCGCAACTGAAGCGCATCCGCCGGGGCGATTCCGACCTGCCCGCGTTCGACCTGCCCGACTACCGCATCCCGCGGCCCTACCTGAAGTGGCGCCACCTCCGCGCCCTGACCGAAATCAATTTGCTCGGCCAGTTCATCCGCCAGCGGTACGACCGGCTCGAACCCCAGATGTTGCAGGCGAGCCTGTCCCTGTGGGCGCTGCAATCGGGTCCGGTCTACTGCGTGGATGCCGACCTGATCGAGGCGTTCTGCCAGACGAGCATCGCCGACAAGGGCGACCTGCTCTCGGACTTGCGGGCGCCCGTCCCCAGCCTGCTGCTGCTGTTCCCCGAGGGGTCAATCCCCACCCCCGACGGCGGCTGCGTGGATTTCGCGGCCGTCAACTTCTGGGACGCGGACCGGCCGGGGTTCTGCTCGGGGTCGAGGTGGGGCGTGTCCGCCGACTTGGACGACTGCGCGTCGATGTTCGCCAGCCACGCCGACTACCGATTGATGGTGACGTGGGCGGGGATGAACTCGAAAACCAGCGCCTTCGCCTCGTTCCGGGGCATCCGCCGGGACGGGAGCTACCGGCCGCCGGTGCAAATCGGGACGGACGCCGAGTTCACCTGGGCGATGCGGTTCCGGGAAATCGTCCTGCAATCGGTGATGGCGATCGCGTTCAAGCCCGAGCTGATATCCGAGGAACCCGCCGTTTCGACCGGCAGGGGCTTCGGCGGCGGGGGAGCGGACAAAGGCGAGGCGAAGCTGTCGCCCCGGTGGATCGGGCGCGGCTATCAGATCAAGCGGTCGGGCGACGTCCGTCCCGGCGAACGGGAGGGGGCGCGGGAGTGGCGCGTCGATTCCTTCTGGCGCAGGGGACACTGGCGGATGCAGCCGCACGGCGAGGGGCGGAAGCTGCGGAAGCCGATTTGGATCGAACCCACCCTCGTCCGCCCCGAATCCTGACGCCGATCGCGTCCGCCCGACACCTCGACCCCCCCATCCCCACCGATGCGATCGCACCCTGACATTTCCGGCATCCGCACGTCGGCGGGGATGTTTTGGACGGAAACGATAGTTCTATTTGAGGTTGCAACACTTCGTCCGGGAAGCGACGGCCGGGGGCGGCTCGGGCGGAACGGGGGCGGGGGGTCGTGTCGCGATCGCGACCGTTGACGAAAAAAACCTCCGTGGACGCACGGAAAAGGGGAAGCGGAAAAAACTCACAAATTCCGTGTAAATACGAATTACCAAACCGCGAGAAAAACGTAGGCTGGAGATAGGGTAAAACTTCTCGGATCGCCGCGAACGTCCGCAGGCGGGAGGGGTGGGAGAAAAAAACCCGACGCCACTTTACAGGGCGATTCCTTCGGGAATTGAAGCGGTGCATTCGGCCGCGTCGGCTGCAACTTTCCGGCGGTGGCGGATGTTTGGGGAGTGGAAGAGTAGACCAATTTTTTTTGAACTATCAGAGGCTTTGATTAATGGCAGTAGGCATTGAAGATTCCGGCCGTCGCTTTATCGAAACCGACCCGATCGGCAAAGCCGGAGAGCGGTGCGAACAGAAAGTTTGGGACGCTTTCAAGCAGGCATTCAGGAATCGAAACTGCATCGGATACTGGCGGTATCCCATTTTTTCCAAAACCGGCGAAACCCGCAAGGAGCCGGACGTGCTGATGGTCGATCGCGAACTGGGCATCGTCATCGCGGAAGTCAAATGTCTGACCATCGACCAAATTGTGGAAGTTAGCGGCCACCTGTGGAGTTACCGAAATTTCTATGAGGCTTCCGGCAGTCCCTACCAGCAAGCCGAAGATCAGCTCTACTCGCTGCTGGCTTACTGCGATCGCGAGTCGGAAATCCGCCGTCTGATTCGCGGTCGCGTGACGGTCGCCCTCCCGCTCGTCACCGAACAAGAATGGCAGGACAAAGGCTTCGACCGCCTGCCCAACTGTCCGCCGATCCTGTTCAAAGACCAAATGGGCGAAAAGACGCTGCTCAAAAAAATCGAGCAAACTTCCCCGGTTCAGGCCGGCAAAAACCTCGACGAGAGCCAGTGGGAACTGCTGTTGGCCGTCGTCGGCGGCACGACCGTCCTGCGGAAAGAGCAAACGCGGCCGAGCGTCACCAATAAAAAAGGAAAGACCCGCGCCGAGGTCATCAACTCCGTCCGGCAGCGGCTCTACGAATTGGACTTGCAGCAGAGCCACATCGGGTTGGAAATTCCCCCCGGGGCGCAGCGGATTCGCGGCATCGCCGGATCGGGCAAGACCGTCCTCCTGGCTCAGAAAGCCGCCAATATGCACCTGAAGCACCCCGACTGGGACATCGCCCTGGTGTTCTTCACCCGCTCCCTGTACGACCAAATCGAGGGGCTGGTCGATAAGTGGATGCGCCACTTCAGTTGCGGCGATATCGGCTACAAAAACAATCCCCACGCCAAACGCAAACTCCGCATCCTCCACGCCTGGGGCGCAAAAGACCGGCCGGGATTTTACCGGGTCATTTGCGAACATCACCACAAATCTCCTTTGAGGGTTAACGATACCGATTACAGGCAACCCAACGAAGGCTTGGCGGACATCTGCAAGCGATTGCAGGAAGACCTACAGGAAAACCGGCGGGACATCGAGCCGATGTTCGACGCGGTTCTCGTGGATGAGGGTCAGGATTTGGTGGTCGATCCCCCGGCTTTGCTGCACCAGGAACGGCAGGCGATCTACTGGCTGGCGTATCGATCGCTGCGGCCGATGGGAGAAGCGAATCCAAAAGACCCGAACCAGAAGCGGCTGATTTGGGCCTACGACGAAGCCCAGAGTTTGGACGCCAAAACGATCCCGTCCGCGCCCAACCTGTTCGGCAAGGATGCGGGCTTCGCCAGTTTCGTTCGCGGTTCGCACAAGGGCGGCATCAAAAAGTCGGAGGTGATGCACCGCTGCTACCGGACGCCCGGCCCGATCCTCGTCGCCGCCCACGCCATCGGCATGGGACTCCTGCGCCCCGGCGGGATGATCTCGGGCATCACCCGGAAAGAAGACTGGGAGGCGATCGGGTACGAAGTGGCGGGCGACTTTCGCAAAAAGGACGAAACCATCACCCTGCACCGGCCCCCCAAAAACTCGCCGAACCCGATTCCCGAACTGTGGAGCGAACCCGTGATGCAGGTGAAACTCTACAATTCCCGCCAAGAAGAACTGGCCGCACTCGCCGAGAATATCAAGTACAACCTCAAAACCGACGGACTCGAACCCAGCCGCCAAATTTTGGTCGTGGTTCTCGGGGAAAAATGGGACGCGATGGATTTGGAAACGGAAGTCGCCCAATTTTTGATGGAGCGGGACATCAAGATTTTTATCCCCAGCGGCACCCGCCTCAACCAATTGAAACCCAAATGGCCAGACAACGACCCCGATGCGTTCTGGTTCGAGGGGGGCGTGACGGTTTCCCGCATCGCCCGGGCCAAGGGCAACGAAGCGGATATGGTCTACGTCGTCGGGCTGGATAACGTCGCCAAAAAGGACGACAGCATCACCCTGCGAAATCAACTGTTCGTCGCCATGACCCGCGCTCGGGGGTGGGTGACGCTCAGTGGAACGGGCAGCTATCCGATGTACGACGAACTCATGCGGGTCAAGGAAAGTGGCTACACCTTCGAGTTCGTCAACAACCCCGATCGCAAAGCCGACCGCGACATGAGCGACGACGACCTGCTGCTGCCAGCCGGGGCCTGATTTGCGCGATCGCGCCTTTCACCTCCGACGGCGGGGGCGCGATCGCCGTGCGTTAACAAAATTTACACGACGGAGATCCAAACGATTATGTGGCCAGTAATTCTTGAATTTGTCGGAGTGTTTGCGGGTTCCGCCTACACCTTTAGCGACTCCCTCGATGCGGGGCGTTTTTGGACGGGGGTGGGAACCGGATTTTGGCTCCTTTTCATGTCTTCCCAATTGGCATCCGCACCCGTAGGAAATGTGGCGGTTTCAAATTTCGCAATTCAGGTTTTCGGGTGGGGATTTTCCGTAGAAGACGTTCATCTTTCTCTACCCTTTTTATTTTGTGGGGTCGGCATGATAGGAGCCACAATTTGGAGATCTAAGTAAACGACGGGTCAGTCCGCGCCGATGCCGCAACTGCGCGGTGGCGAATATTTTGCATTCAATCAAACGACTCTTTTGGAGCGAACCATCATGGACGAAATCATTCGGAAATTTGCGGGGGTCGGCCTTCCCGCCGTCGTCCTCCTGATCGCGATGGCGGCGACCGGCCTGACGGGGGCGGCGGCCATCACCGCGGCGCTGGCGATGCTCGGCCCGGGCGGGATGATCGGCGGCGTCGTGCTGCTGGGCATCATCGGACTCGCCTCCGACGCCCTGTCGAAGTACGGTTTGGAAGCCCTACTCGTCGGCGTTTACCAACAGCGCCTCATCGACGGCGAATCCCGCTCCGGCCTGTGCCGCGAAATCGATTCGCTCCCCATCTCCAAGGAGCTGAAACTGATTCTGAAAGATGCCGTCGGCTGCAACGGACCCCGCTTCTGACCCATCGCGTTTCCCCTAGAACAATTTTCCCCCTCCCCCCGACCATCAAACACTCGCACAACGAGAGGTAAACGACCATGACGACGACCAAACTCCCCCCGGCGCCCAGACCGTCCCGGCCCGCAGTCAAAACCCGCACGGCCTACCAATTCCTGCAAATCCGGGTGCAACTGCTCGGGCGCGGCATGACGAACGAGATCATGAACCTCTACGTCAACGGCAAGCGCATCAAACCCAAACAAATCAAGACCCTGCACGAATTCCTCAACCAACTCGGGATGCAGGGGTTCCGCATCGTCACCGCCGAGATGGAAACCGAGGGCGTCTACACCCACTTCTACACCCTCCAGCGGGAGGTGTTCACCACCGAAGCGCCCGAGACGGACATCTACGACACCCTCGATCGCACCAAGGACGGGGCGGACTTCGGCGATTCGATCCGCAACCTGCTCGAATTCAGCCTGTTCGACAACTTCTGATGCCGCGTTTCCCCCAGAACAACTTCCCCTCCACCACCCGCGAAGCGCACCTATCGATTTCGGTCCGCGTAAAACTTCCCGTCCGCGCCGATAAGTAACCATTGGGCAGCGTCAACTCATGAAACTCAAACCCATCAAACAGTCGCTCTCGAAGATGAACGCCAAACTCGTCCGGCAAATGCTGGGGCGGTTGGGCATCATCGGTGTCATCTCCTTCGGCGCGGCGACCGTCCCCAACTACGGCAACCACAAGAGCTACTGGTACGGGACGATCGCCGCCGTGCAGACGGTGGACTTCAACATCCTGTCCCACACCCTGCCGACGAAACTCTCCTACGCCCTCATCCGGGGGGAGGCGGACGAACTCCAGCGCACGGTCGATAGCAACTACGGATTGTTCGGGCTGGCGGTCACGGACTGCATGACCGCCGAGGCGGACTGCGCCGGCCAGCGGATTATCTACCGGTCCGACTCCCGCCGCAGTTGGGCGGACGGGTTGGACGCCGACGCCCTGTCGGAACACCCCTACGACGTGCTGCGCGACCCCCCGCCCCTGTTCGCGGAGCGGGCCTACGCCGGGTCTTACCAACGGGAAGCCGAACCCACCGGGCGGGTCAATGCCGGGACTGTCATCGGGCGGGTCTACTACGTCCGGGGCAAGCCGCGGCCGTTCGTCGAGAGCTACGGCAGGTGGGCGCGGGGTTTGCTGCGGTTCCGGAACCGGCCCCAGATTTTTTCCCTGACGGTCGCCGTGTTCCTCCTGGGCGGCTTCGCCAGTTGGTTGCTCGTCGAACTGGTGCTGTACCGCAAGCGGCAGCAGCGGGAGCGGTTGGTCGGGGAGGCCCAAGACATCCGCCGGGAATTGGACGAACAAATCCGACAGAATTCGGCGCTCCTCGAACGGCAGGAGCGGGCGCGGCAGGAGTTGGAGCGCCACCGAGAGGAGCAGCGCGGACGGGCGCTCGACCTCGAAGCGGCGATCGCGGACTACCAAACCCAACTGGCCGACTCCCAACGGCGGCAGGAAGAGAACTCGGAAACCCTGGAGCGGCTCCGGGACGAACTGGCCGCGGCCGACGCATCCAACGCCGAAGCCCAGGAGCAAATCGACGGGCGGGAGGCGGCGATCGCCGACTACGAAACCCGGCTGGCCGACTCCCGACGGCGGCGGGAAGAGAGCCGGGAACGCCTGCAACGGCTGCGGGACGAACTGACCCGGGCGGTCGAATCCCACACCGAAGCGCGGGAGCAAATCGAAGCGCGGGAGCGGGCGATCGCGGACTACGAAGCCCAACTCGCCGATTCCCAGCGGCAGCAGGACGAGGGCTCGGAACGGCTGCGGCAACTGCGGGACGAACTGTCCCGGGCCGAGGCATCCCGGGCCGCAGCGTGGGAGCAAATCGACGAACGGGAGGCGGCGATCGCGGACTTGCAGCAGTCCTCCGACGGCCGGGAGCGGCAACTGCGGGAGACGGCCCGCACCCTGGAACGGCTTCGGCGGGAGCTGACGGCGACCCGGGAGCGGGAAGCCGACGCCCGGACGCAGATCGAAACGCGGGAGCGGGCGATCGCCCAACTGCGACACGACCTGGAAGCGGCGCGGCGGCACTCCGAAGACCTGGAAGAGCAACTGACGGCGAAGCCCGACGTCGGAGAGTTGGAAGCGGCCCGGAAAGAGGCGGAATACATCAAAGAGCAGTCCCGCGACTTTGAAATCTATACCCTCGAAGAAAACGGGAAGCTGGAAGCGGACAAGCAGCGGCTGAACGGCGAACTCGGGGAGGCGATCGCCAAAATTTCATACCTGGAAAGCCGCATCGCGGATTACGAAAAAGAGGATGCCGACGGCGACCGTCCGATCCGCCCCGGGGATTTGTTCGTCCCCGCCCCCCTGTCCAAAGGGAAGATGCCGAAGCTGTCTGCCGACGAAGCGATCGCGGGCTTGAAGCGGCTGCAATTTTCCGTGGACCGGCAGAAGGGGAGCCACGTCATTCTGGAAAAAACCCTGTCGTGCAACGTCCCCCGCCATGCGGGAGATGTGCCCTACGGGACGCTCAAAAAGATTCTGAAAAATGCCCGAGTTACGGAGGATGAATTGAGAAATAACTTCTAGTTTAAATTCGACCCACCCTTTCCCCCAAAACGAACCGTGAAACGACTCCTCGCCCTGCTGTTCCTGCTCATTCCTTCACCCGCCCGCGCCGCGCCGGTGGAAGCGACGGTGACATCCATCGAAGACGGCGACACCCTCACCGTCAGCGCCCGGGGGTACGACGCCACCATCCGGCTGGCCTGCATCGACGCGCCGGAGTCCGGGCAGGGCGGCGGGGCGGAGGCGACCCGCAGGCTGCAACAACTGACCCCGGCGGGTTCGTCCGTCACTATCGTCCCCGTGGCAAAGGACCGGTACGGCCGGGTGGTGGGCGTCATCTTCAACGGCGACGGCAACGTGAACGTGCGGTTGGTCGGGGAGGGACACGCGATCGTCTACCGCCGCTACCTGGACAACTGCCCCGGCAGTCAACAAGATTTGCTGAGGGCCGAGGCGCTGGCAAAACGCATGGCGATCGGCTTCTGGGGTGCGGCGAACTGCCCCCCCGAGGCGTTCCGGCACGGCAACTGCGACGCCCAAACCCAGCCGGCCCGCAGCCAATGCGACCCGTCCTACCCCACCATTTGCATCCCCCCCTACTCCCCCGATTTGAACTGCCCCGACGTTCCCCACCGCAACTTCCCGGTTCGGGGGCGCGACCCCCACGGCTTCGACGGCGACGGCGACGGGTACGGCTGCGAGGGGTGAGGCTGTCAATCCGACCGGGGGCGATCGCGGCTCGAAGTGCGATCGCGCCATTCAACGCTCCGACGACCCTATCGACAGGACAGAAATCATGGCAACTCAGACTATCGAGTTAAAGAAACAAGTTCGCGAATACATGGAAGCGCCCGAACGAAAGGGCAAAAAGTTTCTGATTGTCTGGACGAAGGCGCGGGAAGGAAAAATTGTTGACGAGTTGGCAAGGGAGTATGATTGCAATACGGGTCAAAATGACGGCTTAAACCCGTTCAGGACGAAAGAAATAATAGCCGAACTAAAAGGATTAAACAGGCGGATAAAAAGCGACATTTCAAATGGAGACGACAATAAAGAAATCGAAAATCTGAAGCGCAACTTGAAAGAAAAACTAACCAATAAGTTTCAGTATGAAGTCGAAACCATATTGCTGCTCAACAACTTGGAACTTAATATCATCGAGTTAAAAAATCAGCAGACAAATGCTTCAAATAAAAACGCTACAGAGACAACTATCCCACCGAAACAAGAGCCGCCAAATTCACCCCCAATAAAAATTGAAGAAAAAATCGATAAAATCAACGGTAAAATCGAGAATAATCCCGAACTCAGTCAGCTCAAAAAAATAAAATATGAAGCCGATACGGAGGACTGGGATAGACTAATAAAATGGCTGATCAAACAAGCCAAAAAATCGGTCAGTCGCGCATTCGATCCGCTGGCAGATCTTTGGTTTGATGTTAATTTTGAACGGGCGAGAAACGACGTAAAAAAACTCAAGAAAAAATATCTCGATCGCACAAATGACGAGATTGCAGAAATCCTGATCCGAGAAACGGCTTGGAAAGCGACTACAAGCAGTTATACGGGTGACTTTATCAATAATCTAACTTCCGATCAGCAAATTCGAGATATACTCGAAGATGCCAGTTCTAAGTGTGGCTTAAAAACGGTCACGCAGGAATGCGCCGAAATGGTTTACAAGATTGCGGGGATCTACGATTTCGAGTTGGAGCATCCGATGCGACAATTTGAATCCCTGGCGGCATTCGGTACGGCTTGGCTCGGAAAGCGGGCGAGCGATATGTTCATCAAATCACTGGGACTCAACCTTTTCAATGCAATGAATGTCAACGCATTGTCTCACGCTTCATTGATTGTGATGGTGGGAAATTGTGCCCAGTTAATTTACAGAGAGCAATCGAGCAATAAAACCAATATACTGAGCGACGAAGAGGCGTTTTATCAAGTCAAAGAAGAAGTCGAATGTAGCGTTTTTTATAAAAAAGCAAATCGGGAAGATTGGATTCAATTGATTGTTGAAGAGATCGCTTCTAAGCCACCCGCAACCCCTCCGACTCCTCCGACTCCAAAACCGACTCCTCCGACTCCAAAACCGACTCCTCCGACTCCAAAACCAACTCCTCCGACTCCAAAACCGACTCCTCCGACTCCAAAACCGACTCCTCCGGAAAAGATTACCTTGCAATACAAGCTCACGCGGGAAGATTTGATAAAGGCATATAACTTTGAAAAATCGCCCGGACTAATCTGCTGGAAAATTTACAACAATGTTCGCTGCTTGCTGCTTTTTTTGTCCGTATATTTCCTGTTCTTTGGAGGAATCGAAAACGAAATTTTCAAATATTCGCCACTGATTTTATTGGCGACGCTTTGTTTTTTATTTCCAAAATTATATTGGCATTTATTTGTATCCAAAAAAAACTCGCAACTTTACGACCGTAACAAACCATACATGACTGCTAAATCCCAAACTTTCATATTCCCAGATAGAATCAAAATAACAGGTTCTGAACTTGAAACGTTTGAAAGGAAGCTGACAGATTTTCACAAATACAAATGTTGTGACGACTTCATCCTTTTATATCTGTCCGAGACAGAACCGCTGCTATTTCCCCACCAATGCTTTACATCAAAGGAAGATTATGAAACGTTTATCTCTTACCTAAAAAAACACTTGGGCGACCCCTGTTGAACGTCGCCCCCGGTGCTCGGTTTTGCCCGATCGCGCAGCGCACCACCTCCGCCACTTTCCGGACGGCATTCGCTTACGCGGTGCGGAAGAAGGAGAATTGCTTTGGGAAAAGGTAGCTGAAGCGGTGGAGGCAGTCGAGGTGCGATCGAGAAGGCAAGTCAAAGTGGGCGATCGCGCACTCGTGCCGGATTGCTCGTATCAAATGCCGCGATCGCCCCGCGAAACCGACCGCCAAGCCAGCGGGTGCGGGAAGGACGGGGCGCGATGCCGAAAACATCCGAGGAGATACCCGCCCCCGAGCGAACCCCACGGCGAAACCCGATGCGTCCCGCCGCCCACCGGAGTCTGCGGGCAATTGCCGACCCAACTGCAACGACGAATCCGCGCTCGACTGTCATTTATTAAAGGCTGCGAAATGAGTTTTGCGAGGGTCAACCGAAAAAGCCTCAAATGCCCATTCTTTCGTCGGGAGCCTCGACATCCCTCCCCGTGGGCGTTTCGAGGCGCGATCGGGATGAGGCATCAGTACGATGTACTGCAAAATTGGGTGAGGCTCGCAAACGGCGTCTGGACTTCCCTTCCCATCGGGGTTACAATGGGGGTCCCTCCCCACTCGCTGGGGAAATTAGTTGATTGGAAACTGCGAAAGCTCTAGAACCGCGCCACATCTCGTCCAAGACTCCTCACTCGTTGAGGAAATTAGTTGATTGGAAACAAAGAGTGTTCGAGGCGACGGGCGATGAGGGCGATCGCTTTCCGACTCACTCGTTCAGGCAATCCGATATGGGTGGAGAAATTCGCTGAAGCGCTGCGCGATCGCACCCGAGGAGAGGAACCCGTGCGAATGTGTGGACAAAAAAAATGCCCCCGAACGAGAGGGCATAGGTGAGAATTAACTTGGGTTCTTTTTCCATCCGTTAGACTTGCTCAGAAGCCGAAGCGCCGCCCTTGTCAGGCGGGTCGTAAACCACCCGATACCGAACGCCGGGGATGAGCCGACGCAGGACGCGCCCATGCTCGATCGCGTCGTTGCACGACCGGAAGCGGGCGACGACCGGAGCCGGAGATGGGGAGGCGGACTCCCCCTCCAAGCGGTCGGGCGATCGCACCAGACACCAGGGATGCAGCCTGTTGAAAGTGGTCATGGCACACGATGTAAAGCGCTCCGAATTCACGGTAGGCGGAATCCTTCCGAGAAAACAGGGCGTGCGTCCCTTGACATAATCAACCATCCGTGCGGTGAAACCGCCGCTTCAGGTCGTCGGGCAGGTCGTCCCACCGCTCCCAGAGCAGGTCTACCAGGGCGAGGTGCCGCAGGTCATTCGGAGTCGGGCGGCGGTAGCGGTCGCCCCTTGCGAACCAACGGCGGACGGTGGAGGGGGAGCGATCGCAGATGTCGGCGATTTGTTCGTAAGTGACATTCCACTTGGCGTAGAAAGCGCGGGGGGACAGGCCCAGCTTGCAGTCGCGGTAGCCCGAGAGTAGGGCCAACTGCCGCGCCGTCAGGGGTCTGGGTCGGTCGGA
The DNA here is from genome assembly GCF_035615495.1 of Lyngbya sp. CCY1209. Classification (GTDB taxonomy): domain Bacteria; phylum Cyanobacteriota; class Cyanobacteriia; order Cyanobacteriales; family Microcoleaceae; genus Limnospira. The sequence goes on along the minus strand of NZ_JAJENU010000395.1, from coordinate 60,389 downwards.
ATGGTCGTTGTCCATCAATGCACCAGTGTCTCGGCGGTGAAATCGGAGCCGGTGTGGAAAAGCCGCGCCGACCGCCGACTTCCGAACCCGGACGCCGTAGGCACCCGACCGCGCCGCAGTTATTTTCGAGACGGCATTCGCCGACGCGGTGGCAGAGGTGCGATAAGTGCGCGATGGGGAATGGTTTTGCGAGATACACTCATGTAGGCGATCGCACGGACCCAGGCGAAGGCTGAAACTTCCATGTCCCGAACCGAGGCAAACAGATGATTGAAACCGTAACAATTGACGGCCGAGAACTGAAGCTGGGGAGCGTCACCCTGATTGTGGGACTCCCCGGCACCCGAAAGACGACGCTGCTGGAGGCGATCGCCTCTCAATGCCAAACCCGGGCGCTGCATCTAAACCGAACTCCCCTGACGTTCGATCCGGACCGACCGATTATCGAGTCGCTGGTTCACCCGGACACGGGCGCGGCGCGGTTGGGAGAGAACCTGGCGCTGTACGCGGACGACCTGTTCCCCCACTGCCACCCCCATCCCCCATCGAGTTCCGCCGTCCAGCCGATCCTGGTCAAATTGCTGTCAGCCCAGCCCGGAGAGCTGGTGGCAATCGAGAAGCCGGAATTGATGCAACACCCCCGCACCGTGGCGACACTGACCCGGGTGATGGTCCGAGCGGCTGTCGCGGGCATCCAAATTGTCATTGAAACCGACAGCGACGTCATCCTGGACGGCTTCCGTATCGCGGTCAAAGCCCAGGAGATTCCCGCAGCGTTATTCAAAATCTACAACCTGAGCCACGGGGGCGATCGCACGGAAATTCGGTGTGACGAAAGGGGCGCGATCGAGGACTGGCCCGACGGGTTCTTCGACCAGAAGGATGCCGACTGGGGAAAACTGTTTGAAATCTGAGGTGTCGCGCTCCCCATCGTCGCTTCCTGGCATTCGAGAAGGCGAGTCAAAGCGGGCGATCGCGGATCGGATCTGCGGAGATCGCACCCCCGAACTCACTCAAACCGTCGCCACCGCCCAGTACCGGGGCATTCCCCACGCGATCGACAGCGCCCCCGCAGCGCCGACATCCTCAAACATCGGGGAGGCCGGCACCGATCGCCCTTTCACTCCCCAGCGACGGCCCGCATTAATTGCCAATCGCCCGCCATCCCTTTCCCCTAGAACCACTCGGCGGGGGACGATCCGCGATCGCATCCCTCCCCCCGAACGGCGTCAGCTTTCCCGCAGTATCCGTTCCTCCACCTCGGACAGCACCTTCGGCCCCATGCCGTGCAGGTCGTTGAGTACGGCTTTCACGTCGGGGAACCGGAAATACTCCGTCAGCCCGCCGATGCGGTGGTTGAACTCGGAGTAGCGGTGCTTGAAGTACAGCTCCACGTTGCCCCGGTGCCGCCACAGTCCCAGCAGGTTCACCTCGACGGTGGCGTACTGTCGCTTCAGGTCTTGGCGAATCTCGGGGATGCGATCGCCGATCTCCCGCCGGGTGATGCCGATCTTGTGGAACAGGTGGCCGTCCGCCCTCACCTCCAGGAAGTAGAGCTGATTCAGCCAAATCCGCCGCAACTGCGCCTCGTAGATTCTCAGGTCAGCCCGATACTCCCCGGCGGCGGACAGGTTTGCCGTGTCCGCCCGTTCCGCCCTGCCCCGGTACGCCTGCCACTCGGACAGCAGCAGCGGTTCCTGGACGGCGTTGAATTTTCCCAGGGATAGCGCCCCCACCGGGATTTTTCCCAGGTCGGACAGTTCGCAGCGATCGCCGTCGCACTCGATTAACCCCCGCAATCGCCACCGCAGGTCAATCAGGTCGCGGGGAATCGCCGCACCCCGGACGCCGTAGGTTCGCCACAGCACCTTCAGTTGTTCCACCTCCCGCCCCGGCAGTTGGATGTTGAAGCGATCGTACAGGGGCAGTCCCGGCCAGCGCTTCGTCTTGTGCCTCTCGGATACGGGCTTGCAGGTTTCCCCGGCGTGGGCGAAGTGGTGGGACTTGACCCGGCCCTTCTTCGCGGTCAGTCGCCCCCCGCAGTAGGGGCAGGCGAGATTGGTTTTTCCGCCGGGGACGTTCCCGACTTCCTTCAAATGTCCGTGGGGGTCGGCGCCGTACTTCAGCCACATGGTTTGAATCCTCAATTGTTGCCGATGCACCCGCCACCGTGCATTGTAGCGATTCGAGAGGGGGACGTGGAATTAAACGTCAACGGTCGGGGGCCGGCGCGGTGCGGGATGAGGACAGTTGTTCTAGGGGAAAGATAAACTGAAGCAGTGGAGGCAATCGGGGGGCGATGGCATGGCGACGGAAGCGGAAGCGCACTGGTTTCGAGAGCGGCTGCTGGCGTGGGGCGAGGAGAACCGGCGGGACTTTCCCTGGCGGCGGACGGCAAACCCCTACCGCCTGTTGGTGGCCGAATGCCTGCTGCAAAAGACGACGGCCTCCCAGGTGGCACCCGTGTACGAGGAACTGCTGGAGCGATACCCGACCGTGGAAGATTTGGCGATCGCCGACCCGGACGACCTGCTGGAACTGCTGCGGCCGCTGGGACTGCTGAAGCGGGCGGCATCCCTGCGATCGGCGGCGCGGACGGTGGTGGAGAAATACGGCGGCGAAGTACCCGACTCGGAAGCGGAACTGCTGAACCTGCCGGGGGTGGGATTGTACGCCGCGCGATCGGTCTTGGCCCACGCCTTCGGGAAACCCGTCGCCGTCCTGGACGCAAACGTGGCGAGAATCCTGGGGCGGTTCTTCGGACTGGAGGGGGGGCGGATCAAATCCAGGGAAAAAGCGCTGTGGCAACTGGCGGACGACATCGCGCCGGAAACGAACGCCGGACGGTGGAACCTGACATTGCTCGACTTCGGCGCCCTGACCTGCACCGCACGGAAGCCGAAGTGTCCGGACTGCCCCCTGCGGGAGCGGTGCCGCTACGCAAACGAAGAACCGCCGTCCTGACGGGGCGCGTTCAACCGCGATCGCGCTTCAGCCGGGAAACGCCCAACGCGCCCAGCGCCAACAGCCCCAGCGCGGATGCGGGTTCGGGTACGGACTCCGGCTCGTAAATTCCCGTCGTGGCGAAAGCTAAAGTTTGACCTCCACCAGGGTTTTCGCCCTCCGAAATGACCGACAACTCGGAAATTGGCCCGGAAAACTTGAGAATACCCGCCGCCAAAAATCCGGTATCGGGTACGGTCAGACTGTTACCGCTGACGGTAGAGCCGTCGAAACCCGACAAGATCGAGAATGGCGAACTGAAGGTGTAAGTCGTGGGAGGATCGACATTAAAAACGGTGGTTGTTCCCCGCCACGACCACCCGTAAAGGAATAAATCCGACAGCGGGGCATCGAAGGTGACGCTCCAATTGTCCGTCGAAATGTAGTTATAAATCGTCTCGGCATTGGAGAGGGGAGCCGCGGCAAAAGACGAGCCGGTAAATGCTCTTTCCCCGATTGACGGAGAATCTTCGGACGGAAAGGTGAAGCCCGTCGCCGTGACATCCACGCCAAAAACTTCGCCCTCCGTAATGTCGTTCCAATCTACGGGAGTGGGCATCAGGGCATTCGCAACACCCGGCATCAAAACGCTGCCGACTATCAGACTCGACAGACAAATTGCTCGATTCATTTTAAAAGTTGTAAATCCAATGGAATTTGGTTCAATACTATTCCAAACTTTCTCCCGAAAGACAAGGTGGCTCTGTAAAAATACGGCGGTATTTGATAAAGCTTTTGTAAAATTGATTCGCCCGCCCGCCTCCGTTTCCCCCGAGGTGCGGACGGAGTTATCCCGACGGGATGCGGACGGAAGGGCGAGTTACCCAAAACGTTTTGGGTAATGGGGAAGCGATAGGTGCGCTACGCGGATTGAAAAATCGGATCGCCAAACGGACGCCCGTCTGCGAGAATGGACGAAAGCGCTACAGTGGAAAGAGACAGGAGAGAGACAATCGTGAGCCGAATTATCGCCACGTTCAACCAATGCGGGGGGGTGGGCAAGACCAGCCTGACGATGAACCTGGGTTACGCCCTCGCCAAACGCAAGCGGCGGGTGTTGCTGGTAGACCTCGACCCCCAGGCATCGCTGACCACATTCTGCGGCATCGACCCGACCGAATTGGACGCGACCCTGTACGAGGCGTTGTTCGACAAGGGGGAACTGCCGATCCAAAAAACCGAAAACCTGACCGATATCGTCCCGACCAACATCACCCTCAGCGTCGCCGAAATGGAATTGGTGGGGGCGATGAACCGGGAACGGCGGCTGAAATTGGCGCTGGAGCCGGTGGCGGACCGATACGACTACATCCTCATCGACTGCCCACCCAGCCTGGGACTCCTCGCCATCCTGGGGCTGGCGGCATCGACGCACCTGCTCGTCCCCATCGAAACCGAATTCAAGAGCTACTTCGGGACGGGGCTGCTGCTGGAAACCGTCGCCCGGGTGCGGAAACACCTGAACCCGACGTTGGAATTTGCGGGATTCGTGCCGATGAAATATGACAGACGGCGATCGCAGCACGGCCGCACCTACGACCAGATGCGGAAGGAACTGACGGCGCTGGCGCCCGTATTCGAGCCCGTGCCGGACAGCACCGCCTTCCCCGACGCCGCCGAGGAGCGCAAGCCCCTGGCGCTGTACAAACCGAAGCACCCAGCCGTAAAGGTACTCAAACGGATCGCGGAGGAAATCGACACCGACTCATGACTAGAAAGCGAGACAAACCCTACAACGGCAGCCTGGGCGACAAGATCGACCTGCTGTTCGGCGCACCCGCAGCCGAATCCGAATCCGAACGCACCGCCACCACCCTGCCGATCGCGAAACTGAAGCCGCCGGATTACCAACCAAGGCAGCACTTCGACCCGGACAAACTGGAGGAACTGGCCGAGACAATCCGGAAACACGGCATCCTCGAACCGCTGCTGGTGCGCCCCGTCGGGGACCGATACGAAATCATCGCCGGGGGGAGGCGATACCGAGCCGCAAAGCTGGCGGGGCTGACGGACGTTCCCGTGGTGGTGCGGGAACTCGATAACAAACAAGCGCTGGAACTGGCCCTACTGGAGAACGTGCAGCGAGAAGACCTGAACCCGGTCGAGGAAGCCGAGGGGATGCTGAAGCTGCTGGAAGTGCGGCTGGACAAAAGCCGCGGCGAGGTGGTGTCCCTCCTTCACCGGATGCGGAACGAGGGGAAAGGAAAAGTTACCCAAAACGTTTTGGGTAGCGACGAGGCGCGGGCGGTGGAGGACGGTTTCGCGGCGGCGGGGCTGGCGTGGCAATCCTTCGTGGAAACCAAACTGGCCCTGCTCAACAAACCCGAAGACGTACTCGACGCGGTGCGGTCGGGGCAACTGGCCTACACCAAAGCGATGGCGATCGCCCAGGTGAAGGACGAGTCAAAGCGGCGGGAACTGTTGGAGGAGGCGATCGCGCAGAAGTTATCCCTGAGTCAAATCCGGGGGCGCATCACCGAACTGCGGGGGACAACGGAGGCGACGGAGGGGGAGACGAACGAGACGCCCGAGAAGCGGATGGCGAAGTTGGCGAAGCGGGCGAAGGTGGCGAAGTGGGACGACCCGAAGAAGCGGCGGAAGTTGGAGAAGCTGCTGGGGCAGTTGGAGGAATTGTTCGGAGGGGAATGAACGGCCGTCAGTCGCCCACGATGACCAACCCGGCAAAGGATTCGAGCTCGAACAGTTCGGTCCGTCCCAGGCGGAAGTCCGTATCGGGGGGAGTCTCCTGTTCGTAGACGTAGGCTTGGCGGCTCCCATCGGGCAGGGTGAGGAGAATCCAATAGCCAGCGGGGAGTCGGTGGGATTTATCGGTGGAGGGCAAGCGGCGGGTATCGCCGTCGAAGAAAAATGGGCCGGTGATGGCACAGAGGGAACCGTGCCGATTGAGGAGTTCGAGTTGGTGGGCTTCCAGGTCGCGCCACACCGCTTCGAGGTCGGCAGAACGGGGGGCGAGGTTGACGGCGTAGGCGGGGGAATCCGGGTCGGTGTGGGGGAGCGACGGCGGGAAGTGACGGCCCAGTTCGTAGCCGATCGCATCGACGTTCTCGTAGTCGTCGGGCTGGAGGAGGTCGTCCGGGGGAACGTCCGGGTCGGGCAGGGGAGGCGGGGGAGGCGGCGGGGGTGAAGGAGGAGCGTCGGTGTCATCCGCCCCGGCGACGCAGTAGGCGACAAAATCGGGCTGCTGGGTTTGGGAATCCACGGCGATGGCGAAGGCGTAATCGTCCCGGCAGGTGAATTGGGTGGAAGCGTCGAGTCCGACCGGAAGTCCGTCGGGCAGGTGAGGGCAGTCGGAGGGGAGGGGCTGCACGTCGATGTCCGGGCGCGTCCGGAGGAAGTCGCCCACGGTGCGGGATTCGCAGGCGGACAGCAGCGCGATCGCGGCGACGGCGACAGACAAACGCACCCGTGAATTCATGCGGCAGACCCTCCGAACCCTCAATGTACCTTCAGTATCTCACGAGTTCTCTTACTTCTTCGGCACCCCGAGCATGGCGAGGATGTCGGTGTGGGGGGTACCACTCTCAATCGCCTCGGCAACCCGCGCCACCTGGGACTTCTTGAGGGTGACGGAGCGCTTCACCTGCAAGCCGCCGTCATCGGTGTAGCTGTACTGATAGATGGCGTAGCGGTTCGGCGGCTTCCCCTTGGCGGCATTCCGCTTCTTATTCGCCTCGCACCACTGAATCCGACCCGTCCCCCGCCCCTTGGGAGAGCGGCGCTTCTTCTTGGGTTGTTCTGGGGGAGTCGATGGATCGTCGGGGACGTCGAGTTTCCGCAGCACCTCGGGCCGTTCCCAGCGGGGGGAGCCGTCGGGGGGGCAGATTTGAACGCGATCGCAGCCCTTGCGCGGATCGCCGTGGATCGCCTCGACGCGGTAGGGGGTGACTTCCCCCTCGTAGCGGACGGTATCGCCCGCATGGAAGGGATGGGAGGGGCCGGGTTCCGGCGGTTCGTCCGGGTCGGCTGGGCTGTCGGACGCCAGCAGGCAGAACTGACCGTCGGCGTCGAGGGGAGCCGGTTCGATGTACCGCTCACTGACCAGGCAGCGGCGCCCGCCGTCGAACTCCGCGTACCAACCATCGGGGACGCGCCGCGACGGCTGTCGTTCGATGAGAATGCCGAGGCGGGAATTTTCCCGGAAGCGATCGCCCGGTTTCCACGGGGACGGATCGGTGACGAGGCCGGACGGCAATACCGCGCTGCGCCGACCCCCGCCATCCCAACTCACCCGCACCCGCCCGGACGGCAGCACGGCGGCGACCTCCCCCCGGCGACCCGTCCTCGGGTGCAAGACCCGCGCCCCCGGCTCCCAACTCGGTGTTTCCCCTAGAACAACATCGTCGGAGTCGGGCGAAACGTCGGCGGCATCGGCGGCGACGAGGCTGCGGGGGTGGCAGGCGGATCGGGAGCCGTCCGGCCAGCGCACCTTCACCCGGCCGCTGGGCAGAATTTCCGCCACCTCCCCGGCGAGATGCGGAGCCTTGCGATACCCGACGCGATCGCCCGGTTTCCACGCCGTTTCGTCGGTCTGTTCTAGGGGAATGGCGGCAGGGTCGGCGTCGGCCGTTTCGTCCGCTTGTTCTGGGGGAATCCGCAACCGCCAGCCGTCGCCGTGGGGTTCGACGCGATCGCGGACGCGATCGAGGGACTGCCGGAGGCGGCGGGTCGTCCAGCCCAGGTGTCGGGCCAGTTCGGATTCGGAGATGCCGGGGGAGCGGGCGATCCGCGATCGCGCACCCATCGCCGCCAGCAGATCCAGGTCGTCCCAGGCGGGGTCGGCGGCGGAACGGGGGTCGGCATCGATGTCGTAGTCGCCGACGGCCGAGGGGTCGGCGGTGTAGGCGGAGAGGTCGAACAGGGTGGACATGGTGGACTCCTGATTTAACGAAGGGGGTCGGGTCGGTCGGTGTCGAATAGGGTCAGTTGCCCCGACGCTTCCCTGCGCCGGTGGCGGTTCGCCCTGCGGGTTCGGATGTGGTGGTCCAGGTCGTGGCGGAGGTGGCAGGCCGGACAGAGCGCCCGCAGGTTGGACGGGTCGCAGTTTTGGGGGTCGTGGTCGAGGTGAGCCGCCGTCAGCACGAACCGGCCGGGCTTTTCCACCGCCGTCCACCCGCCCGTCTCGGGGTCGGTCACTTCCTCGCAGCTCTGGGCGTACCAGCGGAAGTCGATCGCGTACAGGCGCTCCACCAATTCCGGCCACGATTCACCCGGCCGGCGGCACGGGCGATCGCATTCTTCGCAGCGCCACCCGACCCGGTCTTTCACGCGGCGGGCGATGTCGTCCCAGTCTCGGGGGTACAGCTTCCGGTTCATCGGCATGGCGCACCTCCCCCGGCTTCAAACTCGGCGATAGCCGTATCGGAGTGTCCGAAGTGCTTGGCGGCTTCCCTCCAGCCCGCGCCGTACATTTTCTTCAGCTTGTGGAGGGGCTGCACCGGCGCTTCGTACTCGCGCCACGCGCCATTCTGTCCCTTCTGCGGCGGCTTGTTCGGCTTCCACTCGTCTCCGATCGCCTTGGTCAGGACTCCGATGGGCCGGTCGATGCGGCGTCCGCTCCCCCGCTGGGCGCGGGCGTACTTGAGCGCCGCCTTCACCGCCGTCAGAATCACCGCCGGGGGCTTGCTCAACAGCAGCCAGACCACGCCGGGGGTGAGCCGCCCCCCCATCAGCTCCTCGGCTCCCTCCGCCGCCAGATCCACCGCCTCCTGCTCGTAGGGGTTCATCTCCCCGTACCTCGGATCGGCTTCGGGTGTCGCGCAGTTGTAATCCTTCGGTGCTACATCCGCCGGGGAAGATCCGTCCCCACCCGACGGTCTGGGTCGGACGGGGGACTCGGGTTTGTCCTCCGGTTGTGGCGCGGCACCTTTCATCGCCTCCGGTGGGCGGGTATCGGTCGCTTCGACTATCTCCGCCTTCGCCCGGGCGACGGCTTCCAATGCGTCCGCCAGGTCGGGGGCATCACCCGCACCTCGGGTTTCCTCTTCTCGTCCCCCCAAAATTTTTTCTTCCACGAACGCCGTTTGTGAACTTACGGATTCTTTACCGGAAAGATTTACGTTATTGTCCGAATTTCCGCCCGTCGGCGTCGGAATATCCGCCCGTCCATGTCCGAATTTTCCGACAGATGCCAAAGCCTTCGGCGGCAGGGACATCAGGGACGCGATCGCCTTTTCCCAGACCAGGGCGACCAGGGCTTCGGGGTCGATGCGGTACTCGTAGGCCTTATCGGTGGGCCACCGCTTCGCCTCCCTTCGTCGGAGGATGCCCGCCCGCACCAATTTGTTCAGGTGGGTGCAGATGGTGTCCTTGTGGTAGCCCAGTTCTTCTGCCAGCCCCCGGACGGTCGCCCACGCCCACTTGCCCCAGCCGTCGAACCAGCTCACGATCGCGGCCTGGCAGCGGTTCTTGAAGGCGGCGAGGTACTCTTTCAGGAGGTTGGTCGGGTGCTTGACTTCGCCGAGGATCGTTGAATTAAAAGTCATGTCCACCTCCATTTTTTGCGGAGGGGTGACGAAATGATGCGTCGTGTGTCATAATTTTGTTCAGTATTAAGTGATCAATCTGAAAGCCCTTTGCTTTCAGGCGCCCCGGAGCTACGTCAATAGTTCCGGGGCTTTTAATTTGGCGAATGTTCGCCGACGGGCATTCTCACCTCCTCTGTGTGGTACGCTGGGATTAGCGGGTCGCCTCTTTATCCCCGTCAGCGAACGGGAATTAAAACGTTAAAGTTTAATTGAGCGACCCTAGATGTAAATTCTAGCGGATAATCTCCTTTCCTAGAACATTTTTCCGGGGTTTTTAGATGAAGATTTATGAAGCCCTGCGCCTGGTACAAAATCGGCTCCAACTGCAAGTCAAAGATATCGCCGCGGGTGCGGGTACGTCATCGGGATATCTGAGCCGGATTCGGAGGGGCCAGGTTTCGCCGTCCGACGATATGTTGGACAAAATTTTGACGGCGATGGAAACACTCGCCCCCGGCTCCCGCCGCAAAGTCTGGCTGACGATGGCTTACGACGGAAAGGACATCGACCCCCGCAGCGCCGACGACATCGCCATACTCAAGGAAACCGTCATGACCCTCGATCAGCAAGAGCTGGCCGAGCTGATGAAAGTGATGGCCGATCGCTTTCACGAGTTGAACCGCAAGCCGTCCGAACCCGATACTTCCGAAAACGGCCGCGAACTCCACGCCACCCTGCGGTAATCCCCGCTTTTGCCCCCCCGGGGCATTTTTTTTGCCTCAAACGTTAACGTGAGGTTAATGACGGCCGGTCGCGGCGGTTCGAGTCGCGGCGGCATATTGATACATTTGAATGTATCGGATTGATATAACTTGGGTCCCAATGAGAAAGCGACAGTATTTTCCGACGGATTACGAGGAAGCCAAGCGGCTGGTCGTCGCCCTTCCGTTCGACGAAAAAGTGAGGCTGTGCCGGGAAACGCAGGAGATCTGCGACATCCCGACGGCCCAGATCCTCGCCCTCATCGAAGATGCGAGGCACCTCCAGGTCGATCGCATCCTCAGCGCCCTGGCCGAAAGGGTGCAGGGGGGCGACCCCGGCGGGTGACGCCGTGCGGGTCGGGAAGTGGGGGAAAATGGGGGGAGCGATGCCGATGTCAGTGCGACCCATGACCGAACCTTTGCCCGAATATTCCTGGTGGGGCGGCGGCAACCCCCCGCCCCCGCACCTCAAAACTCAGAAGCAGTTGGCGGAGATGGGACTCAGACCGGCCGAACCCGTCGGTTACATCGAGACGAAGAAGTACATTCTCAAGCTCTACGACCCCGCCGCCTGCAAGCCGAAGCGCCGATGCTCTCCGAAGCAGCTCGAACACCTGGCGAACCTGCGGGAGCGGCGGGAGCGTTCGAGGCAGTTCGATGCGTGGATGGAATTCGACGGTTGGCGGCTCCACGATCGCGCCCTGGCGATCCTTCAAGCCCGGGACATCCTCGACGACCGAGAGTTCGTTATCCTGGACACCGAGACGACGGGCCTGGACGCGCCGGAGATCGTCGAAGTCGCCGTCATCGACCGCGCCGGGAACGCCCTCCTCGATACCCCGGTGAAACCGTCCGGGAGCATCGAACCCGAAGCCGCCGCCGTCCACGGCATCACCGACGAGATGGTGCAAGACGCGCCGACGCTGCCCCGAATCTGGGAACAACTCCGTCGGGCGATCGCGGGCCGGTTGGTGCTGGCCTACAATCTGTCCTTCGACCTGGGGGCGCTGCGACATTCCCGCCAAATCTGCGGCTTGCCGAAGTTGGGACTCGCCCGCGATCGCTCCCTGTGCCTGATGGAGCTCTACGCCCGGTACTGCGGCGAGTGGGACGACCACCACGGGAATTATCGGTGGCAACCCCTCGGCGGCGGACACCGGGCCCTGGATGACTGCCTCGCCGCCCTGGAGCTGCTGAAGGAGATGGCGGGGGCCTCCGAGTTCTTCGCCTGCCCCTACCCCGAATTCCGCGATCGCCTGCCCGAAGAATGGAAGCCGTTCTTGACAGCGGGGGACGCCGATGATCGTCGATGATTGCTTCCGGTGCCGCTATTACAGTTGGAGCCATTACCTGGTCTGCGCCGTCCATCCGAGCGGCGTCGATGGGGATGCCTGCCCGGACTTCGAGTCCGACCCCACCGCCGATGCGGTGCGGTACCGAGACTTCCTGGGGCTGGGGGAGGATGCCGAACCCATCGACAATCCCTGGCATCCCGACCCCGAAGAGAATTGGGCGCCGCCGGGGACGCGGTACGTTGACGGAGAGTTGGAGTTTGTCGAGGCGAGGGACGCGGACGGACAGTAATATTTTGTTCTGGGGGAAACGCCCGATTGCCCGTGGGACGGCGTTCTTCGAGGTTGACCCGTCCGCCCCAGCGGGTGCGGTCGCCGTCAGCGGTTTGTTCTGGGGGAAACGATTCTTATCGCCGTGCTACCCTGGAATGTCCGCCAGCGTACCGATGCAATGGATCAGCTCAATTTATTCGACCTCCCCGAACCGCCCCCCATCCCGAAGCGCAAGCCCAAGCTGAAGATGGACGCGGACGCCCTGCTGCGGTGGAAGCGGCAGATATTCGGCCACCAACAATCAGTCCGGGACGGCATCGGACCCGAGCAGCCGGCGCTGTTCGACTTCGCACCCGACCGCCACGATGCGGACGCCATCGACCCCTTCTCCCTCGCGCCCCACCCCTGGGAATTTTTCGACGGCGGGGCGACGGGCGGCCAGACCTGCCTCTACTTTGTCACCGATGCGGCTGAACCCGCGCCGCTGCTGCTCTACGTCGGCGAAACGAAGCGATCGCCGGAGGAACGGTGGGGGGGCGTCCACGACTGCCGCACCTACATCGGCAATTACATCCAACTGCACCGGGACTGCGGCTTACAGGTATTCGTGCGGACGGGCTTTTGGTGGGACGTTCCAACCGACCGAACCGCCCGACTAAAGTTGGAGCGGGAACTCATCCTCAAGTGGCGATCGCCCTTCAACAAAGAATGCTGGAAGTGGTGGGGCAAACCGTTCGGGTGACGGCGGTGGGAAAACCCGCATTTTCGTCAGAGAAATGGCCATCACTAAACTATTCTTTAAACGGTCGCATTCTCAGTTGATGAAGAATTGTATCCAAATGGGTGCGCCTCGGATTTTCGCAGGCTATAACGGATTTGCAATCGAACGTTCGGGCGCGATCGCCGTCGATATCTTCGGGATTGACGGGGCAATGGCGCTCGTCCAATTGTGGTACAAACCGCGAGTGAAGCGACGGTTGAGAGCCGTTGACTCAGTTGAACTTGCGGACGACCGCAGTTGGCAGTTCACGACTAATCAGCAAATGGGGAGGTTCCCAAAATGACGGATTCCGACGGTGACGGAGGTGCGGCGCAGGCACCGGAAAAACTCAATCGCATCGATTTCCAAAGAATTAGCTTGTTCGTAAAAAATCGCCTTAAACTTGGAGCTTTCGTCAGACAGAATTTAGGACTGATATTGTTCCCCACATCGATGCTGCTAACATCCTTACTTTATTTCCTTCTCGGCATTACCATTTCTCATACCACCTCAAATCTGTGCAACAGGTGGGGAGACAATTTGATATATTATTCCCGGATCGAACTCTGGCGAATATTTTGGATCAAGCAAACTCCCGTCAATCCCATCAACAGCACTTACTACAACAAGAGAACTCCTTATCCTGACCTGAGTAAATATCTCGACAGCGCGATTCTTAGCACCCTTCATCAGGAAAGAATTAAAGCACAAATTTATACCATCAGAAATCGAGCCATCACCAACCTGCGAATCGCCCGGGATATGTACTACTGGCTGACCATCTTCACGACAATGACCTGCATAGCTACGGTCATAGCGGGGGTGGCAGCTTCCACCTTGATTCGGAAAGGTTGGGATGGGGTCGGTGACGTGACGAAGGGGATTTTTATCACCAGCGTCACAGTCTCCCTATTTACCGCGTCCTTCACCACCGTTTTCCAACTGGAGGAAAATGCGGAGACGCACATGACCCTATACCAAACCTATGTCAACCTCGAAGAATATCTGTTCACCGCGCTGGCTCTCAAAGGTCTGCCAGCAAGTCGTCAAACAACAGATAATCCCCCACTGCCACCTGACTACCCCGAAAATTTAATTGGTGAGATTAATAAAACTCTCCAAACCTATTCTCTGACCTTCAAGCTGAACGCCGAGTCAATTCCAGACCTGAACGAGGTCATCGACATCACCGGCTTGAGCAACGGCCAGTGACCGACATTTCCCGACCGACAGAGTTGCACGCGATCGCGCCCTCTCCCCTAGAACGAACGTTTGCCCCCGCCGTTGTTCTGCGGGAAACGATGGAGATGGGAGGTACAAGCAGTCCCCTGGCGGTCGTCCTCCGACCATTCGGGTTGCCGGATGGCAATTGTTTCGGTGCGGGCGATCGCTCCACTTGCCGGACGGCATCACTCCCACCGCGTCCCCCCCTCGCAGCCCAGGCCGTCTTTGTCCCCGTCCAGCCGGTGCGGGTCGGGTTGTCTGACGACGATGGGCAGGGTCATCCCCGCCTCCTCCAAATCCTCGCAGTCCAAGTCCCGGACGTTAATGGGGATGCAGATGGGGTTCCCGTAGATGTCGGACGGGTAGGATGGGTCGCATTGTTGATTTTGGGCGACGAGGAAGGCGGCGAGTAGTTCGGCGAACATGAGTCTGTACCTGGGACGGATGCTTCCATTATCCCCACCCCGCAAAGATTCGCGTCGCCGGGGGTGACGGCATTGAAATCGACAATTCCAAAGGGTCGCGCTGACGGGCTTTTTTCAATGGTGGTGGCGGGGGCAGCAAGTGCGCGATCGCTCGGGCGGGCGCATTTCGCGGGTGGCGGCACTCCCGAATCTCCCGCATTTTTGAAAGATAAATCAACCCACTTTTCCCACCTTTCCCACTGTTTGACGGTGGCGGGCGGGGACTCGCAAACCCATTGTAATGGCCCCGGCATTTGCGGATCAATTAAGAATTGTAAAACATCCGGGCTGGCGATATCCACGCTGGCGTATGCTTGAGGTTGTCCGGTCCGTCAGCCCCCCTCCGACGGACGGCGAGAGGAGCGTTCGATGGCGCACTGTCCGTTTGAGTGCCGAATTCATCGCCCCTGTCCGCACCTCTACGAAAACTCCCGATATCGATCGCATTCCCGACAGAACCATTCTCAACGGAGCTCCACGCCCCTGATGGCAACGCCGAGTTCACGAGGTGGCGATGCGACGGGCCACCGACCGCCCGACGGTCGTCGCATTCTTCCCCTGAGATCGTTTGGAAGAATTTCGCGGACGGGCATTCAAATTAAATCCGAAGTCTGAAGTCTGGTTGCAGAGTTGGGATTTTAAGCTGATTTCATACCCTACATCGAAGGTCCATGTCCAAATCTCGCCAACTCGAACGGTTGCTCGTCATCGACAACTTAATTCGAGGAGTGGAACGGCAAACAACTGATACACTCGCTCAACGGTGCGAAGTCAGCACGCGCACCCTCTCGGCCGACCTGGATTTTCTGCGAGATCGCTTTCACGCGCCGCTCCGGTATTCCAAAAAAGAGGGCTGGCGTTACACCGACGCCACCTGGCGTCTGCCCAGCCTGCCGCTGGCTCAGGGCGAACTGTTTGCCCTCACGTTGGGGGCGCGGATGCTGCAATCCTATTCGGGTTCGGTCTACCAAGGCGTCTTGCAGTCGGCGATCGACCGCCTCGCCGAACGCCTGCCGGAGTCGATTCAGGTCGATTTGCAGCAGTTGGCGGAGGAGCGCGTCCACTTTCGGGCGGGTGGCGAAATTCGCCTCGACCCGGACGTTTGGACCCGTTTGCTCGACGCAAATGCGCGATCGCGGCGGGTGTGGATTCGATATTTTTCGCCCAAGAAGCAGACCCCCACGGAGCGGTACGTCGATCCCTACGCCCTGGACATCTACCGGGCCAGCAATCCCTACCTGTGGGGCTACTGCCACCTGCGGGAAGAAATCCGCTCCTTTCGGGTCGATCGCATCCGGGAGCTGAAGGTTTTGGAGGAGACGTTCGAGCGCGACCCGACCTTCAATTTAAAGGAAAAACTGCGCGACAGCTTTCAGTACGAGGTGGGCGGCGAACCGGTGGATGTCGTCATCGACTTCGACGCGGAAACGGCGCCGTACATCACCGAGCGAACCTGGCACGGGACGCAGACGATCGAGGAACGCCCCGACGGGTCGATCGCGCTCCGCTTCACGGCTGCGGGCTTGAACGACATCAAGCGCTGGGTACTCGGCTACGGCAAGGGGGCGATCGCCAGACATCCGCCCGAATTGGTGGCAATGCTTCGAGAGGAAACAAACGCGATGTCCCGACAAAATGAATCTGGAAAATTTGAACGATGAATTATCTGGAAATTCAATTTCAACTCAGGGGTAAAACGCTCCCGGCCGACCACGGCTATTCGATTTATTCGGCTCTGAAGCAAACGGTATTGGAGGGAAAAACATTTCCCCCCGAGGTGTTGCTGTGCAGCGTTCCGGGAGTCGGCGATCGCGACGGCACCATTTTCCTCAATCGTTCTTCTCGCCTGCGGTTGCGCTGTCCGGCCGAACAAGTCCAACAGTGGTATCGCAGTTTGCAAAACGCGGTTCTCGACGTGCGCGGTCATCTGGTTCGCTTGGTTCAACCGCGAATGTCGCTCGTCCAACCCAGTCCCCTGTTGCGATCGCGACTCGTGACTTTTAAACTCAAAGAATGGCACAGCCAAGAAGCTCCGGTACATTTTTTAGAGTCTTGTCAACGGGCGCTGAAATCTCTCGAAATTGACGCGACCGTTCACATCGAAAGTAACGCCGATGGGGATTTGGCACTGCGGGCGCTGCAAGTTCGCCACCAGAATATTTTGGGCTTCGGTGTCTGCGTTGAAGGATTGAAAGACGAAGACTCCATCAAACTGCAATGTTGTGGCTTGGGAGGTCGGAAACACTTCGGCTGTGGCTGGTTTTATCCGGTAAAGGAGTGTTGAAATGAAATCCGAACTGAAACCCGATCGCCTGCTGGCGAAATCCTTCGACCAAAAATGGAAGGCTTCTTACGGCCTCGTCGGCCATACGGCTGATGTGGTCAATGCGGTAACGCTGCTGGCAGACATTCTGGGCGATCGCCTCATCGAGCAATTCCAGCTCGAATGCAGTCTCGACGAATTTATGAAAACCGCCCGATTGACCGCTTATTTCCATGACTGGGGAAAAGCCAACAACCACTTTCAGGGGGTTGTCCGCAAGGATATGCCCGGAGCGAAACCCAAACGCAATCCCAAAGTCAATCCCCAACTGGTACGCCATGAAATTTTCTCAATGTTCTTGGTTTGGGAATTCCGAGAATGGTTGCAGCAAGCCGACGGCGATTTTATGACAGCTCTGGCAGTTGCGGGAGGTCATCATCTCAAGTTGGGGGGGAAAGGAGGTGCGAAAACCAACGATCTCGGCGAAATTCGCTGGGGCTGTGGCGACGATCGCATTCGATTTTATTTCGACCATTGCGACTTCAAAAGTTTGCTGAAATTTGGGGTGTGTCAAATGGGCTGTCCCGCCCAACTCAAACTGTCTCGAAAGCCCGCTTTGGAATGGTCGCTTTCTCGTCTGAAGGATCAACGGACAGAAATTTTGCGGGATGGCTTTTTAAAGTGGGAACCTGCCCCCGTATTGACAGCCTTATTAAAAGCCTTGCTCGTGGCGGGAGATTCGATCGGTTCGGCGAGTGCCGGTGGCGATATCGACCTCGATCGATGGGTCAGAGATGCCCTCAACTGCACCCTGGCTGAAGGCGACCTGAACCGCGTGATTCGGTCGCGCTTGCAGGGCAGCAAACCACGGCAGTTTCAGCGGGATCTCGGCAACATCACGGAACGAGTCGGATTGGCTCGGGCCGGATGCGGTACGGGAAAAACCGTCGGGGCTTACTACTGGGCGAAACGCCACGCCGTCGGACGCAAATTGTTTTTCTGCTACCCTACCACGGGGACCAGCACGGAAGGGTTTCTCGACTATGTGCAGGACGAGTTGAAGTCGGTTTTAAGTCACTCCCGAGCCGATGTGGACTTAGAACTGGCGAGGACTGGAGAAGAAGAAGAAGTCGGGGATGGAACGATCAACGAAGCGGCGATGAAGTTGCGATCGTTTAAAGAATACGCCGCCCAGGCTACAGTTTGCACGGTCGATACCGTTTTGGGGTTGATGCAATGCCATCGCCGTCCGATGTACACCTTTCCGGCGATCGCCAATGCCGCCTTTGTCTTCGACGAAGTTCACTGCTATGACAACAGGCTGTTTGGGGCGCTGCTGCGGTTTCTCGAAACAGTGAAAGCTCCGGTCTTGCTGATGTCCGCATCGTTTTTACCATCTCAGTTAGAGGCGATCCGGCAGGCGGTGGGAGAACCGCTGAAAATTGTCGAAGGGCCGAAAGAGTTGGAAACCCAACCCCGATATCGATTTCAGTACGCGGACGAACCGAACTGGGAGCGAGTGGAAGCCGAACTGACGGCGGGGGGTAAGGTTCTGTGGGTTTGCAACCAGGTCGATACGGCGGTCAAAGTCTATGAAGAGGCGCGAGGACGCGGATTAAAGGCACTGCTGTATCACAGCCGCTTTCGCTACGAAGACCGAGTTCGGCATCATCGGGACGTGGTGGATGCGTTCAAGCCCGATCGCGCCGAACCCATTTTGGCGGTCGCCACCCAGGTCGCGGAGATGTCGCTCGATTTGTCCGCTACCTTGCTCCTGTCGCAAATTGCCGACCCTGCGGGTTTGATTCAGCGGTTGGGGCGGTTGAACCGCCGCTATTGCGGTCGTCCGCTGGATGCCCTGTTTTATCCGGATACCAAACGTTTTCCCTACGGCAAATTTCAACGCGATCGGGGTCGGGAAATGGTGCGGGCATTTTCGGGCGATGTCAGTCAGGCCGATCTGGCTAACTGGCTCGAACAACAGGAAAGTCCCCTAAAACCCGAGTGCGATTCGGTCTGGCTCGATGGAGAATGGCGAACCTATCCCGGCAACTTACGACAGGAAGGCGTTACCGTGACGGCTTTACTCGAACAAAACCGAGAGCAGTTCCAGCAGGATCGAACCCGACTCAATCTTTATACCGTCCCATTGGTAACACCGACCAAGCAAGTGAGCCGATGGGCGCGGTTCAAGGGCTATCCCATCGCCCCCTCGGCAGAATGGCGGTACTGTTCGACAAAAGGAGCCTACAAGCCTGATGAAATATCTTAATATGCTAAGTGAGGGGACATCCTTCATGTTCCCTCAATCCTTCGATCGCTACTCAGAGCGTTGGACGCGACGCGCTCTTGCAAGCGTTGGACACTGGCTCTTGGCTCCTTGGAGTAACCGAGTCGATCGTAGATCGCCAAAAGGCGCTAGTTTGCAAGGCGCACTGGCTACAATGGTCGGTGCGCCTTGTGGTGTGGGTGACGACTGTATGTCGGCGGCAAAAATTGATGATGTGGCTATTGGAACCTAACGCTTGTTTTTTTCGACAGCCGTGTTACGGTAGCGATTAATATTTCCCACACCACGAGGAAACAAAGATGAGCCTTCAACAGTTAACCCTTTTCGATAGCGTCGCCAGCGAACTCACGGAGTTGCGGAGTAAAGCTTCGCGGAAACCCCTTGCTTTAGATACAAGCACTGTTCTCAAACGCTTGAGTGTGTCATCGAGTACCTTGAGTAGCTACAAACGCCGAGGGAAACCATATCAAATCCTCGGGTTTGAGGGTGGAACGGTCACCGTTGAGTACGCTTACACTCACCAACGACGGGACTATTGGAGAGTGTATTTTGAACAATAAGGACTAGCCCTTCATGCCCAAATTAACTCTTTCAATCTTTGACCCCAACACGCTGCTACCGCATCGGGCCGGAATAGCCGGATTGGCCCTCGCCTTAGATGCACTGTCTCCCGACGACGCGCCGTTGAGTTGGCAAGTGACCGAAGATGAAGTTCGGTTGTCTTGGGAAGGGAGCGATCGCGATGCCGTCACTTGGTTGCTTGGCAGTACCTACCAACTCGAAAACGGCTATCTAAACGTTCCCGCACTCAACCTCGATTCCCAAGGTCGCTATACCTTTACCCAGGGCGTTACCTCAACGCTACTTCAACACAGCCAACAGCGATCGCTCGACAAAACGACCCGCCCACTTCGATTTCTGGTCGAAGACGGACAACCGGAAATCACTCTGGAGTTTCGACCCGTCCTCGACTGTTACTACACCCGCGATTTCAAAGAAGCATTTACCAGCAAGGGGAAATTCAAATCGGCAATTTCCCTGAAAGGTCATCACCTCCCGGGCTTAGTCGAATGCTTTATCAGCGGACCCTATCAAGAATCTCCGTCGGGTTTCGTCGCCTTACTGTTTTTGCCCCTCGCCTGTGGCTACTACAAACTACCCGGGCCGGGATTGCGTTCCGCACTCGCCATTCCGGAAGTGACCCATCTCATCGAGTGGGTGAGGAGGCGACGGAATCTCTCGGGACAACCTTACGAACAATTTCGAGCCACAGGTGCGGGAGAAGCGGGTTTGCGGTTTTTACTAGAGGATAAAGTTGGCGACAATGCCCAGCAGATGGGCGTCCAATATTGCGAAGTCTATCAACTGGGCAAGCAAGTTTGGGACGGAAACCAACCTTACCTCAAACAAGCCGTTTATCGCATTCGCGCCCAGCCCGACATCTTAAAACTCTACCAGAGGGCGCGGGCTTTATTTCCTCCCCGGGTTCAAGTTACCGATACCGAAACCCAACGAACCTGGTTGGCAACGTCAAAGGTTTTGCCGTGGCTGGCTGAAAACTTGATTTCAGATCGGCCTTGGTACTGCGGATTTTTTGAGTTCCAGAAGTCCGAGAACATCTACAAAGCCGATCGCGAAGGATTAGTTACCATGACAGACAGTTTGACCGAAAATGAAAAAGTTTTATTTGAAGCCGTACAAGGCGCATTTAGAACTTTGCTGCGCGAGGAAATTTTACGAGCCAAGGCTCAGGGACGGCTGTTGGATTACGAACAAGTGACGGATAAGGCAATTTATCGATTGCAGCGTCCCAGCACCAAACAACAGTTTTCCGCCGCGCTCGTCGAGTTTCTATCTCGATTTCGGAGCAACGCCGCCAAAGGTCAAGGACTTGAAATTGCCCGTTGGATTCACAGCGATGGCAACTGGCGACAAGCTCGGGATTTGGCATTGCTGGCGATCGCCACCTACAAGAAGAAGTCTCCAGACGCTTCGGAGGAATCGGAATCGGGAGAAACTGCGGGTGAAGCCGAGTCCGACTCGGAGGGATTTGAGATGAATCTCCTCGGAGATTAACCAACCCCGCCCCGATCAATTTTCAAGCTTTAATTTCGCAAAAAATCAAGGAGTTTTCCATGTCAATTCATCTTTTTGCAACCATCGTCACCCCCACGGCCGTCGCCGCCAACAATCGCGGTGAAGGTGATGGCAGTACCCTTGCCACCCTGCAAACGATTACGCGGGGAAACGACCAATATACGACGGTGAGCGCGGATGCAATTCGTTGGGCGATGCGAGAATATTTCCAACATCACCATTCCGATGAAATCAACCGCACGTTCGACCCCGATCGCGACAAGTACGAGTTCAAAGACGAGACGTGCAGCGCCGATCGATTCATCGACGACGACCTTTTTGGCTACATGGATGCCAAAAAAGATAAGGACAATAAAAACGCGACCGTCAAACGGCGGGGCGGTTTGGAAGTGTGTCGCGCCGTCAGTCTCGATCCGTACTGGGGTGACGTTGCTTTTGGGTCGAAAGGGGGTGAAAAAGGTAAAACTTCAATTCACCAAACTCAAATGCACCTGACCGCCTATCAATACACGATCGCCCTGACTCCCGAACATTTGAAAAAGCCGGAACGCGCCTCGTTGTTGCTCGACGCGCTGGTTGGAATTCGCCACGTGGGGGGCAACCACTCCCGTTTCCTATTCGAGTTTCGTCCCGAATCGATTATCCTCCGCGTCACTTCCGATCCGAGTCCTTGGATTATGGGCTGTTTCAAACGCATGGGTGAAGAAGTCGGCTGTCCCGAATTGGAGCGGTTGATTCAGGCGGAAGATATTCCCGCAAACGAGTTGTTTGTCGGTGGGAAAATTGCCAAAACGCCTTACGGTCAAAATTTGAAAGGGCTTGGCGTTCGAGTTTTCGAGGGCGTGAAACAGGCGAAAGACCAGGCAAAAGAGCAACTGAGTCAAGTGGGGGTTTTCGCTTGATGGACAATTGGCTGTATCTGGACTGTCCCTGCACGAGTTTCCCCCGCAGTTTTGCGCGGGATTATAAGGAAACCTATCGCTATCCGCCCCCTTCGACGGTTTACGGCTTGCTCTTGTCGCTGGTGGGCGAGGAAGATCTGAACGCTCATCTCGGCGTCAAGTTGGCGATCGGCATGATCGGTGATGACGTGCCGATTTCGCGCATTCTTCGCAAACAGCGCCATCATAAATTTAGCAAGCAGCACCAGGGGGTTTACAGCACGGCGAAGTTTTCCAAGCCGAATTTTCAAGAAATATTGACGGACGTGCGGCTGGCAATCCGCATTGATTCGGAGGAGGAAAGTGCGCCGGTGACGTTGGGCGATCGCGTCGATATTGCCCTGGCAAATCCCGAGAATATTTCTCGCTTTGGCGGATTGAGTTTGGGGGAGTCTTGGGCGATGGTCAACGGAGTGCGGTACTATCGAGAAGCGGACGGTTCGGTGCGCTGGTTGGTGCGCGACTCTCGGGGCTTGATCGGTTTGCCAGTTTGGATCGATCGCCAGACGACGCGGGGAATATTTCAGCGCTTTACCCTGGCTGAATCGGGAGCCGAATTTGTCCCACAGTCTTGGGTTCCCATCGTCGCCCCCGTCGCCCCGACGAAAGCATCATCAAAACAGCGAAAGAAATACCGATAATTTTATCCCCCATTCATTTTTTCTAAATTTTCAACTCCGAACTCTGGCTTCGGGGTTGTTTTTTTATGCTCGTATCCGTCGCCCGCGATAACAATTGAGGAAAGCAAAATGCACGGATTCGACAATTCCGACACGCTCCGGGTCTGCGCCCTCCACGCGATGGCTTACTGTCCGCGATTATTTTACCTCGAAGAAGTCGAAGAACTTTACGTCCAAAACCGCTCCGTCTTTGAAGGGCGGCGCCTCCACGCCGAACTCGAACGGCTCGAAGATGGGGAATGGGAGGATCTGTTCGTCGCCGACGAAACTCTGGGGCTGCGCGGCCGCGTCGATGCCCTGCGCCTGCGAAGCGGAGAACTGATCCCCTACGAACACAAAAAGGGCCGGTCGTGCCGGGACGAGCGGAAGCAACCCCGAGCCTGGGAGAGCGATCGCCTCCAGATTCTCGCCTACTGCTGCCTGTTGGAAACCGTCTCCGAGCGACCGATCCGGGAAGGTCGGATTCGCTACCACGGGGACAACACCCTGGTGAAAGTTCCCTTCGACGGCGAAGCCCGAAAAGCGGTCGAGGGGGCTGTCGAACGGGCGCGATCGCTGCGGGAATCGTCGGAGCGCCCCCCGGTGGCGGACAACGAAAAGCTCTGCCAGAACTGTTCCCTCTCCCCCGTTTGCCTGCCCGAGGAGACGCGGTTTGTCGCCGATGCCGACCGACGGCCCCAACGGTTGTTTCCCGCCGACGATGACCGCCAAGTGCTGCACGTCCTCGAATCGGGCTCTCGGGTCGGGCGCACCGGCGAACGGTTGAAGGTAACGAAACGCGATCGCTCCGTCGAATTGGTCGCCGTCCGCCAGGTGAGCCAGGTCGTTCTGCACGGCTTTTCCCAAATTTCCACCCAGGCGCTGCACCTCTGTCAGGCTCAGGACGTGGGCATTCACTGGATTTCCGGTGGCGGCCGCTACGTCGGAAGCCTGGACTTTCGGCGCGGCAGCATCCAGCGACGACGGCGACAGTACGAAGCTTTGGGCGATCGCGCCATGTGCCTGGAACTCGCGAAGCGGTTGGTCGCCTGCCGGGGTCGGGGGCAGCGCCAATTTTTGATGCGGGGCAAGCGCGGTTTGAAAGTGAAGTCGGAACCCTTGGAATCGGTCGTGCGCCAGATGAAAGTGCAGTTGGCGAACGTCGGCTCCGCCTCTTCCCCGGAGACGCTGTTGGGAATGGAAGGCAATCTGGCCGCCCTCTATTTTTCGGGATTGTCGCGGTTGGTGTCGCCGGACGCCCCGCTGCTGCAATTCGAGAACCGCAACCGCCGTCCGCCCAAAGATCGGTTCAACGCCCTCCTGAGTTTCGGCTACGCCTTGCTGCTCAAAGATGTGACCCAGGCGATCCTGTCCGTCGGTTTGGAACCGTCGCTGGGATTTTACCACCGGCCCCGGACGCAGGCATCGCCCCTGGCTCTGGATTTGATGGAAATTTTTCGTGTCCTGCTGGTGGATATGCCCGTCCTGGCATCGGTCAACCGCGGCCAGTGGGACGCGACGACGGACTTCGACCTCTGCGACAACCGCGTGTGGTTGAGCGATCGCGGGCGGCGCAAGTTCGTGGAAATTTACGAGCGGCGCAAGGCGGAAAGCTGGAAGCACCCCGTCCTCCAATATTCCCTGACCTACCGCCGCCTCCTCGAATTGGAAGTGCGCCTGCTGGAAAAGGAGTGGTCCGGCGAAAGCGACGTTTTTGCGCGTCTGACGATCCGCTAGGGGGTGGCAACAATGGCCGAATTGCACCACTGGTACATCGTCGCCTACGACATCCGCTCCCCCAAACGCTGGCGCAAAGCCTACCAACTTTTGCAGGGTTACGGAACCCGCCTGCAATATTCGATGTTCCGCTGCTGGTTGAATCCGAGGGAACGAGAAAAGATGCGCTGGCAGCTCGAATCGATTTTGGCATCGGAAGACGATCTGCTACTGATCCGCCTGTCCGCCCAATGCGTCCGAGAACTGCCGCAATACAACCGCCCCGAAGTGTGGGCATTGGATGAATTGCCGTACCGACTCTTGTAGGGCGTCGGACTGTCGCATGACTTTCGCGATCCTCCCGACGTCGGCTCCTCAAATGCCCCGAAAACCGCCGAACGCCATACCTGGCAGGCATTTTCGGCCGACGAAAGTGCGGATTAGTGCCTGTCAAACCCCGAAACCCTCCGGCTACAAAGCTTTCGGAGATTGCCCGACCCGCATCGACCGACAGTTTTTTCCGCGATCGCCGTTGGGTGGCGAGTACCTTGTAAAATTGATGGAGAAGCTGTCGCTGGAGGTCACTTCAGACCGCGGCGTAAGAATCCTTTGATCGCCATTAGGCGTTGAACACAAATTTGATTACGATTTTTACCTTCCCAGAGCGAGTAAGAATCCTTTGATCGCCATTAGGCGTTGAACACCGTCTGCCGGGGGTCTTCCGCGTCAAGGGCGGCGAGTAAGAATCCTTTGATCGCCATTAGGCGTTGAACACCCGCCGTAACCGTCGTAGGTGCCGAATCCGGCAAATGTAAGAATCCTTTGATCGCCATTAGGCGTTGAACACCCCAGGTGGATGTTGTCGATCCCTGGCGGCATGGCCCGGTAAGAATCCTTTGATCGCCATTAGGCGTTGAACACGTTCCGTGATCGGGGATCTGCCAATTCTCTGAAAGGTAAGAATCCTTTGATCGCCATTAGGCGTTGAACACTTGTAGTATGTCACGCTATGTATGTTGCCTCAAACGTGTAAGAATCCTTTGATCGCCATTAGGCGTTGAACACGAATAGACCACACACCTCCCCTAGCCCGGGAGGTTGTAAGAATCCTTTGATCGCCATTAGGCGTTGAACACAGATGACATACCCTATATTGGTAGATGTAAAGGACGTAAGAATCCTTTGATCGCCATTAGGCGTTGAACACAAATTGAAAGTGTCAATGACTCGACAAATCCTAATAGTAAGAATCCTTTGATCGCCATTAGGCGTTGAACACGTGTAGATACGGCGGGCTTTCTTCTCCTCGGAGAGGGTAAGAATCCTTTGATCGCCATTAGGCGTTGAACACACCAGGTCGGTCGAACAGTTTTGCAAACTTCAAAGGAGTAAGAATCCTTTGATCGCCATTAGGCGTTGAACACTGTCCTCGCCTGCTGCATGACACTATGGGGGAAGTAGTAAGAATCCTTTGATCGCCATTAGGCGTTGAACACATGAAAATAAGAGCAATGTTCTAAATCAAAAAGGGGTAAGAATCCTTTGATCGCCATTAGGCGTTGAACACTATCCGTTTTCAATGCTCACGTCGTAGCCACGCCCCTGGTAAGAATCCTTTGATCGCCATTAGGCGTTGAACACATCTCAATCAAAGTTCCTCAAGAATGGATCGACCTAGGTAAGAATCCTTTGATCGCCATTAGGCGTTGAACACACAGTTCTCGGGGCGATCGCTTCCACTCCACGCGAGTAAGAATCCTTTGATCGCCATTAGGCGTTGAACACTTGAATCTGCTATTGAGAATACACCAGATATATTAGGTAAGAATCCTTTGATCGCCATTAGGCGTTGAACACGTTTGGGCAAACGAGACTGTGCTGGATTCAGCGCCGTAAGAATCCTTTGATCGCCATTAGGCGTTGAACACGAAGTATGACGCGACGGAGAGTATCTGGGGATATCGTAAGAATCCTTTGATCGCCATTAGGCGTTGAACACAATTTGGAAACCGGAAGGGTGCAAAGTACCTTCCAGGTAAGAATCCTTTGATCGCCATTAGGCGTTGAACACTTTTTGCCCCAAACCTTTAAAGATGGGGAATGGGCGTAAGAATCCTTTGATCGCCATTAGGCGTTGAACACAAATACGAACGCAAGGAGGTCAGGCGCTGATGGAGTAAGAATCCTTTGATCGCCATTAGGCGTTGAACGGAAAGAGTTCGGACAATCATCTGATTTCTATCACAGTTGAAAGCAAACGGATAAAGTTTAATCGACGGAGCCAATTTAAAAATGAGCGAACCCAAAACATCCAGAAAACGGCGTTCCAGTTGGTTTGAGCCCGGCAAATCCCTGGAGTATATCACTTCGGGGCTGGAGAAAGCCAAATCTCAAATTCGCATCGCCACGGGATTTTTCACCATCAAGGGGTGGAATCTGATCCGTCGTTATACCAAAGAGAAACAAACTTACCTCCTCGTCGGATTGGACGAGCCGGGAGAAAAGCGGGCCAGAGAAGCGCTCGTCAAGGAAATCATGCGGGATTTGCGGACGGGATTGGATCGGGACAGGCGACAGGCGGTCATCGACCTGGTACAAAAAATCGAGTCCGACCGGTTCGAGATTGTCGATGCCAGGGCAACAGACCACCACAACAAGCTGTACATCTGCGACGGACGGGCGGCAATCCAAACGTCGTCCAACCTGACCGGGAAAGGTCTGATGCAGCAGGTAGAGGGAGGCAACGTCATCACGAATTTCGCCGAGGTGGCGGCGCTCGTCCGCGAGTTTGACGAGTATTTCGCCGGTGCCCAGGATTTGACCCGGGAATTGCTCGATATCCTACGCAAATGGCTGCAATTCGCCTCCCCCTGGGATATCTACCTGAAAACCATGCTGGCTTTCGAGGACGTGCAGCCCCCCCAGACCCGCTATGCCAAGAAACCCGTCTCCTACCAGGTGAATATGATCGCCCAAACCCTGCGGCACCTGCGGGAATTTCGGGGGTCGATGTTGGTGGCATCCACCGGACTGGGCAAGACCGTCGTCGCCGTCCACGTCGCCCTGCACCTGAAAGAAGAGGACGCGATCGATAATGTGTGCGTCGTCGGACCCAAAGCTGTGCGCCCCAACTGGGAAAAAGAAATGCGGATGGCGAGTCTGCCCTGCACCTATTTCGTCCGTCAAATGTTCGACGCAACGAACGCGAAGAAGGACAGCAACCTCAATGACTTTGAGGACATTCTGGAAGAATCCAAGCAACAGCGCTGGCTGTTGGTCATCGACGAAAGCCACGAATTGAGGAACCGCTTCAAGCAAGATTTATTCAGCCGGACGAAAAACCCGCCGGAGCGACTGGCTTTTGTCAGGCTCCGAAAATTTGTCGAAACGGGCGACCTGAGAGTGCTGCTCCTCACCGGCTCCCCCTACGCCAAGGAAATAGAAGACATCAACAATCAACTCCACTTGCTCCCGCACACCGCTTCTACCCGCTCTGATGGGGTTTATTACTTCCTGGAGAAATGCCCCGAATCTCAACATTTATTCGATAGCGAAACCCGAACCCGGAATGCCTGGGCCGTCAAAAATACCGACGACTTCATCAAGCTGTCCGTCGTCAGCCAACTGACGACCCCCCACGTCGCCAAATACTACGGCATTCGGGACGAGTGCGGCACCTACATCGAGTTCGGGGACAATAAAGGCTACGTTCCCGAAGTCATCCTCCACACGGTCAATTTCCCGCTGGTTCTCGCCGACAATTTGACCGAAGCGATATCGGCGGGCTACTTCCAAGTCAATACCAAATCTCCCATCCACAAGCATTTTTTCGAGCGGTTGGTGAAGGTCGCCTGGGCGAGTTCCGCCCTGGCACTCCGGGGCGTTTTAGAATGTATCGTCGATACGCCGGGGGGTGCGAACAGCTACGACCTCAAAAAAATGAGCTTCAAATTTCCTCGGCGAGACAGGGAGGAATGTTTGTCTCCCATCATCGAGGAGTTGAAAAAAATTGGCGGCGATCGCGAAGATATCAAGGTTGTCACATTATCCAGGATCGTCAAAGCGAAAATTGACGCGGGAGAAAAAATCATCATCTTTTGCGAGAGGAGAGCCACGGTCTATTACCTCTACAATCAATTTCAAGTCTTGTTGCCCAAATCAAAAATCGCCGCAACCATCGAAAAAGTCGAGGAGGGCAAATATGAGACAAAAGACAGCAGGGATGTCGAAAAGCTCATCCGAGATTTTGCGCCCGTCGCCAATGGGAGGGTCCAGAACTATCCGGATTCGGATTTAACAAACTACGACATCTTCATCTCGACCGATGCCTACGGAGTCGGCGTCAATATGCAGGACGCATCCGTGGTGGTCAACTACGATATCGACTGGACGCCCATCGGGCCAATTCAGAGGGCCGGGAGGGTGTTGCGGTTTTGGCATTCCCCCCGTACCATCAACATCTACACCTTCGTGCCGACGCTCCCCAAAACCCACAAGAACAGCCCATTCAACTACGACCTGATCGAAATACAAAAGCGGTGGGACAATCTGATGTCCCGCCACCGGGAATCTCGGAAGCTCACCGACCTGCCCGTTCTGACGACAGAAGTCACGCAGCTGGTAGACATGGCGGAAATGGCATCCGAATCCGTCACCGTCGAATCCGCAAAGATGAATTTGGACGCGCTGGCCAGCCTCGA
Source organism: Lyngbya sp. CCY1209 (assembly GCF_035615495.1). Classification (GTDB taxonomy): domain Bacteria; phylum Cyanobacteriota; class Cyanobacteriia; order Cyanobacteriales; family Microcoleaceae; genus Limnospira. The sequence goes on along the minus strand of NZ_JAJENU010000395.1, from coordinate 31,461 downwards.
TATCTCCCCCTACTACCGGCACACGGCGCAGTTGCAACTCAACCGGGATTATGCCAAATCGCTGCGGGACGACCTGGTGAGTGCCAAAACTTACCCCGGCAAAAAACCGTTGCTGTACCTGCTGCTTTTGCACGACGGCAAGTATCGCGGACTGTTCTACGAACCCGACACCGGGCGCGTCACCGAACCTGAGATTGTCGCCACCTTCAACGAAATCGCCTGCGAAGCGGAGACTCCCACCGCCAACGTCGATTACGAATGGGTGGAAACGATGGGCGATCGCTGCGTCAAGCGCTGGTGTGATGACAACCGGGTGCCATCCGATGAAGTCGAGCGGATCTGCACCCTGTACCTGAAACCGGAAGGGGACGACGGCGATTTGAGCGCCCTGCTCTCGAAGCCAGAGTGAACGCGCAGGGGTACACTGAAGTGATTCGTACAGCACTCCCGCACCCGACACTACTCGATGATGTTGCCCTCATCATCCCGCTCGACTTCGACGATTTCCACATCGAAGCCCTCCCACTCCTGGACAGTGAACCCCGCATCCACCTCCTCGGGAAAGCGGATCGCCATTTTCTCCCAGGCTTCCTCGGCGGTGTGGGCTTTGACGTAGTACCCCTGTCTGGCGATCGGATCGTCGTGGCCCAAACAGTCGTGGGTGTAGAGGGCGTTGCGGGTGCATCTGTATTCTTTCACGGGTTGACCTGACCTGATTGACGTGACCTCTCATGATTAAAGACCTTTCCTACTACAGCAACAAGTTCTCCCGCTTGAGAGTAGACAGGGCGAGGGGCGTGGCTCCCAACAAACCCGTCCTGCTGCTGTCGGTCATCGAACTCATCCGCCGGGGGCAGATCCGACGCAACCGCATCGAACTGTCGCCGGAGTTGATCGCGACGTTCCTGAACCTGTGGACGGATCTCGACATCCAGCGCGACCCTCAAATTGGTCTACCCTTCTTTCACCTGCGATCGGAGGGCTTTTGGCATTTCAGGGCCAATCCCGGCTTTGAATTCGTCGAGTCCAAAAAATCGAAGGTCAAGGTCAGGGCGGTCGGCTCGTTGAGGCAGGCGGTGGCATACGCCTACCTGGACGCGGAACTGTTCGCCATGCTGCTCGATCCCGTACAGAGAACTCAACTGACATCCGCGCTGATCCAAACCTGGTTTGCAGAGCAGACACAACGGGTCGAACACTCCCTGGAGATCGATGCCTTTGAAAATTTGCAGGAACAACTCCGCGCCACCGGCGGCAAAGTGTACAGCCCCGAAGAAGTCGAAGGGGAAGACGAACAGCGGGGAATCGTCCGAGATGCGGCATTCCGCCGATTGGTCATCAACGTCTACGGTTACCGCTGCGCGTTCTGCGGGTTGCAGATATTGAACGGCTCGGAAAATATCGTCGATGGGGCGCACATCATGCCGTTCGCCCAATTCGGCGACGACCGGATTGACAACGGCCTGTGCCTCTGCAAGAATCACCACTGGGCGTTCGATAGCTTCTGGTTCACCATCAACGACGACTACACCATCGAAGTCGCCGACACCCTCCACGAAGATTCGCCCGACGCCCCGCCCATGAAACAGTTCCGGGGGCGACGGCTCTGGCTCCCCAACAACGAACGGTATTGCCCGAGGGCGGATGCGCTGGCTTGGCACCGACGGGCATTCGCGGACAAAACGGCGTGAGCGTCGCACTCAGAAAGCGACATTAATTACAATTAAAAATCCGATCCTTTACAGGATACAAAATAAGGACAATTAAACCTCAAATCATGTCAGAAAAAATGGAAAAATTGCGGTCGTACTTGAAAGTACACGCGGAGTTTTGCACCACCGCCAACAGCAGATTTGATGCCCAATACAAATGCAATGAATCCCTGATTCTCGCCTACGGCATCCCGTTCGAGAAGCGGGTCGATCCGGCGCCGATTCCGGGCGAACCCAAGTCCTGCTACAAAAACTGCTACGAGGGGCTGCTGCTGCACTCCAACTGGCACTACTGCGAGGGGTTCGCCACCCACGAAAACCTGCCGCTGGCGTTGATTCACGCCTGGTTGGTGAACGATCGCGGCGAAGTCATCGACCCGACCTGGACGAATCGAGGCGGAACCGCCTACTTCGGAGTCGTCTTCGAGCGGAAGTTCGTGGGGGAAAGGGTGGAAGCGGCGCGGCAGTACGCCATCCTGGACAGCGATTACAAGTTCGACTTCCCGCTGCTCAAATACGGATTCGCGGACGGGATGTTGAATCCCAAGTTTCACTCGCGATCGCGGGAGGGAAGGCGACATGAATGAAAATCCCGAAGACCGATATCCGCTGTACGTCCACCACCCCAGACCCGATTTCCCCGCAGATGGCGGGGAGTACCGCATCATCCTGTGGCGTTGGGATCGGGCGATACTCGACCTGGAAAAGGAGCCGAACTGGGAGGCGATCGTCCGGGCGATACTGCACCTGCACGGTCGCGTCGGCGAGTGGGCGGAGTTTTACGGGATGCGGGCGGGGACAGTTCCGGGCGATGTCGAACAGACCGACGACAGCCGCGCCGTCTTCGGAAGCCCCGAGCGAGGATTCCTCTGCGTCGAGATACCCGTGTCCGTCGAAAATCTGCAGACGGGGGCATACGTCCGGACTCCGGTTTACGCCGTCGCATCCATTCCGCCCGAGGCGCTGTTCCGAAATTTCAAAATCGCGTCGGCCAGGGGGATGCACGGCCACTGGCCCTCCCACGTCTGCGATGCGATCGAGGCGGTCATCACCGAATCCATCCGGGAGCTGCCACCGCACTCACCCGAAGAAAAGATCGACGAAGCCCACTTTGCCTTCCTACGGGACTGGGTGAATTCGATTGCGAAGCGGTCGAACCGATGACCGTCGGGCGGCTGCACCCTGTCAAATCCTCATTCAATCAGCCATGAACTCGAACCAGCAACAATCCACCGTGGAACAAACCGAAGCCATCCTCGCCATCCAGAATGTGGCGGGACTCCTCGCCGGGTCGGTCGAAGAACTGGGCTGCGAGGTTGATACCCTGACTTTCACCCAATGGAATCTCATCAAGGAAACCGCCGCGCAACTGGAGGATACCCTGGCGATCCTCAAGGAAATCGCGGCGGACGCCGACAAACGACCGTGAGCGGATGACTCCGTGCGGGGGGAGGGGGGCGGCTGTGTCCTCAGTCGCCTTTCAGTCGATGCGCCATCATTTCTTAACACCCAAACGTTCGCACGGGAAGATTTATACTATCAAGATGAAAGATTCCCCTCGGAGGCGCGGAAATTGACACCCCCCCGCCTTGGCGAAGCGATCGCGGCGGTCGCCACAGAAAGGCAACCGAACACTTCGACGCCCTGCCCGGTTCGATCGGATTGCTCCGTAGCTTTGAATCGGAACAACTGCAAAGAATCGTGAAGGTGAGCGTCGCATTATCCGGAGGTTAAATGTTCGATCCAACTCAAATCCGTATCGACGAGCAGACGCCCGCGATCGCCGACCTGATTCCGAAGATCGACATCGAGCGGTCGGAGGCGTGGGACACCTGCACCAATTCCCTGTTAATCGAATCGATCCTGGTGCGGCTTCCCATCAAGGATTTCTGGCTCGACAGCCGCGAGGTGCAACCCTTAAAAATCGTGGACGGTCGAAAGCGGCTGTGGGCGATCGCACATTACCTAGACGACGGCTACCCCCTCACCTGTCTGGACTACCTTGCCGAGCTGAAGGGGTTGCGGTTCGGGCAATTGCGTCGGGGATTGCAGCGCCGTATTTTGGAGACGCGGCTGATCGTCCGGTACATCAAACCGGGGACGGCGCCGGAAAATTTCGAGTATTTGAAGCAGTTGATCGCCGTCCACACGAAAGGATGAAGCCAAAGTATTGTGGAGAACAGAAGATGAAAACATTAAATGGGGGGGAGACGCTTTTCGTCTTGAGCCCGGATTTAAGCATTAAGGAAGTGTTTGTCGTTCAAACCAAACGTAAGTACGCCTATGCCAAGGATGAAAATGGCTCCGAGGTAGTGATTGGCCGATGGAGCCAAGACGGGCGGTGGTGTCTGAAAAAGCCAAAGTCTCAGCCGCAGGACTACTACTTTGAGAACTTCGAGGAGGCAGAAGCGTACCGCCGAGAGATTGTAGAGGAGTTCGACCCTGACCGGATGCCTGCTCCTCAGCAGACGAAGACCGACTGGACGAAGAAGGAGCTGCAAGACCTGTTTCTACTGGGTGTCGAGAAAGGGCGGGAGGGCTACGGCATCCCCCCGGAACCCGACAACCTGGGGAGTATCGCCCTGGCAAAGGGGATGAAGTTCGGGCTGACACTCAAGATCCAGATGGACGAAACCGTGGAATATCTTATGAGGCAACAGACGCTCACCGAAGAGGAACGGGAGGCGGCTTCGGCGGAAATGGCGCGGCGCTTCCGAAATGCTCAGGCGGCACGGTTGAGAGAAATGGAGAGATTCGAGTGAAACGGATGTGGGCTACGATTACACGGCGGAATTTACGGTGAGATGATGGACGCGATCGCCGTTCGATTCACGCTCGACCCGCATTCGGCGCGATCGCACCTCCATCCCCCCTCTCCCAGAACCGCGTCGGCCCCGGACGGGCGGATAAGAATTGTAAACCGACGGCATCGGACGCGGGCGGGCGGGGATAAGCTGGAGGCAAAAATCCGCAGCCGGGAGCATCACCATGAGCGAACCCGAGAACCCCGACAAATACCACCTCGACCCCCCCATCGACCCCGACACCGGGGACATCCGCATCCCCGAGAACTTGGAGGAAGCGATCGCGAAACTGAAAGCGATGCTGCACCCCGAGTACCTGGACGAAATCAAAGCCATGCCGATGAACGAATTCGCGGCGACCGCCCACTTCGATCTGGGACTGTGGCTCAGGAATAACTGGGGACTGTGGCGCCAGAGCCCGCTGGCACAATCGCTGGATGGGTTCGATGCCGACGGCAAGTCCGACCGGATTCTGAAAGAATTTTGGCGATCGCTTCAAGAGTGACCCGACCATTGCCGTCACCGCTGGCTGGGGTGAATCCCCTCGACTCCGGGCCGGATGGTCTGGGTTGCGACGGCTTCGGCTGGGAATGTTCCCGACTCGCCGTGCAGGCGGTCGCCCTTTTCCACGACAAAGACCCGCCTCAAGAAATAAGGCCGGCCTCCCCTGGGGATTTCGGACGGTTCGGGGGCGTCGTCGGAGAGGTCGGCGTACCCGACCAGGATGTTCCCGCCCCGCTTCAGTTCCGCCACCCGCGATTTCGCGATGCCCCGCCGCCTCGGAAGCGTCGCCGTCCACACCCGAACCCAGGGATACGCCTCCACATCTTCGAGCCAGGTAATCGCCACCTCGTGCTCGATGTCCGCCCTCACCATCATCCCGCTCCCTCCCTTCGCCTGTTGAAACTCATCTCCCCTAGAACAACCCGTCGAGTTCCGATTCGATATCGGCGGCGCCCCGGTGAACGTCGCACCACCGTTGTCCGGCGCGGATGGGTTCACCGCAGGCGGGGCAGTGGTCGGGAAACTCGGATGGGTCGGGTAGCTCCCCGGTTCCGTCGCAGGTGGGGCAGATGATGTCATAGCGCTGATGGACTCCCGGTTCTGCGGGAATGTGAATCAACTTCCGTCCGTCGCAGTCTGGGCATTTCATGACTGGTCCTCCTTTTGTTCTAGGGGAATTATCCTCGTTCCGCACCGCGTCAGCTTGTCACCGGGGCGGGTCAGTTCGCGCACTCGTCCTCCATCTGTTCTGGGGGAAAGGTTCACCGCCCTCCCCCGCATTCCGTCCGTTGGTTCTAGGGGAAACTCAGCGTTCCACCACGCGATCGCCCACCCTAACCTGAGCGGCGGTCAGGGGCAGGGCATCGCACCCGTCCATGTCGAGGTCGAGGTCGATGGCGATGCCGAGGCGGTGCAGCAGTTCATCTGCGGACAGGTGTTCCCAGTCGGGGTGACGGTACCGCCGCCCGTCCCAGGTTGCCGTCACCAGGGCGAACTCCTCGCGGTAGAGGAAGTTTCCCCGCATCATCCGTTCCGCCCGTTCCCAGCCGTGCCGCCGCACCAGTTCCGCCCTGCGGTTGTGCCTCGGGTAGTGTTCCACCCATTGAATCGGGTCGGTCAACTCGAACTGCCGCCGCACCAGGGTCATGACATTCTCCACCGAGTTGGTGACGCTGGTGCCGGTGTCCTCCTCGTCCAGGTCGCTCATCACCGCGACGGTTCCCTTCGCCCGCCGCCACACCCGGACCCGGCATTGGCTGTCCCAGTCGTACCAGCTTCCGTTGCCGAACCCGACCCACCGAAACATCGCGTCGATGTCCGCTTTCATTTTGCCTCCTTCTGCTCCAGATAAATTTTCCGACTTGCGGATGGCGTCAGCCGTCCTTTTCCCCGGCAAATAAACCCGCGCCCGCCCGCATCTTTTCCATTTGCCGACACCTTTTCCCCCAGAACAAAATGGCGATCGCGGCGCATTTTTGATGCGACATTTCCGGCGTTCGGACTGGTGCGATCGCGGTCGAAACGGACCATTGCGGTGGCGGTGGCGATATGCTGAAAGGAGTCGAGTGATTGCAACGACCATGAACCAATCAGAGCTGATCGATGTGGTATCGGATAAGCTACAGATGCACAAAGGGGACGTGAAGGAGGTGGTGGATACCTTCCTCAACTGCGTCAAAGAGACGGTGGAAAAAGACCAGAAAGTGCTGCTGGTCGGCTTCGGCACCTTCACCAAGCGGCTGCGCCCGTCCCGGCCGATTCCCGTCGCCAATACCCAGGAACTTCGCATGAGCCGGGAGCAGTATTACCCCCACTTCAAAGCCTCCATCCCGTGGCGGGAAGCCCTCAATCCCGCACCGCCTCCGAAAAAGAAATCCAGAGCCAAAAAAACCGAGGCTAAGACAGCCCCGGCGAAGAAGCGGGCGACCCGCAGGCGGTGAAACAATCGGCGGAACTTATCTCATCCGCGATCGCTGTCGGTATCAAAGAGGGAATCGAGGGACTGAATCGAGTAGCCGTCCCGCTCTTCGAGGAATCCTTGGAGATGTGAAATCTGCACCTGCAAAATGGACAGATTACGGCGCTGCATATGAAAGCAGGCGTCGATGTCCCGCTTATTATTTTTGATCCGAGTTTCCAGCCGACCTAGGGTTTTATTGTAATGCTGGGACAGGCGAAAGACGACGGTGGCGAGTCCAATTGTCCCGGTCATAAAGAAACTCGCCAGCGTCAAGATGACGGACAAAATTTCGGTGTCGATGACAATTTGCGAGAGAAGCATGGCAACGGAAAATAAATCGGTTACTCTATTTTCACTTTTTTTGGTGTATCCTATTTCTGTAATCCGCAACTTACGGAATCATTAAATATCGAGATTGCGGATTTTAAATTTTCCGAGCTTCAGGAGTAAGATATGACCCTTGCAGCAGCAACGAGAGATGCGGTGGCGTCGGCGATGGCCGGCAGCGGACTCCCATCGGCAGAATTCTTCGGCAGTTTGGGCGTGAGCGGCGACCAACAATTCGCCAAGGATTGGGTAAGTTTGGCATCGGCAGCCAAAGCCCTCAACGATGCCCACGAATATCCGGCCGGCACCTCCCGCGTGTCCCCCATCAGCATCCGGGAGTCCGAGCGGATCTGCGATGTCACCGTCACCGCAATTGTCTCCAGCCTCGCCCCCCGGAGCCTCATCACCGCGCCGGACGAATCGGGACCCAACGGCTACCTGGGCGTGGCGGGCATCGACCTGAGCGGCAATCCCCTGCTGTCCGATTCGCCGTTCTTCCAGACCGCATTCACCGTCAGTCCCCTCCAGGTACTCATCGACGCCGCCATCATCCTGAATACCTTTGACACCAGCGCGACGGCGGATGAGTACGACCAGAAGATCCGCATCTCCGGCGGCGAAGTTTCGGGCAAACAATACCGGCTGCGGGCGAATCTAGAGACGAACCTGTCGAGTCCGCTGCTGCCGACCTACGCGGATGTCCTAAACTACGCCTGATCCGCGCTCCCTTTTCTTCCAGCTTTCTCCTACCTTCTACCTTCTACCGATTCCCCCGCACCGGGGGATTTTTTTATAACCGACGCGGAGGCGATCGCGTGGACGACATCACGATTCAACTGCTGCTGGACGCCGGACTTCAGGGCGTGGCGATCTACCTGATCTGGAGCGTCCTCAAACAGAACCAACACCTGATTGAAGAAATCCGGCTCCGGGACAACGAGGAGCGGGAAAACTTGATGCGGGTCATCGATCGCCTCGCCGACCTCATCGAAGAAGGCCGGGGCGATTCCCGCTGACTCTCATCGGTACCCCCAGGCCACCGCCACGGTTTTGGAGTACACTTGCCCGTCCTGGCGGTGCAGCGTCTGCGTCCACAGGCGACAGGTACAGTTGGGACCGCCGAGGGTGTCGGTGAGGTCGGGCAGTCGGCCGGCGTCGGCATCCCGGGATACCGAACCGAGCCGCTTCAGGGGTCGGTCGATGGACGAGGCGACGTACACGCCCGTCCCCGTGCCGATGCCGTCCGCCATCAAGCCCATCACCCCGACGTTGCAGTTGGCGCCGAGGGGAATTTTGATGGCGTCGCTGGGGGGGTAGACGTTGCGGGGGTAGCCTTCGACCGGCAGGGCTTTGGGCGGATGCTGCTGGGAATTGGGGTCCGGCACCGCGGCGTACTCGCCCCAGATAATTTGAGCCAGGTCGTTGTGCTGGCAACCCACCGCCTGGAAGACCTGCAGGTTAGGCGTTTCCTCCTCGGAGCGATCGATGATTTCGTCGCCCCACATGACGAAGCAGATGCCGGCCGTGGACCCCTCCGACGCTCCCTCCCGGTGGATGCCGTTCCAGAAAGCCGCGGCCCAGTCGTGCAGCGTCAGGATTTTCAACCGCAGCCCCGGCTCGAACCCCGGCAATTCTCCATTCGGGTGGGGGATGACGGCGACGGGTTCGGTGAAGGCGAGGGACTGGAGGCGGCGGCGGTGTTCGGCGGGCAGGTCGTAGGCGGTGGTGGGAGTGCCGTCCGGAATGCCCCAGGTGTCGGCAAAGGTGCGGTAGGCATCGGCAATCTGCCTGTAGAGTCCATCCCGCAGCGCTTTGGGGGTGTCGTTCAACAAGTCGAGCAGCGGGTGGAGGGCGGACGGGAGGATCTGTTTGACCCGCTCCAGGTACGCCTCCTCGATCGCGTCCCCCATCTCGTTCCACTCATCGATCAGGTCGGGTATCGACACCGGGGATGCTGCCGCTCGAATGGCGATCGCCAAGTCCTTTGCTTGCCCGATGCGATCGGCCATCTGCTGTTTGATGGCAAGGATGCGATCGCGCACTTCGCGGATGCGGCGGCGGCGCTCCTCGACGTAAATCCAGGGGGTGGGGTCGGACCCGCCCGGACCCTTGCCGTGATTCATCGCCTCGGACATCTGCCGGCCGTACCAGACGTTGGCGCGGACGGCGAAGTTCACCATATCGCGGGTGTAGGGTTCGCAATGGCGGTCGAACACGGCGATGGTCGGAAAATAGCCCCGGTAGTGGGCGAGGTCGCGAGCCAGGTCGGTGTAGGGGCGCCAGTAGGAGTTCACCACGTCGATCATCTTCGAGACGGAATCGGCGCCCACATTTCCCTGGGAGTCGGCGGCAGGGATGGGGAACGACTTGTAGGCGTCGGGGTGCTTGTAGATGCTGTTTTTGATCCAGGGCGCATCCCCGGCTCCCTCGACGATTTCCTTCACCCTGGCGATGCCGACCTCGTTGTGGTACAAATTATTTTTCATCCGGTCTACGGCCGTCTGCATCTCTTGGCTCAGGAACGCGATGACGGTCATCTCCGCCTCCCCGCCCGTTTTCTGCCCGGTCCGCACGTCGATATTCGGAATCTTGACCGCGTACTTCAGCGTCCCGTTCGCCTGCGATCGCATGATCAGGTTGGAAATCACGCCGGTCTTATTGTCCATCGCCCGCAATGCCACCCGTTCGAGGTCGCCGGTGATGGGCTCTTTGGCGAACTTCTCGACGGTGGGCGGCGTGCCGTAGAGGGTATCGAGCTGCCGCGCCTCCGCCATGATGCGGGGGTAGCGACTCCCCTCGACAATCTGGTACCAATCGCCGTCAAAGTCACCGCCGATCTGCGCCGCCGTCCGGGTATTGAACCAGATGGAACCCCGGTTGATATCCAGATGGGGGTTGGTGCCGCGGGCATTCACCCAGGTTTTGATGTCGCCCCAGTGACGGATGGGGTTGCGAAAGATGAGGTGGCGGCCCGGACTCACCGAGCGGGTGGCGAAGGTGTCGTCCATCAGCGTCTCGTCCGGCAGGCCGATGGCGGATACGAAGGCGGGCTTGCCGTTGATTGCCAGCCGCCGCCACCGCCGCGCCAGCCGCTCTCGGATGCGGGTCGCCATCCAGGGGTGGTGTTGGAGTTCGCCCCACTTGTCCGAGTCCATGATGTCGAGGAGCGGGTCGGTGTAGAGGTCATCGTCCGCCTCGTCGTCGCCCTCGAAATCTTCTTCCTCGCCCACGCTGCCGGAAAAGTCGATGTCCGCGTCCACGCCCGCCCGCAGCACCGCCGAGAGCCGCTTCGGAGAATGGTAAGCCGCGGCGATTTCCGCGCACTCTGCCTCGGTGGGCGGGACGATATCCAATTCGAGGCTCTCCCAACTGAACCAAGCCCAGAGCATCTGACTCCCCTTGGCCGTCCGCGGCTCCTCGACGTAGTTGACCACCCCGATGTAGGTTTCCTCCACCGTCTTCGTACCCGACGGCGGCTTGTGGCCCTTCGCGCCGCTGTGGGGCAGAATCAGGTCGATGCCGCGATCGCCGTCGTATTCGAGCCACCAGGTACCGAGGTCATCGTCACCCGGATCGGGGTTGGCCGTGACGGTTCCCTTCCAGACGTAACGCCCGGGTATGCCGACCCGGATTTGCATGGGGGTGTCGGACGCGCCGATGGCCTGGGCGAAATCGGGGGTGCATTTGGCGTGGGCGTCGCCGGGGAGGAATGCCTCCTTGTAGTCGTGTTCGATGCCGGAGCCGCCCTTCATCTTGCGGCGCTCCTCCGGGTCTTCCTCGTCCACCCACAGAATCCGCAGGTTCGAGAAATGGTGGATGACCCGGCATTCGGTTAAGAGTATGCTGCCGTAATTGATGCGGCCCATGCTGTCCTTGAAGTAAACCTCGCCCACGTTGCCGTCCGTGAAGATGAAGTTGCCGTGGGTCCGCGCCGACCCCGCGATGTCCAGGTACAGCCGCGACTTGCGATCGCCGACGGGAGCGCCGGCGACGAGGGGAATGCCCTTCCTCATGCGGTCGATGAGCAGCGCCTCCACCTGCGAGTCCAGTTTGATGCCGGGATCGACCGCGCCCACCACCATGAGTAACTCCGGGTGCATGGCGCGGATCAGGTTGTTGTGGTAGGTGATGGTAGAGTCCAACCACTCCTGGCCGCCGAAGTCGTACACCGCCATCTCGGTCTTGTATTTCGGCTTTTTTTCAAACTTTTGTTCTAGGCGCTTCATCCGTCGTCCGCCCCCGTCTAAAAGGAAGGATAAGAACCAGGATAGCGGTGGCGGTTTAGGTAGGCGAAACTCTGCGCTTCCACTCCTCCGAATATTTTAAGATTTCCGAGGGTTGACGGTATCGCACCGAGCCGGTATGATAGGTCAATTCGGAAAGCGAGTCTGAATCGACCGAGGTCGAATTGCGTTCCTCATTGGGGTGAATAGCCGAAATGATGCGAGTACAAAGCGGGGGCAAATGCCCCTTTTTTTTTGCTGCAAATTAGCGCGGGCGGGCATCTTTTTCCCGCCGTCCGCATCGCGTCAGAGGGGACGCTTCGTCGTCCAGATGCCACCGACGAGTTCGGCGCCCATCTGCCGCCGCAGGTCGTCCAGCAGTTGCGTCGCCCGTCCATCTTCCAACTGCTCGCGGCTGTTGATATCGACGCACAGGTGCGGCGTCTCCGCCAGGTCGAATGCCATGCCGTACAGTTCCGCGTAGCCCGACAGGTCGGCGGATAGGGCCAGCACGTCCTCCGGCAGTTCCCGCTTGCTGGTTTCGACGAGGGAGATGGTGCAGTTGTAGTCGCCGGGTTCCGTCGAGTTGCGGCCGTAGATGTAAACTTTGCTGGCCAGTTTCAGATCCACATCGTACTTGCGCTTCAGGGCGATCGCCCCGAAGATGAGCACCGCCGCGATCGCGAACGGAGCCAGGGACGAGGAACCCCACCCCCGAGACGATGCCCGCTCCCGGCCGGATGGCAGTCGGGTGTCACCGGGGGCCGGCACGATGGTGCCGACGCCGGGATTGAAGACGACACCGGGAATTTTCGGGGCGGTGGGGATGGTGAACACCGGGGCGGTCTGGGTCGCCTCGAACGTCGGGAGCGATCGCATATCCATTGGGTCGATGGGGCGATCGTGGTAGAACGCCGCCGTTTTGATCGCCATCGCCCGGGCACCGCCGGCCCGTTCGGCTTTGAGCAGCACCGCCGATGCCATATTGGATGCGGGGATGAGGTCATCGCTCGGGCAGCGGGTGAAGGTGCGGAGGATGATTTCGAGCATCCCCGGCAGCCCGACGTCGAGGGACGTGGAGTAATCCGATACCTTCAGGTTTTTTGCCACCCGTTCGATATCCGCCTGCAACCGCTTCCCCCCCGGCGTGACGCGGCGCAGGATTTGGGCGAAGGTCTGGTAGGCGCCGGATAGGGCGGCGGCATCCTCGTACTTCTTCGAGTTGATGTACCGGTTCACCGAGTGGCTCGTCTCCAGGAAGCGGCGGGTGTGGGCTTGAATCCTCACCTTCTCCTCATCATCGTCGGGCAGGGTGGCGACGTAGCGCTCGAACGGCTCCAATGCCAGCAACTCATCTTCGAGCTCCGGCGTGTTGGGGTCATCTTCCTGCTGGGCACTCAGTCCGGCCATCACCTCCCGCGCCTTGGCGAGGATGCCGATGATGCCCGCCACATTCCCCGCCAGCAAGTCCCGGCAGAAGGGGGACACGTTGAATTTTGGATCTCCGTTCCACTGCATATCACGCCCCTTTGACGATGACCGCCCAGTGTCCGCCCGTCACAATTTGGCGGTCATTTTCCCGGAGAATCAATTGCCGGTACTGCCCCGTGCAGATGTATCGCCGGGGGTAGGGCGCGTCCGCTTCAAACGGCCACACCTTCCACTTCGGGCAGGCCCACAACATGGATTGAATCAGGGTGTAATGCTCGGTCAAATAATCGTAGCTTTCGACGGTCGCAGTCACGTTCCCCTTGTCGTCGAACGGGAAGCAGGGTAGCAGTTGCGACAGTTGTTTGAACGTCGCCCATTGGGTTTTGCCGGACGCGGAATAGCCCGATACATTCGCATCGGTAAAGGACAGCATCTCCAGCAGGTGGCCGTGGCTTTTGGGCTTCTCGAACAACCCCCGCAACTGCACCTGGGGGTCAATCGCGCCGCCGAGTTGATTGAAGGTTCGGTGCCAGTTTCCCTCGTCCATCGTCCGCATTTCCATCGAATTTTCCTCCCCCCGCACCGGGTCAACGCCACCTCCATTGTGCAATATTTTACCCGACCGGATGTCGGCGATCGCGGCGGGAAATCGGGCGGCAAAACCGGGGGAAAACGGCCGGCATTTTCCCCCACAAATTATCGCCACCGCCCATCCGCAAAACCTATCGCGCCGATCTATCATGGGTGGGAGAGAGGAGCGCAGACGGCGATGGACTTAGAAAAAGAATTCGAGGTCGAACGGTCATTCCGGGAATTTAAACGGTGGTCGCAGCAGCGGCAGCAGGAGATCGAGGCGATTATCCGCGAAGCCGGATTCGATCGCGCCCAATTTATCGAATATTACCGGTCCAAAAAACTCCCCGCCGACATCGAAGGGGGTGCGCTGGCGGATCGGGTCGCCTTCATCCGGGCGGTCGTGCAGATCGACAAGGTGCTGATCATCGACCCCGGCCCGGACTAGGACGAAGCCGGACGCGGCTCCATCCCATCAGTCGAGCAGGGTTTCGAGGACGGCGCGATCGAAGAAGTAGGCGCGGTGGGATTCCGCCGTCAACTGTTGCGCCAGGGATACCCGCAGCGAAATCGCCTCAGCCCGGAAGCGGTCGCTTCGGACTCCCCGGTGTAGGGGAACCCGGGTACACAGCCAATCCCGATCCGAATAAAAATCGACCCATTCCGCGATCGCGTCGCGGTGCAGGCATTTCTCGACTTCCGCCCTGATCCACGTCGAGATCGCCGCCATCATCTTCAGCGGCGTTCCCAGCGTCACGAACCGCACCGCCTCCCCGGGGCGGAACCGGTAGTCCGCCAGACAATCGACCGCCAGCACCGACCCCAAACTGTGAGCCATGACCGTCACCCGGCCGTAGTCCCCCGAGTCGAATACGTCGGCCAGAGCGCCGGTCAGCCGGTGCCGCAGCCGATCGCGCAGCGTCGCCACCCCCCCCACCGTGTCGTCCTCGGCGTAGCGAACTATAAAATCGAGCAGGTGGATCAGCACGTTGATGGAAATGGGCAGAAAACTGAGGAGGGCGCTCGTCACCAACCAAAGCTGCCACCCGCCCAGCGCCTGCCCCCACCGCCCCAACGCCTCAGCCCACTGACTCGGCAGTTGAAATCCGAGGGCATTCGGGTCGGTGCCGATCGCCGTCATCGCCATGATGACCGTGCCGTACTCCCAAGCCGCGATCAATCCCAGGATGGCGGTCACTTGCAGGAGGAATATCCCCGACATCCGGCCGATTTTGAACGACGCGGACAGCCAGTAGAGCAGCAGGTAAATCCCCCGAAATACGCGGTAGCGGATGGTTCCCTCGTTCAAATCTTCGACCAAATCCCGCCAATAAATTTCGTAGATATCCACCGTCTTCTTCGCCCCGCCCTGGGATTCAAATGTGAACCGACGGCCCGATAGCCCCGCGATCTTGACCGGCTCCGGCTCCATGTACGCCCGCCGGTCTTCGAGTCGATTGGCCAACCCCAATGCCAGGTAGCGGTCGATGTAATAGTCCTTCTCCTTCGCGTCAAATCCCGGCACGAATACGATCGCGTCCCTGGCCCCTCCATGACTTTCCCTTTCCATGTCATCATCTCTCCGATATCGGTTTACCTCGACGATACACCGCATTCACGAGGTTTCTTTTCGTGGTGGACGCACTGTCGCGATCGCACCCCACCTTTCCCCCGCCGACCGCACCGCGTCAGCATTAAAACGGATCGACGCTGGCGCGAAGAGGGGGTTTGCGGTTGTTTTTTGGAGACGCAGATGATTATTCTCGAACCGTTCGATATCAACCAGTACAACACCGAGAAAGTGAGCTGGCAGATCAGTAAGAACACTTATCACATTGGTCCGGGATACTGCCCCGAATTCCGCATTCTCGGTCGCAGTGTTTACTTAGTCGAGGGGCAAACGCTGAAAGAGTACCGCGAACAGCTCTGGAAGTCTATGCATAGTTACCACTTTCAGCGATTTTTGTGGGATAAAGACTGTCAGAATGTGATGTTTATTTGGCAAAAGATTTCCGGTCGTGGCTTGTCGGAAGTTGCTGAGTTGGCGTTGCGCGATTTCAATGGCGATACCATCAAGGTCATCTATACGGGCGATCGCGAATTTGCAGAAATGATGATTCGTGCCGCTCGTTGGACTGCCTCTCAGATGAACGTTCCCTCCTAGAATTGAAAAATCATCGCGCCCCCGGCTCGTCTGTCGGGGGTTCTTTTTTTACGCATTCACCATCACAAATGTGGAGTCTCAAATCATGACATTAATCGACGAATTGACCGACCACACCGATGCCAGTTTGTTGGAAGGAATCGACTGCGGCATCGCCCATTATGAATTGACGATTCTGCCCGACGGTACCCTCGCAGAAGTCCACCTGCACTTCGACACTACCGACGATCGCGATCGCTGGTGTGAAGTGAACGACTTCGAGCCGATCGGCATCCGCACCGACAACAAACCGAACGGGATTGAGGGGTTCGCCAGTTGTGAATTGCGCTGCATCCTGTCCTGCCGTTAATCGTTGATATCCCCGCCCCCTCGAAAGTGTCGGCGCTGGCGCGAAGAGGGGGATTTGGGATTGTCCGCCGTTTGGGTGGGCAGTCCCTTTCCATTGTTGTCATTCAGGTAAAGCTCATGTTGACCAAACAACAGAAGAACGACTACTTGCTCAAACGCAAGCCCATCGGTGAAGGCAAGCTCGATCTCGATTGCCTCTTCTGCGTGGAAGACTTCGACCCGACCGAACACGAAGGTCACTGCAAACTCGGGCTGAATCAGTGCCAAGACTGTCCCTATTTCCATATGGATGAAGAGATCGTCGAATGGACGCTGTTCGCCTGGGAGCAGTACCCCGACTATTACGCATAAACTTCGACCGATTGCCCCGTCCTTTGTGGCGGGGCTTTCCTTTTTTTTTACCCATAAATCGCACATCACACGAGGAGAAATACCGTGACCTTTCCCAAAGATAAAGCCGTCACCGCCCACTTCACCGGGCACCGACCCCAGCACATCGGGCGCCTCCACCTGGAAGTCCGGGAGTGCGTCGAATGGTTGGTGGAATACGCCACGGAGCGCGGCATCAAAGTGTTCGTCAGCGGCATGGCCTGCGGCGTCGATCTGACGGCGGCGAAGTACGTCATGGATCTAATCGACGGGGGAGCCGACCTGTACCTGGTGGGCGCGGTGCCGTTCCCCACTCACTGGCAGAAGTGGCCCCGCTCGACGCAGGACGAGTACGCGGCGTTGGTGAAGCGGATGAAGCGGAGCGATCGCTGCAAGGTGTGCCTGGTATCCGACGGCGGCTACTCCATCGAGAAGCTGACCCGCCGCAACGAGTGGATGGCCGATCGCGCGTCGATGTGCCTGGGCGTGTACCTGGGCACTCACGGGCGGCAGGGCGGCACCTACCGGCAGTTGCAGTACAGCAGCTCTCGGGGACTCCACACGATCTATTGCGACCCGGCAAACCTGCGGATGTACCAAGTTCTGCCCCATCAAGAGGTCGGTTAGTCCGCGACAGAAAACAGTTGGGATGGTTCGCCTGCGGGCGGGCCGTCCCTTTTTTTTTAACCGTCATTCCGACCCATTTCTCATCCGCAAATCATCCGTCAATGGTGGAGAAAAGAACGACGGAACGCATTTTAAATTTACTCGAACCGTTGCTCGAAGATTTCGACCGCGACGCCTTCGTCGCCGGAGTCGGGGACTGCCGCGCCACCGAAAATCATGCGGGGGATATCGTCCTCATCCACCTGCGGTTCGAGTCCGCCGCCGCCGCTCAGTCCTGGGCGATAGGTGCGCTTCGCGGATCGCCTGGGAGTTCGCCGCCGCCCACCGGGGCGATCGCGAGGCGCTGGGCTTCATCGAGGGGGAACCGATTGCCGTCGTCCTCACCTGGTAATGTCCCCCATCCGTCACTCACTGACGCTGGCGCGAAGAAGAGGTTTCGGGATTGTCCGTCCGACCGGATGGGCAGTCCCATTTCACATTCTGATTGGAGACAACAATCATGTTCGTTATCGAATCGATCGCCGAGTCCATTCTCTTCCGTACCCGGATCGCCGTCGGAGCGATCGCGCAATTCGCCTTCGGATTGATGCGCTTCGAGCAATTGGAGCAATTCGTCGTAGGTTGCGATCGCGATTCCTTCATCGGCCGCATCGCCAACGTACAACTGACGCAACGCGACGAATACATCGCACGACACGTCCCCGAAGCGTTCTTGGATTCGCTGTATTCCGACCCCGAATAATTCGGTCAATTGCCCTACATAGAGGCTTGTCCCAGGCATGACGTTAAACTGCCTATTCTTTTGCTCACTCACTTTGGAGAAACATGAACGAAACCGTGATTCAAGATAAATTCCTTTGGCGATATATTGTTCGCCCTCTCACTCAAGAGTCGGCAACTCCCGTCGAACTCGACGCGACGCACCTTGAAGCTCTTGAGCAAGTGAAAACGCTCATCGAAAATGGTGAGTTCGACCAAGAAGCCTCGCAAGACGGCCGCGTTTTCTACGGCTCCTTTAACGGTGACAGCCTTTTGCCCTCTTTAAATTGCCTCATCTCGGCGATCGAACGGTTCGGTTACTGCTGCGTCATCGATTGATTTCCCAGCCCCGCCCCCCGGCGGGGTTTCTTTTTTTTAAATTCATCTCTCCTCCATCCGTCAGCGGCCGACGCTGGCGCGAAGGAGGGAGTTTGGGATGGTTTGCCCTCCGGTGAGCCGTCCCCTTTCCCATCAATTGAATTGGAGAATACCCCATGAAAGATTACTCGCAAATGCCCGTTGAATACCTGGAAGCGACCTGGCAGACCGACCCGGAAGCGAAAGCCGAGTTGGAACGCCGCCTCCAGCAGATGTTGGGATTGAATTTCCTGCCCACCATCGTCGAGAACCCGCTCACTCCGGAAGAACTGGAGATGCTGCACCGCCTCGACGATGACGACCTCGAAGACCTGGAGTTCTAACATCATCAGCCCCGGCCCGTCCGCCGGGGTTTTCTCCTCTCAATCGATCGCCGTCGATCGCCATTCACTGTCCTCTATCCGAACGGAGTTATCCGCCATGAACTACTCAGAAATCCTCGGCGCGTCCAAGTACCACAACGCCATCGCGATCGCATCGACACCCCGCAAATCGACCCATTCCTATACCGGCTATTGCGTCGATGTGTTCTTCGCCGAGCCGTCCGACCTGGTGCGGTTCCAGAAGTTGGTCGGCTACAAACTCGGCATCTTCCTCGCCGTTTCCTACGAGCAGGATTACGCCCGAGTGCGCGTCCCCGTGGAAGCGTGACCGACCGAAAGCGATAGGTGCGATCCGCGATCGCACCGACGCAGTTCCCCCCGCCCTCGAAGACAACTGACCGACGCTGGCGCGAAGAGGGGATTGGGGGATTTCTCACCTAGACCGTAGCGTTTTCACAGTCAACTAAACTGGAAATAACTCATGGAATATTACCGCCAATATCAGTTAAATAGTTGGATCAGGTTCTATCAATACACGGACTTCTTGCTCGTCAAGATCGATGATTGTGTAAACCCCGACAACTGGTCAGCGGAAGATTGGGAAGACTTCGCCGATTATGTCAAGTTTGTCAAAGATAAGACACTCGTGTTTGACATCAGGCAGGATGCGAGAGCGATCGAGATGGCAGCCCTCGCTTGCAAAGCCGGATTGAAACTTGTGCTGGTTGGCAACCAAGAGCAAAAGTTGACCGGGGTTCTCACAGGTCACAAAGTCCGCAAACCAGGCAAGCAGTTCGAGCGATTGGTGCAAGCCGGTGAGAAATTTGCCATCACAGTTAGTGAGACGCAACCATCCTACATCAACGAACGATATAAGTACGGCAAGAATTTCGGCTTTGCTTTTGAATCGTTCATGGTCGAAGATTGACAAACTTGACCCCTAAGCCCTGCCTCTCGGCGGGGCTTTCCCTTTTTTTAATGACCCACCTTCACCCTTCAATTGACGATACCCATCATGCTCGAAATTATCTACCGCATCGACTCCAAGAACCCCCACGCGACGCTCGGCAAGGATCGCGATCGCTACAGCATCAACCTGTGGACGCTGAAGGACAAATACCGCTGATCCGGTCGGGGCAACTCCCCGGCTGCAAACCGTACCGCCCCTCGGACGCATAGAAAAGATGGGGTGTCAGCCGACATCCCATCACATATATCAGGGACTTTCATTCTCTCACGGCAATGGAAATTATCGACCAAAATCTACTCGACATCACCGCAGGAATCATCGGACACCAGACCAACTGCCTCGGCTTCATGGGCGCCGGAATCGCCCTGCAAATCAAACGGAAGTATCCGAGGGTTTACCGGCAGTACAGCAAATACTGCGATCGCCACAGACCGTACCCCGGCTTACTGTTGGGAACCGTGCAGCCCGTGTGGGCGGACGAAAGCCGGAAACTGCTGGTGCTCAACTTATTCGGCCAGTTCAATATCTCCCACAGCCGCACCAACGTCAACACCGACTACGAAGCGCTGCGGGCGATCGCGCTCAAACTGAAACTGAGGCAGGAACGGGGGGAACTCGGACCCATCCACCTGCCCTACGGCATGGGCTGCGGCTTGGGCGGCGGCGACTGGGAAGTTGTCGGTCGCATCTTCCGAGACGTGGACGGTCGCTGGTGCAAATTGCCCGATCGCAACTGAATTGAACCGCCACCGCTGGCGCGGGGGATGGTGTCGGGGAGGCTTCGCCCTCCCCATTTTTATCGGCGGCTAACGCCCTACGAATTGAGGAGTATTACGGAGTTGAAAATGCACAGACCCATCAACATTTATTCCGGCACCCGAGGGCTCGGCGGCGCCCTCACCAACCCCACCCGACTGGCTTTGAAGAAGGGCAGCATCAAACACAAGTACCCCGTCGAACTGCGGGGGAACTGGTACGCGGACGCGGAGGAAGCCTACCAGGATTTGAAAAGCCTCGACTTCGATAAAGACCAACAACTGATGGTGGAGATTCTCACCGCCAAACTGCACCAGCACCCGAGGCTCAAAGATGCGATCGCCGACCGGGGTGGGTTGGCGTGGCTGCGGCGGTGTACCCACATCGTCCGCCACCGCAACGGAGAACCCGGACGCTGGGAAGGGGAGGGGCTGCGATCGCCGTTCGTGAATTGCCTGTATCGCGCCTACGCGAAGTTCGCCCCCCTGCACGAGAAGATTACCGTCGTCAACGGCAAGGTGGACGGCTGGACGGGCGAGGGGAAAATCTACATCGGCCGTGAGAACCGACGCCTGGGGCTGGCTGCGTCCCCCCTGCAGAATCCGTACCGCATCGGCGAGGACGGCTCCCGGGATGAGGTGGTCGCCAAATACCACCGCCACCTGAAAGGGCGCATCCTGGCGGGCGATCGGCAGATCCTCTATATGCTCCGCACGATCCTGGAGGTGGCGAAGGAGAACGTGCCGGTCGAACTGTGCTGCTACTGCAAACCCGCACGATGCCACGGCGACGTGGTGAAGGCGGCGCTGCTGTGGCTGGCAAACGGCGGACTCGAACGGGAACTCGCCTGCAACCGAGAAACAGACGGCTGACGCCGTTCCAATTGAGGAGAAATCCCAACCATTCCATCCAATCAAACGCCCCCGCAGACGGCCATCTGTGGGGGTTGTTTCGTCGCACATTTCGTTTTCGGAGAAGTAGGAACAATGTACCCCATCGACATCAAACTGGCAAGCCAACTGCCGCGATTCAAAGGACAGAAACTCACCCAGCCGGTGTACCGGTTCGACTGTTCCCGCCCGAATCCGCTGGGCAATCCGTTCTACGGGAAAACCCGGATGAAAGCGTACCGCGAATGGCTGCTCATCCTGGCGGCGGAGGAATTCCCCCGAGACGCGGATGATATCGAAGCGACCGAGTGGGCGATTCACACCCTCGGAAATATTGCGGCACGCCAGCAGTGCAAGCGGGTTTCGATGTGGATTCACGGCAGTTGCAAACTGTTCGTCCCCGACCCGAACGACACCTACCGCGAGTTGCAGCGGGTGAACGCCGCGTCACACAAAGGCATCATCTATTTCCCGTGGGAAAGTCGGGACGTTCAACAGTACGAAAACGGCGAGAAGGCGGTCGGGCTGTGCCGCATCGACGCGCCCCACATCCGGCGCGAGGAGGAACCCATCATCCTCGAAGTCGCCTCGACCCTCGACCTGGACTTCGGCGTTCTCGCCGGGTAATCACCGGGTAAATAAACCGCCATTCAACCCACATTAATTGCCCATATTGTCGGGGAGTCTCATGGCTCCCCCTCGCTTCATTATGGATAAAATTCGAGTATTCGAGTCCGCCATTTCCGAGTGGACGAACGAAGAATTTCCCCGCAACATTCTCAGCACGATATTCCCCGGCATCCACAAAGACCTCCGGGGCATCAAACTCATCCCCAACGAGTCGGTGAAACTGCGGATGAAAGGGTGGGCACTGGCATTCAGCAGCGGCACCACCGCCTACTTCATGAAGGTGAATGACGTCAGGTTGCCACAAGTCCAAGCATTGTTTGCCGACAAACCCGACTGCGCCCGGTACGGCTCCCTGTTGACTTCCCAGACCTTCGCCGCCCACCTGTACGAGTCCGTGCGAATCAAGGTGGTGGACTTCACAGCGTCCGAATATCGGGGCTGGGGAACCGACGACTGCCGGGGGTTCATCCACCCGCGATTGTTGGGAGCCATCGACGGCCGGGGCGATCGCGCCTTCCAGTTCCGCATGGTGTGGCTCCAGGATTGGCTGCCGGATGACACCAACCTGCTGACATTCAACGGACCGGGAAAGAGTTTCCTGGCCAAAGGAACTCTCGCGCCGATAGACGGCTTGACCTGGGACATCGTGTTGGACAGGAGCAGCATCAAGGGCAATGACATCGAATGCGGCGAATACCACCTGCCCCGGGTGGCAATCGGCAACAAGATGAACAGCCGCATCAGTGATTGTTCCAACTCCTGGCAGTTCAACATTTGGTTCAGCAAAGAGGCGATCGCGGCGGACTTACTCCCCGGCGTTTTGCTCGAATGCGATCGCCTCAAGGCACTGCAATCCGATCAGCGGAACCTGATCGCCCAGATGTGCGATCGCGGCATCAAACGGGCGGAAATCGCCGGGACGCCACCGGATCGGATGGCACAACTGCTGGCGGGGGACAAATACGGACGGCTCTCGACCCACCGCAAATGCCTGGAGTGGGCGCTCAAGCAACTGCGGCGGGAGTGGAAGCGGCTGGCCTACGGGGGGGCGCACCGCCACCAATCGGCGATGGCACAACCCGACCGCACCCTGGCGCCGGACGAGGTGAGCATCAACGGCGTCGCCGAGGGTCAGGTGTTGGTGGTGACGCGGTACCCCATCGTCAACTCGGACGGCATCCGCAAGTATCGGAACGTACACCGACCCGACACCCTCAACGGCTGCTGCGCCATCCACCCGGACATCGCCATGACCAACCACCAATGCGATTTCGACGGGGACGCGCTGGTATTCTCCCGCGCCGAGGATATCCCCCACATCGCGGCGGAAGTGCGCTGGGCCGGCGAGGAGCCGAAGCATCCGCCCGTGGTGAAGCGGGAAAAGGTTCCCTACACCGGCAGCATCGAAGCGATCGTCAACGCCCAGGCGTCGGACTCCATCGGGTTGGTGGCGACGTGGATCGGGGTGGTGGAAGCCAGCAAGCGACCCGACCGGCACCGGCTGCTCGACCGATTGTTCGACGCCCTCCAGATTGAAGTGGATTCGCCCAAGTCCGCCACCCGCTTCGCGGACATCTACCCGACCCTGGAGAAAGAGTGCGCCGTCTGGCAGAAAGCCCACCCCGTCGCCCTGTTCGACCAGAAGCGCAACGACCAACTCTTCCTCACCGAACCCGGGCGCTTTCCCCTAGAACAAGCGGGCTACCACGTCCTCGCCGACGCGGTATCGAAGGCCTGGAGCGAGTGCCAGCCCTACGTTTCGCCCAACAAGCACTGGCGGTACCTGTTTCCGTCGGAGCGATCGCCGCGGTGGGACGGGTGGGCGCTGGCGGTGCTCGACGAGTACCACGCGAAGATCCGCGCCATCAAAGAGAAGTACGGCGAGAGTCCGAGGCGGCTGTCGGAAGCCATCGGCATCCTGGTGGAAACCCTGCGGTGCAAGTGTCCCGAAGGGGAGGGCGACCGCTTCGAGGCCTGCACCGCCCTGTGGCAGCTCCAGCACAACCCGAAGCGGTACGAAGCGGACAGGGACAATCGCGGCGTGTGGGGCGATCGCGTGGAGAAAGCCAGCCTGGTGTTCAACCTGTTCCCGGACATCATCGGCGATCGCATCCGGCGTCCGGTGGAGACGGTCTGGTTCGCCGGGAAGAACCGCAGCGTGTACGCAGGGCATCCGCTGACCGGGCAGGTGGCGACGCTGACGGTGCGGGGACAGAAGCTGTTCGTGGGCGAGACGCCCATCGGTGAGTTCCCCGACCAGTGCAAGGGCGACAAACTCGGCTCGGGCGATTACCGCTGCCGACTCTACGACTACGGCAACACCGGCTCGTCCGTCGAGGTGAAACTCATCGGGCGGTTGGACTGACGTTCTAGGGGAACCGACGTTCTAGGGGAACGCTTCCGCCTGCGGGTGGGAGCCTCCCCTGCTTCCGGATGCCGTGAGGGGCTACGCCGTGCGGGTCGAGAAGAATTCGGAGCCATCAAAGATGAGCGCAGAAACGGAACGAACCCAATCCCAACTGACTTTCGCCGAGCGGATGGAGTTGGAGGAACGGCAGCGGACCGAGCGGCTGACGGC
The DNA here is from genome assembly GCF_035615495.1 of Lyngbya sp. CCY1209. GTDB lineage: Bacteria > Cyanobacteriota > Cyanobacteriia > Cyanobacteriales > Microcoleaceae > Limnospira. The sequence goes on along the minus strand of NZ_JAJENU010000395.1, from coordinate 7,135 downwards.
GGCGGTATCGCCGGTGCTGACCCACCTGGCGGAACTGTACGGCTGCACCTGGACATCCGAACTGTCGGAGCGATCGCACTGGTTGGTGGCGAAAGCCCACATCGATGGCACGGACTGCGAACTGCGGTTCGAGGTGGACGGGCGGAAGCGGCGGGTCGTCTGCCAGTGGTACGGCAGTTTCATCACCCTGCCCGTCGTCCGTTACGACAACATCCAGTCGGGCGGGCGAACCGTCGAGGTGGTGAGCCAATTCACCGACCATTACTCCCCGGCGACCGAAACCGTCCGCTTCTGGAGCTACCGCCGCCGCGACGACGAGGGGCCGCAGAAGACCGCCACCTACGCCATCGGTCGCGACCCGCTGTCCGTCGCCAAGCAAATCCAGCGGATGGTGGACGGGTGCATCGAAGACAAGCGGGCGATGACGGTGAAAATCCAGGCGGCGCGGCAGCAGAAAATTGCCAGCAACGAGGCGACCGTCGAGCGGGCGGGTTACGCGGACGGGCTGTACCTGGTGGAAACGTCGGACACCCAATACTGCGGCGTCCCCAAACTGGAGCTGGCGTGGCGATTCCCCCGCGACTGTCCCTGGCGGTGCGACCTCGACTTCAACTACTACGGCACCGAGGCGACCCTGAAGCTGACCGTCCCCACCCGCGCCTTCCGGGATATCGTGTCGGCGATCGCGACCCTGTTCGAGACGGACCGGGGGAACCGCTGACGCCGTTCGGGTCGAGGGGAAAATCCCCAACATAGGTACAGTGAATGACGCGACTCGCTTCCTCCGGGGGGCGGTCGCTTTTTTTCTGGCTACGCCGTGCGAACTTCGGAGATTGATGCAGGAGAAAATTGCGATGTTATTGAACGACTTGTTGGCCCGACAGCAGAGCCAGTTCGACGCCATTCAAGGGCAAATCGAACAGTTGCAAGAACAACAGCGGCAGATCCAAGCTTTCATGCAGCGGATCGGGAGCTGCGAGTCGAAGATGGAGAGCGCCGCGGCGTTGATGCAGCAGGCGATCGCCACCGTCCGCGAAGTGTGTCCCGAGGAACTCGACGCCTACCGGGCGGTCGTCCTCAGCCTGTTCGAGGGGCACACCATCGCCCACCTGCCCGAGGCGGACGCGGACGAAACAGCGGCGGACGACCCGGACGAACCCGACCTCCCCGGTGGTGAAACAGACGGTGCGGCTGACGGTGAAACAGACGAGGGCGTTGACGTGAATGCGGACGAGGTGGAGGTGCAAGCCGTAGAAGCCGACGACCCCGCAGACCCCGACGACGACCCCGACTCCGACGACCCCGATGCACCGCCCAAACCCACCCGCCGGTTCCAGAGCGTCGGCAGTGCCGCGATTGAGTTGGATGACCTGACCCTCGACCAACTGCGGCATATCGCCAAGGGCATGACCCCGCGACCCAAGGGTTGGTACAAGATGAAGAAAGCCGAACTGCGGCGGATTATCGAAGCGCACCGAAACCGCTGACCGAGACGGCATCGCCGGTGAGCATCCTCCACTTTCCCACCTCCCCCATCGCGGGGATTTTTTTGGGAGAACACAACAGAAAAGCAAAGGATGCTACGCCGTACAAATGGAGGGGGAAATCGACTCCCCCGCAACGAAAAAATGAATCGAAATCAGAGGTGAAAGTCATGGCGACAAAAGCGCAAGCGAACGGCGAATCGGTCGAACTGAACGTCTTCGGGCGCAAGAATGAAAACGAAATTCTCATCCCCGAGATGCCGCTGGCTGCCCGCAATAATTGCCAGTCGGGCAAGTGGATGATTGGCGATGAGGAATACGGCTCCAAGGTGTCGATGACCATCCTCAAGTTCTCGAAATTCTTCGGAGATTTGGGGCAGACCCAAAACGCCCTGTGGGGGCAAATCTGGTTCGTCGCCGAGTCTGGCGAACTGCCCCAGGGGGTCGTGATGGTGACGTACATCAAGAGCCGTTCCCTGAGTGATTTCAACCGGCTGGTGGCGTCCGTCCAGGCGCGGGGCGTCGAGCCCGCCACGGGCATTTTCGTCCCCGAATTCGTCCGCCACACGGGCCAGAAACCGGACGAAACCGGCGTGCTCAAACCCACGTCGTATTACTCCCTCAAGTGGTCGTGGGTGGAGCGCACAGACTGGGCGCCGCTGGAACAGGCGGCGGCGGTCTTGGCGGACTCATCCAACCTCACCCGCATGATCGACCTGGACGGCACCCAGCGGATGCTGTGTCTCGATAATCTGTCGCCCCACGAGGTGGCGACGCTGATGGCGGCGAAGACATCCGAAGTGACATCCAACGCCCTGCCCGAGGGGATGAAGTCCGCAGAAGCCGGGGACGTGGTGCCGATGCCGTAGGTCTGACTCGGCGATCGCTTCGGGGGGCGGTCTGCGGCTACGCCGTGCGGGGGTAGGAGTCCATCAATTGGAGTGAAACAAAACACATGACTTCTACCCTCGCAAACATCCGAGAACTGGCCAAGAAGATGCGGCTGTGTACGACCCGCGACGGCTACCAGACCCTCCTGAGCGCCCACCCCGAAAGCCGGGTGAAGGAAGCGTGGGAGCTGCTGACCGAAGACGTGAAGGCGCGGCTGAAGGCCCTCGAACAAGCGCCCGAACTCCTCGACGCGGTGGCCTGGAGCAAGAAACTCCTCAGCAGCACCGAACCCGCCGACGTAATGGATGAAATCGCGTCCGCCCACGGCGATGACGGCTGGGCGGCGGTGTGGAAGGCGGTGCCGAAGGAGTGGCGCCCCAACCTGAAGGAGGCGATCGCCGCACCCGATGCCGTCCCCAACCTCTACGCCTGGAAGGACAAGTTCATGCTGTGCAACAACCGCCAGCAGTTGACCGAGTGCAAAGAATCGTTCATCCGGCGGTTCGGCGACCCACGGGCGAAGCAGTTCTGGAACCGGGACTTGACCGAAGACGAGCGCAACTACCTGCGGCAAATCGCGGCGGTGGACGCGCCCGCCCAACCCGAGCAAGCCGCACCGTCGGAGCAACCCGAGCAACCCGCACAGTCGGAGCAACCCGAGCAATGGGACTGGCCGGAGGGAACCGCCATCCTCTACCGCAAGTATCCCGGCGCCGAACCCCGGTACGGTGTGACCGCATCGACGGCGACCCCGGCGGGGAAGGTGCGGGTCATCTGGGACGACGGCGGCAAGAAGGTGTCGGTGCTGACGTCGAAGCTGGAGGTGGCACCCGATGCCCCGGTGACGCCCGCCCCGATGACGGCCGACGATGACGACCTCACCCCCGAGGGAATTGCAAACCTGAGCCTCGATACCTCGAAGTTGGTGGGCATGGCATCCGGCCGCAATGGCAATGGCAGCAGCAATGGCTCCCGCCCGCCCGAGGATGACCCCGACGCACCCGAGGATGATGAAACCGTGCGGCTGAAAATGCACGAAATCATCGACGAACTCATCGCCCTCGACCCGGAGGATGAAGCCTACGAGAGCCACATCGTCCGCCTGTTCCAGCAGCGACTCGATGCCATCTGCTACGTCCGCGATCGCCTGAAGGCGGAGGAGAAGGGCCAGAAAGCGAAATTCGACGCATTGGTGAAGGAATTCGAGACGCCGCTCGTCCGCGTCCGTTCCGCCATCAACCGCATCGACCGCTACGCCCTGTGGCTTTTTGAGCAGGGCAAGCTCGGCATCCGCAACGAGGGGCGCGATCGCGTCCTGTCATTCCACAAGACCGAGGCGGTGGAGGTACTCGCCGAGCCCGAGGACGTGCGGCGGGTCGCGCCGGATGCCGTCGAGGAGGTGGTGACGCTGAAGGTGAAGAAGTCGGCGCTCAAGCAACTCATCAAGGACGGCCACGACATCGACGGCGTGGCGGAACTGAAAGAAAACCTGCACCCGCGCACGGGTTGGAAGGTGAAGCGGTAATCGGCAATGGCGGGTTCCCCCACGGGAGTCCGCCGCTACGCCGTGCGGGTCGAGGAGTATTCATGGAGGTAAAACATGAACTTTATCCGAGTTGAAAGCCAATGTCATCCCGGCTCCTACCGCTGGCTGAACGTAAATTACATTGCGTCCGTGGATCGGCTGATTGGGGAGAAGGGAAGTGCGACCTTTGTTCTCATGGCAAATGGAACGAAGTATAACCTGACCCAGGAAGTCGGCGACGAATTTATCGAGCGGTTCGAGGGGTTGATTAACCGACAGATTTTGGAGGGGTAATCGCATCCCTCGATTCCCATTGGGGGGACGGTTCTCCCCCCGAAAACGGTACAATCATTCTGGAGAAAAACCATGACGCGACAGACGATGACCGACGCACAACGGAGCGCCATCAAAGCCGCCATCTGGCAGTCGATTCTCAATCAACAAACCGACGCGGTGATGCGAAACCTGCGCGACCGATTCCCGGAACTGACGGCGGAGGCGGAGGGAGAAATAAACCGGACGATGGGGCACCTGAAGAATGGTTGAAATCAACGTCATCACCCTGAAGCAACCGTGGGCGTCCGCCATCTTCTGCGGCAAGTCCGTCGAAAACCGGCGCTGGCAAACGTCCTACCGGGGCGAACTGTTCGTCCACGCCGGACGGTCTATCGACCGCGACGGGTTCGCGTTCATCCGCCGCGTCGGCGCCGAACGTCGGATGCCGATGCAACTGCCACTCGGGCAGATACTCGGGTCGGTGCGGGTGGTCGATTGCCGCTTCGAGGGCTTTATGGACGACCCCTGGGCGATGGCGGGACACTACCACTGGAAGCTGGAAAGTCCCCGCCTCTTACGCCAGCCCATCTTCTGCCGGGGACACCTGAAAATCTGGACGCTCGACGTGCCCGAAACCGAGTTGATGTTCGACCCGACCTGACCCTCCGGGGGCTACGCGGTGCGGATTGAGGGGAGTCGGGCGACCGGCTCCCCCATCGATCGCAGCTTACGGGAGTTGATGAATGAGGGTACGTTCGAGCGTATCGCCCAAGCGGGCGGGGCGAAAATCCGTCCGGCAACTGATGGACGGCGGCATCCGGCTGACACCCGTGCCGACGGGCTCCTTCGACTACAAGATCGGCTACTTCCGGGACGGCATCCCCCGCGTCGCCGTCCCCCGCCGCTTCCCCACCCGCCGGGGCTGTCGGAAAGAAATCGATCGCATCTATCGGGCTTACCGCCGCGATCGCGTCCTCCGGCTGCTGGCAACGGCGCTGCTGTCCGTCGCGGGGCGGAACCGTTAGAGCCCGTCGGTGGCGGGATTTTCCATCGGGGCATACCGACTCCGGCAGTCGTAGCAGTAGCGGTTCTGCGAGTCGGAATTGGCGTCGGTGAGCCGCACGCCACAGCCCCGGCACCGGTCGATTTTCTGCGGAGAAACCCACCGCTTCTTCTGACTTTTTTCCACGCGATCGCCTCCCATTCTTTCGTCTCTTTCGTCCGCCTTCCATTGTACTCGGTGGCGCATCATCTCATCCGAAATCGAAGCGATGCGGAACCCGTGACCGGGTGCGGATATCGGAGTTGGGAGTTCACCCTTTGACAGAAAAACAAACGTTCGATTTCGAGCGGGACACCGCCGCCGATGTGGCGTCGATCGGGCAACTCATCGCCAACTGCGACGAAATGCTCGAACGGTGCGATAAAAATTTGAAAAGACTGCAACAATTGGAGGTCAAAACCATGCACCCTGGATTGGAGACAATGGAGGTCGAACTGTTCGTGACCGTCCGCCTGAAGGTGAAAGATACCGTGGAGGGGCGGCACGATATCGAGCGGTACAATTCGGATTTCTATTACTACTACGAAAATTTGAGCGAACGGCTCGAAAAACAACTGACCGGCAATTCGGATTTGAATGTCGAATTCGTGTCGATCGCCGAGGTGAAATAGAGTTCCCGTTTCCGCAGCCCGTCACGCGGGGGGTATCGACCCCCCCGCCCGGTAATCGAGCCGCTCGTCGAGCATCCACCAGTTGGGTCAGTTCGTCCGTCATCGTTTCCAAACGGTCGTAATCAGCGGTTTGTAGTGAGAACAGAATCGGTCGTGTTCCAGGGCGATGCGCTCGGCTTCTGCCAAGGACATGGGCTGCGCCCTCTGGTGCGCCGTCTCGAACATAGAGTACCAGTGCTTTTCCTCCTCCGTCGGTGGCAGGTGCGGACTCCAGCACTCCGTCCGCCGGTCGTAAATCAGTACCGTCCACTTCATCGGTTCCCCCCTCCGTCCGTCGCCCTCAGCAATCCAGTTTAACCCATTTGTTCTAGGGGTGCGGCTCGGGGTCGCGGTGGGTTATAACGGTCGGATTGTACAATCCGGGGGGGAAGAAACGCAAATGAAAGTGGTCGCACTGCATTCGACGGTATTGAAGCTGTCGCCGCTCCAATCGGGCGAATTATCCGAGGGGGAGAAGTGGAATTTTTCGCAGGGGGATTGCAAAGATATTTACGCCTGTGAAGTCGCCCACTCCCACTGGCGCCTGCACCTGGTCGAGCCGGTGGCTGATTACCGACAACTCTACGTCTATCCGCCCCACTGCGAATTGGTAGAAGGCGAGGGGGAGCTGTCGCTGCCGCCGTCCGTCACCCTCGACGTCCCCTACAAATCCCAGCTCGACAATCGGTTCAACCCCACCGGTGCCTGCAACGTCACGTCCCTGGCCATGTGTCTGGAGTACCTGGGCGCCGAGCGCCGCACCCGCGCCGGTCAATTCGAGGATGAACTGTACGAATACGCGATCGCCAACGGGTACAGCCGCCATTCGCCCTACGACCTAGCCCAGATTGCCCGGGATTACGGGGTGCGCGATCGCTTCTTCGAGGCGGGGAATATCGATCGCATCAGGGCGTGGGTCGCCGCCGGAAATCCGAATATCATCCACGGGTACTTTACCGACTTCGGGCATATCATCGTCGTGGTGGGGTACGACGAATACGGGTTGATCGTCCACGACCCCTATGGGGAGTGGTTTGCCAGCGGCTATCGCACCGACCTGTCCGGCGCGTTCCTCCATTACTCCTATTCTCTGATCCGCCGCCTGTGTATGCCGGACGGCAACCTGTGGACCCACTACCTGAGCCGCTGAACCCCGCCAACCTCGATAATATAGCACTGTGCGCTGGCATAGTTACACAGGGGAGAAATCAGGAAACCCCAGAATTTCTCTCTCCTCTCTCCTCTC
>NZ_JAJENU010000394.1:0-227 GCF_035615495.1 Lyngbya sp. CCY1209 | reverse complement strand
CGTTTTTCATCCCGTCCGGGTTTTGGTATCCAAACTCTCCGTAATGGCTTGGCTTTGAAGTTTCCTTTGATTTCCTCAACAAGTTCAAACCTTTGTTTCGGGGATATTGCTATCACACCATCTACTCCGGCAGTTTTCTTGCCTTGGTTGTCTTGGGTCACTCGTCTTACCGCTAAAAGCCTTGCATAGTATGACTTCAACAGGAGTCTTTGCAACCTTTTGGCTTT
>NZ_JAJENU010000393.1:0-293 GCF_035615495.1 Lyngbya sp. CCY1209 | reverse complement strand
CTGGTATTCACCCCCGACGACTGGGATACGGCCAAAACCGTGACCGTGACGGGGGTGGACGACTCCGTAGTTGACGGGCCTCAAGCCTACACCATCGAAGTGAGACCGGCTACCAGCGACGATGCCAACTACAGCGGTTTCAATGCCGCCGATGTCGCCGTCAGCAATGCCGACAACGATACCGCCGGAATTACCGTCAACCCCACGGCAGGTTTGACCACGACGGAAGACGGGGGGACGGCAGAATTTACGGTGGTTCTCAATACCCAGCCGACAGCCGATGTTGCGATCGC
>NZ_JAJENU010000392.1:0-3248 GCF_035615495.1 Lyngbya sp. CCY1209 | reverse complement strand
GTTATCGTTTCCGGCGATATCCGCTGCGATGGCGGCTGCAATATCCACGGTTACTTCCCCGTCGGCGTCGGGGGTGACATCAAAGGTGTAGGTGATGTTGTCGGCGGTTTGCAGGTTGTCGGCGCTGCCGTTGCCGACGGTGATATCTGATACCTCGAACCCGGCGACTTCTTCGCCGAAGGTGGCTGTCACGGTGAAGGGCGTGTTGATTGTCTCCTCGGCATCCGTGGTGAGTGTCACCGTGGGGGCGATACCGTCTACCCGCACATCTGCTGTATTGCCCACACCGTTCAGGGTGAGGGTGGCATCGTTGTCGGTGGCATCTTGGATGGTGGCATCGCCCGTCAGGGTTAAGTCGCTGCCGAGGGTGATGCCGTCGGTGTCTTCGTTGCCTTCGGCGACGGTATAGCGGAAGGTGTGAGTCAGGGCAGATGAACCATCGCCGTTCAAGGTGGCGTTGACAGTGCCACCATTGTCCAGGGTGAGGGGCACAAGGACGCTGCCTGTTGCCGGGTTGATGGTGACGGCTTCGCTGAATGTCACCTCAAAGTCGAGATGTTCTCCGATGATGTAGGTGTCGTTGGTTGGCAGGGTGACGCCGGTAATGGTGGGGATGCGGTCAAGGGTTTGGATGCCACCCGCCTCGGGGGTGCCGGTGAGGTTGGCGGCGGCGAAGTTGATGTCGGCCAGGGCCGGGGCGTCGATGCTGAGGGTGTGGCCTTCGGTGGCTGTTGTGGCAATGTCGGCGGTGAGGAAGAGGTAGCCGGTGGCGCCGTTAGCAATGGTTCGGGTGAGTCCGGAGAAGGTGAGGCTGTTCCCCGAGTCAACGGCAGCTTGAGTGCCGAGGGAAGTGTCAGATGGGTCTAGGATTTCATCGGTGGAGTAGATGAGTTCAAACTCGCCGATGTCTGCTGCGGTGTATGTGCCGCCTGGGGTGAAGGTGATGCCGTTGAGTTCGGCGGTGTCAACGCTGACGGCGAGGTTGAGTTGGTAGAGTGTCTGGTCGGTTGCACCGGCCAGGAGGGTGGCGGCGGGAACGGTGGGTGTGGAGATGTCAACATCCGGTATGGGTAGAAAGGTTAGGTCAGTGCCGAAGCTGTTGTCATTGTTGTCATTTGTATTCTCATCATCGGCGGCGGTGTTGCCGGAACCGTAGACATTATTGCCGTTGACGGTGGGTAGAGAACCCGGCATCCCCTGGTCGTTGCCGTTACTGTTGGTGGTGGATTTCATGGCGAAGATGGCGCCACCGAAGCCTTTACCGTCGTCCTCTGTAGCGGAGTCATTACCGCCCGTTCCGCCCGTGGCACTGTTGTCGCTAAAAGTGGTGTTGGATAGGTTGAGGGAGCCACTGCGGATGAAAATAGCTCCACCCATCCCTGCACCGCCGCCACCGCCGCCGCCGCCGAAGTCGCCGCCGCCGCCGAAGCCACCGCCGCCGAAGCCACCGACGCCACCGCCGCCGCCGCCGAAGCCACCGACGCCACCACCATAATCACCCGTGCCGCCGTAGCCACCATTATTGTCTACCGAATCACCAAAAAGACCGCCGCCGCCGAAGCCACCGGCATTGCCGAACATCCCGCCACCGCCAAATGATAAAGAGGTATCACCACCATTGCCCCCCTGGGCGGTGTTGTCGGTAAAAGTGACATCCTCAACTGTCACCGTACCGGAGTAAACAAACAGGGCGCCGCCCATACCGGCGCCGCCTCCACCCAAGTAACTACTCCCCCCCTGGGCTTTACCGTTGGTGAGCGTTAAGTTCTCAAGATTCACCGTTCCCGACTTCACGAACAAAGGACGGAAACTGTCGCCCCCGCTAATGGTAGCCGTTTCTACCACCCCCGTCGTTGCCGGGTCGTCTCCCGTGATAGTGATGTTGCTATTTATCAGCCGCTTCATCACTCCGGTGACGGTGATATTCTCTTCGAGAACGATGGTATCGTCCGCCCCTCCAGCATCAGTATTGGCTTGCAAAATCGCCCAGCTCAAAGTTCCTATGGTATCGCCCAAGCCGTTGTCGGTTGTTTGTGTGACGCGAAAAATTGCCATTTTTTTAACCTCGTTGAAATGAAAAATGAAAAATGAAAAATGAAAAATGAAAGATGCTAAATGGCTCAATCCGTGGGGGGACGAGCCCAGACTTTTCTCATGGCTGGGTTCCTCCTGCCTCGGTGGATAACAAGCCGGGATAAAACAGTTCGTAAAACCAGGGGTGGGTCTGTTTCAACTCGGCATCGATGCGCGGGGAAATCTGCCGCCGCCGGGGCGGTTGAATCTTTGGGTGGGTTGAGTGGGGGTATTTGAAGCGGTAGTAACTGTCCGCTTCCTGCCGCCGCACCGTCAGGTTTTGCGGGTCGATGTCGTGGGGTTTGAGGCCCAACCAGGCGAACAGGTCGGCCATCACTGTCTCCGGTTCGCTGGTCAAATGCTCGAAGACGACGAAAAATAGGCGCTGCTGCTCCTCCGGGGGTCGGTCTTGCACGGCTTGCACCGACCGCAGGGGCCCGCCCACGACGCCTTTGGGGGCGAACAGGGCTTCGGCCCGGGCGTAGGGGGACAGGTTGGCGAGGTCGTCGGGGAAGTCGAGCCACAGGGTTTGCCGATGCTGGGCTTCGATGGAGCCGAAAATTTGCCCCAACTCCCGCACGCACACCAACATCCGCGCCTCGGGGTCGAGTTCCAGGGCTAACTCGATTTGGTTGAGCCAGCCGCGGTGCTTGTCCACCACTACCGGGGCTTCGGTTTCGTCCCACCACGCCGCGGCAAAGGCGCGGCAGGAGCGCTGGAGGCGGCGGTAGGTGCGGTCGAAGTCGCCGTCGAGTCGGGAGAGGAGGAAGTCGCTGTCGCTCAGGTGGGCGCGTAGGGTTTGCAGGGCGCCGAACAGGGGCGAACTCATGCCGTCAACGTCGATGTCGGGATGTTCGGCGAGCAGTTGGCACAGTAGGGTTGAGCCGGAACGGGGCAGTCCGGTGACGCAGACTAATTTGGGGTCGGACATGGCTGGGAATCGCGCCGAGGGAGTTGACGCGCCATTCAATGTACAAATAATCGTGATGAATTGTCGCCCTTTGCGGTGGGTGCGGAAGGGCGGCTGAGGTTTAGTTGTGGGGTGGACTCATGATGGAAAAGGAGTCAACTGAACCCGACACCTCGGGGGGGGAAAGAGTGCGTTAATGAAATGTAACGCACCGCAAATGGTGGGTTACTGGCCCCCAAACCCCCAATTCTGGGGGCTTTGAGTG
>NZ_JAJENU010000391.1:0-16078 GCF_035615495.1 Lyngbya sp. CCY1209 | reverse complement strand
GCGAAGACAGCGACGGGGATTCTGGGGTCAAACAGTAAATGCAGGCTGAGCCTGACTGACTTTACCTCGCCCACAGGGTATGGGGGTCGATCGCTCCCGGTACAAATGTCCATCTGTTAATATGATACGCTTTCGATCGCAATTCCGCTCTTGGCCCGACTTCCGAGGCTCCATTCAGCTCAATTCTAACGCCGCTTCCAGGCGCTCTGCCAAAGCCACGATCACCGAACGGCGGGCGATCGCTTCCACCCATTCGGACGGAATCGCCTCGAATCCATAATAGATCCCCGCCAGTCCCCCCGTCACCGCCCCGGTGGTGTCCGTATCGCCCCCCAAATTGACCGCTTTCAACACCGCTTCGGCGTAGGAATCCGTCGTCAGCAGGCACCACAGCGACGCCTCCAACGTATGGAGGACGTAACCACTCGAAGCGATCGCCTTTTCCGGCAGGGTCTCGATCTGCCCCCCGAACACCCGCTCGAAGGTCTTCAACTCCGCCTCAAACGGCGGTTTGCTGTAAATCGGTTTGACCGCTTCCACACCCTGGATGTAGGCCGTTTTCGGGTCGAGTCCCCGCAACAAACCGATGGCAATGCTGATGTAAATGCCACAGGCCATCTGCGATCGCGGGTGGCCGTGGGTGAGGCAGGAACAGTCGTGGACCCGCCCGATCAGTTCCGAAAATGGCAGCGTTCGGTAATAGTAAACCAGGGGCAAAATCCGCATCAGGGAACCGTTGCCGTTGCTGTTATCGTCGGTCCCCCCCGCCTCCACCGGCGGCACCCCCCGTTTCAAACGGTGGATGGCCATCCGAGTCGTGCCGCCGATGTCGAAAACTTCGCCATAGGGCGCCCAAGCCGCCTCGTACCGCCACTCACAAAAGGAGCGGGCGATCGCATTCAAATCGTACCCGTCGCAGAGGCTATGGGCCAGACAGAAGGTGAGGGAACTGTCGTCGGACCAGGTTCCCGGCGGTTGGTTGTAGGTGCCGTAGCCGCTCATCCCCTTGACGGGGTGGAGGCGGCACTGGCTGCGGGAGTGGAATTCGACGGGAACGCCGAGGGCATCGCCCACGCAGACTCCCATCAAACCGGATAAGACTGGAGAAGATTTCATCGTATCAGTGAAGAGATTTACCGAATATTAGAATTTTACCAAAAAATCGGGTCAAAAGCCTCACCTTTTGAGGGTGAGGAGTGAGAAATGGGGAACGAGTTTCTCTTTTCTCTGTTCCCACTCCTTCCCCATTGGGGAATCTCAAATCTCAAATGAGAGCACCGTGCCTTGCGCCCCCACACCCCACACCCGTTGCCCTGAGTACACCCTTCAATACCGTTGACTCACCTGCTTTCTCAAGGTTTCCAACGCTTCGGACGTCTCGAATCCCGGCAACTCGGGATCCTCCGGACGGCGAGAGTGCGGGGGGAGACTGGCAACGGAGGCCGCGGTGCGATCGGCGATTTCCGCCAGCGTCTCGGGGTCCTTCACCCGCCGTCCGCTTTTCATGACCAACTGCAACAGGGACACCGATTCGCCCCCGTTCTTGTCACCTTCGTCCATCAACTGCAGGCGATCGCATTTCATTTTCCCGTCCTCCAAAATGCGATAAACTTGTTTTCGGCCCGGATAGGTGAGTTTGCTGCTCGACTTCTTCATCACCGGGATGCCGTCAATTTCCACCAGCTTGTAAACCCCGTTGAACGGAGTGCCGCTCACCAGTTTGGTGCCGACACCGTACCCGTCGATGGGGGCGTTTGCAGCCTTCAAACGGGCGATTTCGGCTTCGTCGATGTCCCCGCTGGCCAGGATCGCCACCTGCGGGGGCAGGAGCGATCGCACCTGTTTGGAGAGTTCCGCCAGATCCCCCGAATCCAGTCGCACCCCTTTGATTTCCATCTGCCCCGCCTTGACTTTCTCCGCCAACCGTTTCGCCGCCGCCACCGTGTCGTAGGTGTCGATCAACAAAGGCGCCCCGGGGAAGTAGCGCCCGAAGGCCTCAAAGGCTGCGTCCTCGTCTTCGTCGATGGCCGCGATCGCCATGATCAGGGCGTGGGCCATCGTCCCGGACGGTTCCCGGCCCAATTTCAACGCCCCCAGCACGTTGGAGGTGGCATCGAACCCCGCCGCCAACGCCGCCCGCGCCGCCCACAGCGCCGCCTGGGGGCTGAAAGCCCGCCGGGTGCCGAATTCCAGCAACTTCACCTCCGGCCCGGCCATATCCCGCATCCGCGCCGCCCGGGTGGCGATCAGGGTCTGGTAGTTGATCGTATTGAGGAGGTAGGTTTCCACGATCTGGGCCTGCCACAGGGGCGCCTCCACCCGCAGCAGCGGTTCGTTGGGGAAGACCGCCGTCCCCTCCGGCACCGCCCACACGTCCCCCTCGAAGCGGGCCTCCGCCAGCACCGACCAAAACCGCTCGGGGGCCTGTTTGAAAATTCCCAAATTTTTCAGCGCCTCGATTTGGGAGGGATCAAACCGGAGATTTTCCAAATATTCTAACGCCTGGGTCAGCCCCATCGCGATCGCGTAGCCGAAGTTTCCCGGCAATTTCCGGGCGAACAGCTCGAAACAAGCCGGTTTGCGATCAACCCCCTCCCCCACATAACAGGCCGCCATCGTCAGTTGGTAGAGATCGGTCAGCAAGCTCTCGTCGGCGGGGGTCGGGGACAGTTCCCGGTTTTCCCGCAGTCGGTCGGTTTCCTTGGCAGTTGTCATGGGACGAATCCCCCCTATGCTGGCGTTTTTTTAATTATAGTGAAATTTACCATATCTGTCCAGCGGTTCGCGATTTCATGATTATAAAAAATGATTAAGTTTTGATGATTTTTCAGAGCCGAGCCTTAAAATACGTCCGACGGCCCTTGACATGAATTGGAAAGAACAAATTGACATGGCTACCTACGAAGATCGGGAAGCATTCATCCCCTACCGACGCCGCGATCTGATCGAACTGTGCGTCCGAGACGGCCGACTCCCCCGGGAAGAAATTCCCAAATTCCGCGAATTTTGTTCGATTCTGACCGCCCACTACCATTTCAAATTTCACCAAATTTTGGAAACCCTAAAGGAAAATTACGCCCCCTTCAACCCCGACTCGGACACCCACTTTATCGGCGACCTCACCCCGGACGACCGCCGAACGATGGGCGATCGCCTCACCGCCACCTTCGGAGAACTATTGGCAGCAGCAAATTACTTTTTGTTATCCAAAAAAGCCTTAGATAAAGCCCTGGAAGAACAATCTTTAATCGACCTGCACACCAACGTAAACTTTGACGAATTTGCCAATATAATTTGCTACTGTAGGGGGGAAAAATCTCAGGCTATAACGGTCAAAAAATGGGGCTTCAAAAATGAACAAGTCGCCATCAAAATTTTCGAGCGGGTGGTGTTGCTCCTGCGCTTCAAAGGGGAAAGATATTTCCAGAAAAAGGGGGAGGCGATCGAAGAGCTGAAATTCAAACCCGGAAAGGCTTACATTTATTTCTACAAAAATGTCCCCAAAAATGATTTGGATTTACTCTTTCCCAACGTCAAAACCTACATGACCTGGAAAGATCGGCTGATGCTGATCGTCCCCGCGATCGGTGCCGCCGTCGCCATCATCCTGAGAATCCTGCCCCAAGTCCTATTAATTTTCGGCGTAATTCTCTTTTTTGTCGGCGGCATCCCCGGCCTGGAAGATATGAAAGCCAACGAGCGACAGGTACAGGATATCATGCCGCTTTTGGTCACGTTTCTCTCGATTTTAATCGCCTTGGGGGGGTTCGGATTCAAACAATATTCCAGTTACAAAAGCAAGAAAATACAATTTCAAAAGCACGTTACCGACACCCTATTCTTCAAAAACCTCGCCAACAACAGCAGCGTCTTCCACGCCGTCACCGACTTGGCGGAGGAAGAGGAGTGCAAAGAGATCATTCTCGTCTACTACCACCTGCTGACGAGTCCCACACCCCTGACGCCGGAACAACTCGACGATCGCATCGAAAAATGGATGGAAGAAACCTTCGGAACCCAAATCGACTTCGACATCAACGGTCCGTTAAAAAACTTGGCGGACATCCGCGGCAAAGTCGTCCGCAACGGCGAAGACGAGGAAAAAATCAAAGCGGTTCCCCTCCTCCGCTACAGGGATGACGGCTCTTGCCAGGTGCTCTCCCTCGAAGACGCCAAAGCCGCGATCGATTACCTCTGGGACCGGATCTATAATTGATCATTGACAATTATCAACAAATAGCGGGAATAGTAGTGGGAACGCACCGCCGAGGACTTTTCACAATTCCACTATTACCCATTCCCCATTCCCCATTCCCCATTCCCCATTCCCCACTACCCCCTACCTCTTGCCTATCGCCTATCGCCTATTGCCTATCGCCTATTGCCTATCGCCTATTGCCTATCGCCTATCGCCTATCGCCTATTGCCTATCGCCTATTGCCTATTGCCTATTGCCTATTGCCTCAAAAAAAAAGAGCAGCCTTCCGTGGCTGCTCAGAGGAGAGTCTAAAAACCGTTGTTGACAGAAACTAGGAGTGAGCGTTCAGTCAGTGAAGAAATAATTAGCCGGACAGACCGTTGCTGCTGAAAGCGTCGAGGCTGTAGGCGGGGACTCGCTGGTTGTAGTCAGTTTCCGTACCCGTCACCGATTTGGAAAGCCGTTCAAAAGATTCGGAATTCCAGTTGCGGAGGTGGATAGGCTTGGACTGTTCGCCGCGAAAATAAGCCATCGTTCCGATAACGGAAACGGCAACCCAACCCACAACAAAAAGAGCAGCTAAGATAATCATGTTTTGACCTCCTATAAGGTAAAAAATTACAAAAATTAAGTGGTTACAGAATTGCGATCGAGAACGTTACGCCAACAAACCGAGTCGTTTACCGTTGCTTTTCGCCAACCGGATGAAGTTTTGCCGTTCCTTGGAACTGATGCCAAACCGGTTGCAGAAGTTGGTGATGGTTTTGGCGTGCAGTGCGATCGCCTGACCGCGAACTTGATTGAACTTGGCTTTCCCCATCCCGGAGCGAATCAGAACGATAATCGGTGCGAACATCCTCGGGCAACTCCTTGCTGTTAACTTATGTAAACTAATGTAACGAATTTGTTACAAAGTGTCAAGATATTTGACAAATTAATTTTTTTTGCTATAATATGCGCTGCTTGTCGGACAACCCGGGACAAATCTCAATCGGGCAACCCGGGACAAATCTCAATCGGGCAACCCGAGACAAATCTCAATCGGGCAACCCGAGACAAATCTCAATCGGGCAACCCGAGACGGTTGCCCCCACGGATAGGAAGTAGAGGGGTAGGGAGGCAGGGGGGTAGGGAGGCAGGGGGGCAGGGGAGGCAGGGGAGGCAGGGGAGGCAGGGGAGGCAGGGGGGCAGAGGGGCGGAGGAGGCAGGGGGGGCAGGGGAGGCAAATTTCTAGTCAGATCTGTACAAATTTCCCAATCATCTGAATATGATTTTTGCTATTAGCTTGGGAATTGATTCCCAAGCGGTGCGGATGTTTGACCCGCTTCCCCTGCTTCCTCTGCTTCCTCTGCTTGACCGTTGCCTCCCTCCGCCCCTCCGCTTCCTCCACCCCGATCGCCCAAACGCGATAAAATTGATGGCGGTCAACCAGGGGTGGTAGATAAGACACGATGCCCAAGGCTCATATCATCGGATTGGGAAAGTCGGGAAACGCGGCGGCGCGGCTGTTGAAGGTTCAGGGATGGGAAGTGACGGTGAGCGATCGCAACACCTCGGAATCCCTGCAACGGCAATGTCAGCCCCTCATCGACGAAGGAATTGCGGTCAAATTGGGGGAGAGTTTCGACCCCCACAGTGCCCCGGATCTGGTGGTGGTGAGTCCCGGTGTCCCCTGGGATCTGCCCGTCTTGGAAGCGGCCCGCAGTTTAGGCATCGAAACCGTCGGGGAAATGGAACTGGCTTGGCGAAATCTCCGGGACGTGCCCTGGGTGGGAATTACGGGGACCAACGGCAAAACCACGACCACCGCCCTCACCGCCCAGATTTTTGAAGTCGCCGGACTGAAGGCCCCCGCCTGCGGCAACATCGGCAACGCCGCCTGCGAGTTAGCCCTGCAACGGCAGCAAAACCCCTCGATGGCTTTGGATTGGGTGATCGCGGAAATCAGCAGCTTTCAGATCGAATCCTCAACCCAACTCGCTCCCAAAATCGGGCTGTGGACGACATTCACCCCCGACCACCTCAACCGCCACTACACGTTGGAGAACTATTACGAGATCAAGGCGAGTTTGATGGATCGCTCCGAAGTGCAAATTTTCAACGGGGACGACCCCTATTTGAGGCGGACGGCGGGCGATCGCTGGCCCGATGCCCGTTGGACGAGCGTGAAGGGATACGGGGACTTATTGGGCGATCGCACCCGCGGCGTTTACATTGAGGAAGACTGGGTGATGTACGACGGCGAAGCGATCGCCCCCGTCGATAGTTTGAAAATGGTGGGGGACCACAACCGCCAAAATCTGCTGATGGCCGTCGCCGCCGCCAAACTCGCCGGTATCGATAAAGATGCGATCGCCAAAGGTATCGCCACCTTCCCCGGCGTCCCCCACCGCTTGGAAGAAGTCAGCACCTGGATGGGCATCCGCTGGATCAACGACAGCAAAGCCACCAACTACGACGCCGCCGAGGTGGGGTTGGCGGCGGTGGAAGCCCCCGTGATTCTGATCGCCGGAGGGGAGGCGAAGGCGGGCGACGATACCCGCTGGATCGAAGCCATCCACCAAAAAGCCGCGACGGTGCTGCTGATCGGGTCGGCGGCGGAACCCTTTGCGCGACGGTTGAAAGAGAGTCAATATCACAATATCGAAATTGTCGAAACCCTGGAAAATGCCATCCCCCGGGCGGCGGAATTGGCGAGTCAGTTAAAGGCGAAGGCCGTGTTACTCTCCCCCGCCTGCGCGAGTTTCGACCAATACCGCAGCTTTGAACACCGGGGCGATCGCTTCCGGGAATTGTGTTTAGAATTAATGGGATGACAATTAACAATATTCCCCATTCCCTATTCCCCATTCCCTATTGCCTATTGCCTATTGCCTATTCCCTATTCCCTATTCCCTACACCCTACACCCTACACCCTACACCCTACACCCTATTTCTCAAACTGAAATGCCCCCAAATATTGATAGTCTCCATCCCGGCGATCGCTGCTGTAGAGGCGGACGGTGTGGGTTCCCCGGCGGGTGACGGGGCAGGAGATTTCCGGGGTTTCTCGGGTGGTGGGGGGGGCGCAGCGGGATGGGGAGCCTCCCGGGGGAACGACTTCGGCCAGAACCCAGCGGCGATCGCGGTTTTTCAGCCAAATTTCGGCGGAATTTCGGACTCCGGCGGGCAACCATTTGGGGGCGATCAGCTCGAATCCCAAAGCGAAGAAATTGGGGTCGAGGAGGGGTTGGCGGGTGAATTCCGGGCGGTGGAGGGGGCTCGAAAGTAACTGCCACTTGCGATCGCGGGGAAAGTGGGTCATCGCCATCACCTCCGGCGGGGTGAACAGGTAGGCGGTGCGGTAGCGGGAGATGAACCGGGATGGGGTCAGGTAGCCGCTATTCCACGTCACGTCTATCAAATACCAGTTTCCCCCAATTTTGGCTGCGTTCCAGGCGTGTCCCTCCCCGCTCAAGTCCCCGGCGGGGTTGCGAAAATCTCCGGGAATGTAGGCCATATCGACGCCCGCCGCCTCCCCCAGGGCCTTCAACAACCGGGCGAAACCAGAACAGACGGCCTTTCGGGTGGCGAAGACGGTACGGGCGTCTTGGGGGGGATAGTGGCCGCGTTTGTAGGCGGAAAAGTCGTAGTCGATGCGGGTGGCAACGTAGTCGTGGAGGGCTTTCACCTGTAAAAAGGGGTCGGGTTCCCGTCCGACGATATAATCGGCGAAGGATTCGAGACTCGTTTCGGCGATCGCGGGCATCCGCCTCACCAGGGGGTGAACCGATTCTTCCGCCCAGGGCCAGGTTTTGGCGGGAGTTGCCGGATAGGCGACGGTGGGGGGGGATGCGGGGGGTAGAATGAGGGCGATCGCACAGATCAGCGAAATAATTGTAACGCTCAAAAAGACTCGGGGACGAATTCGCAGGGGCATGAATGAAACAGAACTCACCGTTATTATTGATGTTTTCTGTTGCTCAATCTCAAAATCCGGCGGATGGGGGTGCGATCGGATTCGGGTTTGAAGCGGACGGAGTTTGGGAATTTTAGATTTTGGATTTTGGATTTTGGATTCCCCTGAGAATGAAATTGAACGACTGAAACAATCTGATGTCGCTCTGAGTGATAGAGCTTCGCGCCCGGTGTGGGATGTGGGGAAGCGAAGGGAGCAACGCAGATAGGCTTTTCTTCCTCTGCCTCCTGGAGCTTCCTCTGCCTCCTCCGCCCCCGGACCCCTCCGCCCCCCCCGCCTTCCACCCCAACACTATCCGATCGCACGAAATGCCAATTGAAACGCTACCCGACACCGATTTCCAGTATTATCTGATCGCCTTCGACGCCGACGGAAACGAGCGCACCGACGACCCGGACGGCCAAATGAGCGATCGGGTGACGGAGGTTCTCGCCCGGGAACCCGTCACGGACGTTTTTCTGTTCTGCCACGGCTGGCTCAGTGACATTCCGGCATCCCGGAGGCAGTACCGGAGGTGGATTCGGGCCGTCCTCGATCGCCGGGAAGATCTCGCCCGCTTCGAGGAAATCCAGCCCGGTTTTTACGCCCTGGCCGTGGGTTTGCACTGGCCGAGTATGCCCTGGGGGGATTACGATCTCGAAGCGTCGCCCCTGTCGGTGGGATTCGACGGCGCGCGCCCCCATCCCCCCGTCGCCCATCTGGTTGATCGCTACGCCCGACGCATCGCGGATACCCCCACGGCCCGGGCCGCCCTGGAGACGATTTTCAACGCCGCGATCGACAATATCGCCCCGGACACCCTGCCCCGGGCGGTGCGGGAGGCTTATCACGTCCTCGATCGCGAATCGGGTTTGTACGGCAGGGGGGTGGGGGCGACTCCGAGCGGCGATCGCGATCCCTTCGACCCGGAGCGAACGTTCATCGCCGCCCGCCGGGAAGCCCTCAGCTTTGGTGGCTTCAGTTGGGGGGGGCTCCTCGCCCCCCTCCGCACCCTCTCCTTTTGGAAGATGAAAGATCGCGCCCGCCAGTTCGGCGAAAACGGCGCCTTCAACTTGCTCGCCAACCTGCAGCGGGTGGGGGGGGATCAGGTGCGATTTCACCTGATGGGCCACAGCTTCGGATGCATCGTCGCCTCCGCCGCCCTTACCGGCGACCCCGCCGACGCCTCCCCCAACCGCCCCGTCAACTCCCTCCTCCTCGCCCAAGGCGCCCTCTCCCACTGGTCCTACTGTCCCGACATCCCCCTGGCTCCGGGTACTCCGGGCCACTTTCATAGCCTGATCGCCGATCGCCTCGTCGCCGGCCCGATCGCGATCACCCGCTCCAAATGGGACACCGCCCTGAGCAAATGGTATCCCCTCGCCGCTTCCGCCGCCGGGTGGGTGGGGCGATCGATGAGCTTCTACTCCACCGCCAACCCGCCCAAATACGCCGCCCTCGGCACCTTGGGGGCCAGCGGCGGCCCGGACTTCACCCCCGTCGATGGGAACCTCCTCCCCGCCACCGCCCACTACCCCTTCGAGCCGGGGGTCATCTACAACCTCGACGGCGACGAGTTCATCCGGGAAGGCGGCGGACCCCAGGGCGCCCACAACGACCTGGCCCGCCCCGAAGTCGCCCACCTGATGTGGGAGGCGGCGTTGGCGTCCGTCAATAACAATTAACCATTAATAATTAATCATTAATAATTGGGGGATGGGGAACCAAAAACAATTGAGAATTGAGAATTGGGGAAGGGGGGGAGCTTCCAGCAAAAATTCCCCAGGCCCGAATTCGGGAAATGGGGAATCAAAAACCATCAACAACTATTAATTGTTAATTGTTAATTATTAATTGTTAATTGTCTGAGAGCGCTTGTCGCCCCGGTTCATGCGGCGCAGGTTGAGGACGTCGCTGATGTTTTTGATTTGGACGCAGGTTTGCTCGAATTGGCTGCGATCGCAGATTTCGATCCCCAGTTCAATCAGGGCGGGGGCGCCGCGGAATGTCTTCACCTGGGCGCTACAGACGTTGATGTTGTTGTCCTTGAGGCGGGAGAGGATGTCGTTGAGGACGCCGACGCGATCGAGTACCTCGATCTGGATTTTGACCGGGTAGGTTTTCGGGCGTCCCTGGTTGCCGTCGGTGGGGTTCCAACTGACGGGGACCAGCCGCTCGCCGGGGACCTTGGTCACGTTCGGGCAGCCCTGGCGGTGGATGGAAATGCCCCGGGTGCGCGTCACCGTGCCGATGATCGCCTCTCCGGGGATCGGGTTGCAGCATCCGGCGATGTGGTAGAGCAGCCCTTCCACCCCGGCGATGGGGGATTGGGTTAATGGGGACGGGTGGGCCGGCGTGGGGGCGGCGGGAATCGAGGCGGGCATTTGCAGGTTGGTGGTGCGATCGCCCTCCACCTGCCGGATGGGGGTGTGGGCCTTCACCGCGTCCCGCAGCCGGTTCACCACCTGGTTGAGGGTGATTTCCCCGTATCCCAAACCGGCGAGTAGGTCGTCTACACTGTGATAATTGCAGCGATGGACGACGCCCTGCATGGGTTCGGATTTGAGCAGGGATTCAAAGCCGTTGCGGCCCATTTCCTTTTCAATCAGGGCCCGGCCCCGGGCGATATTTTCATCCCGGTGCGATCGCTTGTACCACTGGCGGATGCGGTTTTTTGCCGTGCTGGTTTTGACGAAATTCAGCCAGTCCAGGCTGGGGTGGCTGTTCTTCTGGGTGAGAATTTCCACGATATCCCCGTTTTTCAACCCCGTATACAGGGGGACGATGCGATCGTTCACCTTCGCCCCCTTGCAGTGGTTGCCGACTTCCGTATGGATGCGGTAGGCGAAATCGACGGGCGTCGCCCCGTGGCTGAGGGCGATGACGTCACCGTCGGGGGTGAAGACGTAGACATCCTCATCGAACAGGTTATTTTTGACGCTCTCCAAATACTCGTTGGCATCTTTGAGGTCGCTCTGCCATTCGAGAAGCTGCCGCAGCCAGGTGAATTTCTCGTCCGTATTGCTCAACTTGCCGAACCCCGAGCCGCCGGTTTCTTTATATTTCCAGTGGGCGGCGATCCCGTATTCGGCGATGTGGTGCATTTCCACGGTGCGGATTTGCACTTCGACGGGGCGCCCGGTGTTGCCGATGACTCCCGTGTGCAGGGACTGGTAGCGGTTGGGTTTGGGCAGGCCGATATAATCTTTGAAGCGGCCCGGAATCGGTCTGAAGGCGTCGTGGACGATCGCCAGAGCCCGGTAGCACTCGTCTTTGTGTTCCACGATCAACCGCAGGGCGGCGATATCATAGATCTCGTGAAATTCCTTGTGGCGGTCCTGCATCTTTTTGTAGATGCCGTACAGGTGTTTGGGACGGCCCGTCACTTCGTAGCAGCGGATACCGGCCTGTTCCATGCGATCGCGTAAAATGTCGGCCAATGCCGCGAGTCTTTCTTCCCGGATGGTTCTGCGATCGGCGACGGCGGTGCGGATTTCTCGGTAGGCCTCCGGTTCGAGGTACTTGAAGGATAAATCCTCCAATTCCCACTTGAAACGGCCGATCCCCAACCGGTTGGCGAGGGGGGCGAAGATTTCCCGGGTTTCCAGGGCGATGCTGCGCTGCTTGGCCTCCGGGAGGAATTCCAGGGTCCTCATGTTGTGGAGGCGATCGGCCAGTTTCACCACGATCACCCGGATGTCTTTGGCCATCGCCAGGAACATCCGCCGGAAGTTTTCGGCTTGGCGTTCGGTGGTGTTGGAGAAGTTGAACTTGGAGAGTTTGGTGACGCCCTCGACCAAGTGCCGGACTTCGGGGCCGAAGTGGCTTTCGAGTTCCTCGGGGGTGGTGTCGGTATCTTCGATGATGTCGTGGAGGAATCCCGCCGCCACCATCGCGCTGTCGCTGCCCAAAAACCGCAGCAGACCCGCCACGGCGATGGGGTGGTTGATGTAGGGTTCCCCGGATTTGCGGTACTGCCCTTTGTGGAGTTCGTAGGCAAATCGGAACGCCTCACAGATCAGGTCGGTATCCGGACAGGATCCGGGGGGATCGGATTCCCGCAGACTCTTGGAGGTGTCCAGACAGTGTTGCAGCCAGTCGGGGATGGCGCATTCGTAGGCGGTCGAGGTGGGTAGTGTTTTGGTGTTCATGGTAATTAGACCCTATGGAGTTACAGATACAGAGGTGATTGTGAGAATTTTTGTGCTTTTAATTAAAACCGTCGCGGAATTGGGAGTCCGAGTCGGCGAGGTCGGGTTTTGAAATGCGGGTGTCGGGCGTCGGGTGTCGGGATTTGAGATTCTCCCGATCTCCCCCCGACCCGCGGCTTCCCAGCCTTGAGAGTTCCTTTTCCCCAGCTTCCTCAAATATGGACGAATAACGCTCGGGAAGACCCGGGCGACGATGCTACTCTTTGAGATTCCGATTCCCTTTTGTTAGATTTCCGCTCTAAAAAACAACCCCACTCCCGCGATCGCCGGACTGGCCTTCGGGTCTGTCGCCCGCGACTCGGGGAGATGTGTCTCGGTTGAGAATTATCCTACCCTATCCCCCCAGGGGCGATTTCAGA
Source organism: Lyngbya sp. CCY1209 (assembly GCF_035615495.1). Taxonomy (GTDB): domain Bacteria; phylum Cyanobacteriota; class Cyanobacteriia; order Cyanobacteriales; family Microcoleaceae; genus Limnospira. The sequence continues at coordinate 3,372 of NZ_JAJENU010000391.1, read as the reverse complement.
CGTTCTGAATTGCGAAAATGCAGAAAATTGCATGAGAATCGCAAGGGGATCGCGTCGGAACTCGGTTCACCGTCCCGGCCGGACGGTGTGACTTTTGTCTACGATCGCTAATAATAGACAAATTTCTTAACATTATGTTAACAAAAGAGACCCGCCACGCGATCGCGAATTTTCGCCGCTCCCTGGAAACCCTGCAAGGAACCCTGACTTCTGACCGCCCGGAGCTCGAACCCGCGAACCGGGCATTTGGGGAAGTTCAAGAGCAGTTTAAGACCCGGATTGCCCAACTCGGCGATCGCGAATCGGACGATCCCCGCCGGCTATCTCAACTCCAGTCCTACATCACCGAAACCCACAAGCAGATGCGATTGTTGGGGTTAGACCTGCGATTTTTGCAAGCATCCCGCCAGAGTGCCACGGCCCGCGATCGCCTGGCTCAAGTGCGCGATCGCATTTCCATTCTAATCGGATATTCCACGGCACTGTTGGAGAATACGGAGGGGGAGTAGGGCGGAGGGGCGACCGGAGGCGACCGGAAGCCGAACCCCCATTGCCTATTCCCCATTCCCTGCCCTAAGATTGCCAAATGTTTTGAAGCTGTCGATCCCATGTCCGAATCCCAAGCGATCGCCACCCTCTACGGCATTGGAGTGGGTACTGGCGATCCGGAACTGATCACCCTGAAAGGACTCAACCGCCTCAAGGCTTCCCCCGTGGTCGCCTTTCCCGCCGGGATGGGGGGCAAACCGGGCATCGCCGAAAGCATCATTTCGCCCTGGCTGAGTCCCGAACAGATCCAACTTCCGATCGCATTTCCCTACGTCCGGAATCAGGACGTCTTGCAGGCGGCTTGGCGAGAGGGCGCCGAGGCGGTTTGGCCCCACCTGAAACGGGGGCGGGATGTCGCCTTCGTCTCGGAAGGGGATGTCAGTTTTTACAGCACCTTCGGCTACCTGGCCGGAACCCTCAGACAGTTGCATCCCGAAGCCCAAATCGAGGCGATTCCGGGGGTCTGCTCCCCCCTGGCCGCGGCGGCGGAACTGGGGGTCCCCCTCACCGTGCAGCACCAGCGGTTGACAATCTTACCCGCCCTCTATACTGTCGATCGCATCGAAACGGCGTTGGACTCAGCGGAGGTGGTGGTGTTGATGAAAGTCAGTTCGGTGTATGAGACGGTTTGGAAGGTCCTGGAGCGCCGGGGCCTGCTGTCGAGGGCCTGCGTCGTGGAGCGGGCCACCCACCGCGATCGCGTCATTTACAGGGGATTGGGCGATCGGCCTGAGTTGCGGCTCTCCTATTTTTCCCTGCTGATCGTGTGGGCGAGTCCCGATGTAGAAATACCGCCATTGTAGGATCTACCAGGATGCAAAAATATGCCAACAGACTCCAGCGGTTAAGACATGGCGATGGTAGAAAGGGAGTCGGGAGGAAAGAGAAGATAGAACAGAGGGAAGAAAAACTTCTCATCCTCAAATCCCAGGCCCGGGGGGCAAGGCGCGGCGCCCCTACATTCCCGACACCCGACACCCGACTTAGAGAGTCGGTCTGGTGCTGATCACCGGATCTGATATGACCCGCCACGATGAGAATGAACCATGCTAAAACAATAACTGTCGGGGACGGCAGCAACTGCTTCAGAAGTTTTGTTTCAATTGGGATTTGATAATGACTGCTTCCACTTCTGCACTCTCATTTTTGCCCTCTGTCGTGCGCCAGCCGATGACGGTTGCCGTACTCGCCTCCCTCGGCCTCCACGCCCTCTTCGCCCTGAACCTGGAAAATATTCGCCTCTATCCGAATACGGTTCAACTGCCGCCGAGCGTGGAATTGATGGAATTATCCCCGAACCAAATTGACGGGATCTTCCCGGAACCGCCGCCGCAATTTACGCTGACGCCCTTCGCCCCCCCGGCATCCCTCCCGAGCTTGGGAGCGACTCCCAATAATCTACCCCAGTTTCCCCCCAGCGCTCGACAACTTCCGGTGTTCCCCCCGGTGTTTCCGGAACCCAACGTATCGCCCTTTTCTTCGCCCCCCCAACCGCGATCAAACAGCACGTTTTTACCCCCCGTCCAAACCATTCCCCAGCAGCCGCGCACCTTCAGTCCGCCGCCGGCGATCGAGTTCTTCGAGCCGCTCCCGGACCAACCGGGTGTCCCCGGAAACAGAAATGATGTCGAACTCGGGCGCATCCGGGATAACGTCCGCTTCAGTCATCTTTCCCCCGAGGAGCAACAGCAACTCGAAGAGCAGTTCGCCATGCTCCCGCCACCGCCTTCCTCGGCGCCATTTCCCGAAAATGACCCCAACTACAGCCAACCCCCCGGGATGCAACAGGAACCGGGCGCAGAAGCCTCGGAAAATTTCGCCCCCCCCGAACCCGCCGCAGAACCCCAACCGGGGGGTTCGATTCTCGCCAAACTCCAGGCGGACAACGATCGCCGACAGGAGGCCCTCGGCGTCTCCGACGGGGAAACCCCGCAACAACCGGCACCGACGGGGGAAGTTTCCGAGCAACAACAGGCGATGTTGCAGGGGGGCGGCGCCTATGTGGAGTGGGTGCTGTCTCTCAGGGGGGACTATCCGGACGTGGACATGAGCCAACCCCGCACGATTTCCGCCCTCTATCCCGCAGAAGCCTGCCAGGAACAGTTGAGCGGTGGGGCCTTGGTGGGGGTGATGGTCGGTTCCGGGGGCGAAATTCTTGCCGGACCGACGTTGTTGCGGGGGACGGGTTATCCGATTTTGGATGATGCGGCTCTGGCGGCTATCAACGACCTTCCCTTTGAAGCCCAAGGCGGTCCGATCGCCTATCAGTATGAGTTTAGCTTCGATAGCGAAAATTGTCGTTCCGTGACAACACCCGCACCGACACCGGCACCGGCACCGGCACCGGCACCGGCTCCCGCACCGGCACCGGCGCCCGCACCTCCGCCGGAATCGATAGAGGAACCTGCACCGGAACCGGCTCCCGCACCTCCGCCGGAATCGATAGAGGAGGAACCCGCACCGGAACCGGCGCCTTCGGGTTCGCTACTCCAAAAATTACAGGATTCTTCCAATAATCCCACCCCGGAATCTCAACCCGAGCCGGAATCCGCCGAGGAAGCTGAAATGTCGTCTTCGCAGCCGGGGGAAACCGACTCGGAGGATTTATCCCTGACGAAGGATGGCAAGTTGGAGTTGGAAAATATACCCAATGAGGGATTATAACGCGGCGCGTGGGAGTCGGGAGTCGGGAATAGGGAGTCGGGAATAGGGAGTCGGGAGTCGGGAGTCGGGAGTCGGGAGCGGAGGGAGCGGAGGGAGCGGAGGGAGCGGAGGGAGCAGGGGGAGCAGGGGGAGCGGAGGGAGCGAAGAAACGGGTGGAAC
>NZ_JAJENU010000390.1:0-696 GCF_035615495.1 Lyngbya sp. CCY1209 | reverse complement strand
TTCAGAACCGTGCATGAGACTTTCACCTCACACGGCTCCTAGTTCAGTCGTCTCGTTGTCATGAGTACGACTCTTGCCTTGACTGCCATCTACAGCAGTCTTAGCATCGTGACAGTGGCGGTGCAGCAATTGGAGATTTTTGTAATCATCCTTTCCGCCGAGGCATCTCGGGATGATGTGGTCGGTCTCCACTTGGTCTTCGATGGTGAAGTGCTGTCCGCACCATTTGCATTTGCCTTTCTGGTCTTTTAGCAGTTTGGCTTCTTGGTTTGAGATTTCTGGTGATTTCCCTCTCCTCGTTGCCCAGTAGACCCAATTTCCGTCATATGTCGATGCGTCTGATTTTACCAGTGTGTGCCGCACAATGGGAATCCAGGCGTGTTTTTGGAGTCGTCAACCATCCTTAGTTTGGAAAATCCACTCGTCCTTCCTTTCGTCCCCGTTGCTCAGTTTTGCCATACCTGTTCGGTAGTATTTTCTGAGCGTTTTATATTCGGCGTTTCCGCATCGTGACACTACCCATGCCCGTAGTTGTTGCCAGAGTATGTTATCTAGCTTGCTGAAAATCTCCGAGGAGACTACCCCTGAGTAGTACCTTGCCCATCCAGTGATGATGGGGTTGAGATGTTTAATCAGGGCGGCTTGAGGTGCTGTTTTGTGATTCCTAATCACCTCTTTTACCTTTTCAGTATGGGC
>NZ_JAJENU010000389.1:0-1720 GCF_035615495.1 Lyngbya sp. CCY1209 | reverse complement strand
CCAGTAGGGTGGGTTAGGCGCGGCAGTAATTTTTCGGAAAAACCCACAACTTTTCATCCGCGCCGTAACCCACCATTGATTTTTTAATTCACAGTTTTAGCAGTGTCAGTCCAGTATAGAAATCAGAAACTATTTGTAAATTATCGCGCCCCCAAACCCCCAATTCTGGGGGCTTTGAGCCGACAATTTTTAACGAATCATTTTACATTCCTATAGGGTGTGTTCCCCCGCCATTCCCAAGCGGTGGAGTCCGTCAGTAACAAGGGGGAGCGCACCGGAGCTAATATTAGAATATGGAAGAGGTGAAATCATCCTCGGCGATCGCACCCGCATCCACGCCACTGAGTCGAACTAAAACTTCCAAACCGACACTGATTTCGGTATAATTAGTGGTGGCAGTAAGGGTCAGATCCGCGAACGTCAACCCGCCGTCGAGAACGATCGCATCTTCGCCGTCGGTAAAATCGGTGATGGTATCGGGGCCGAAACCGGAAACCAGGACAAAGCGATCGCTTCCTTCACCACCCGCGAGGATATCGGCACCGGCGGCACCCACGATCAGGTCATTTCCATCGCCTCCTGTGAGCACGTCGCCACCTTCCCCGCCGTCGAGGGTATCGTCGCCATTATCCCCCCAGAGGCGATCGTTTCCGCCACCACCGTCGATCAGATCGTCCCCCCGTCCGCCGTAGATGACATCCCCACCCGAGTGGCCGGCCAGGGTATCATTTTCTGGGTTTCCATAGAGGGTATCGTCGCCTTCGTTTCCTTCCAGGCGATCTTCCCCCAGGTTGCCGAAGACGCTATCGCTTCCATCCCCGGACTCGATGCGATCGTCACCCTTTCCGCCATAAACCGTATCGTTGTCGTCACCAGCATCAATCCAGTCGTCGCCTCGGTTGCCGTTTACCTCATCGTCACCGTCCCCGGCAGCGATGGTGTCATTGCCTGCAAAGCCGAAGAGATTGTCGGTTTCTGGCGTTCCCGCGATCGCATTGTCGGTGTCCCCGGCAGCGGTATCGGTTGAGAACAGTGGCGGAAAGGCGATCGCGGCGATAAAATTCGTGGGATCGTAGATGTCAAAAACCCCTCCCGGCAAGGCTTCGGCTTCCGATTCGGACTCTTCTTGCTCGAGAATTCCACTATTCTCTGAGATGTCGGAAAGTGACTCAAATTCAAACACTGGAAACTGGAAAAATCCCGAAATAGTTTCGTTGACATCTTCTAAATCCATAACCGTTTCCAAGTCTTCAACGTCTCCGGAATCGTCAATCTCTCCGGCATCGACAATTTCTCCGGCATCGACAATTTCTCCGGCATCGACAATCTCTCCGGCATCGTCAATCTCTCCGGCATCGACAATTTCTTCGGAATGAACGATTTCTTCGGAATGAACGATTTCTTCGGAATCGTCAATCTCTTCGGGAACGACAGTCTCTTCGGAATGTTCGATTTCTTCGGAATGTTCGATTTCTCCGGCATCGACAATTTCTTCGGAATCGTCAATCTCTCCGGCATCGTCAATCTCTCCGGCATCGACAATTTCTTCGGAATGAACGATTTCTTCGGAATCGTCAATTGCTTCGGAATCGTCAATCACTTCGGGTTCGACAATTTCTTCGGAATCGTCAATCTCTTCGGAATCGTCAATCGCTTCGGCATCGTCAATCGCTTCGGAATGATCGATTTCTTCGGAATCGTCAATATCTTCGGCATCGAC
>NZ_JAJENU010000388.1:0-25124 GCF_035615495.1 Lyngbya sp. CCY1209 | reverse complement strand
CAGTAGGGTGGGTTAGGCGCGGCAGTAATTTTTCGGAAAAACCCACAACTTTTCATCCGCGCCGTAACCCACCATTTATTTTTTAATTCACAGTTTTAGATCAAACATTCCACTACGCACTTTGGCTATCGCCAGTCGCTTTATTTATTCTCCGTCTCCTTCATTCAGTTTTTGAATAGTCGGAAAATCCTTCGATTTCGCATCATCCGCCGACGGAATAAAGTTTTTGACATTTTCCGCGCCGGCCCCTTGTAAAGCCTGCAATAAGGCGATACTTTGAGTCACCAACGTTTCGACATCGATGCCAAAATAACTCGGCTCGTAATCCCGGAGGCGGCGGATTCCTTCCCCCATCAACATGACGGCTCCCCGCCAATTTTCGTTGCCGAGGTGGTACAGGGAAACGGCGATCTGTAAAATCCCCTGATAAAATCGTTTTTCGGGTTCTCCGGCTTCCATCCACAGCGCCTCCAAGGTGTCGTGACAGGCGTAATATTCTCGGCGATTAAACTCTTCGATACCTTGCCAAAATTCTGCAGGAATTTCTTCGATCATCGGATTATCGGTTTTTTTGACGGAAATTGGAGGGAAAAAAGCCCCAGATTGATATCCGAGGCATCGCATTATTAAACCCTCAATAAACGCGCTTTCAATCCTTCGTTTTTCAATCCAGGAGTCTCGCCTAGACCATGCTATTTCGGGTCGCTTCCAATTCTTCCATCGTAATGCTTTGCTGGTCTCCGGCAAAATCATTGTCCGGTGTCAAGAACAGCATACAGTGACATTCTTTGCGTTCCCGCATGGGGATGCAAGGGCAGTTCCAGAAGGTGTCTTTAACCTCCGCTTCCTTATCTTCGTAGTGGCGGCAGGGACACAGGGGAGCGCCGAGATCGTCCTTGTGTTTGGCGAGTCCTTCAATCACCACCGCCGTCACCGAAGGATCGGCGCAGAAATAGGTTCCGGTCCGTTTGGCATACTGTTCGGCGAATCGCTTCATCGCCTCCAAGCTTTTTTGAGTGGAGAGATTTTCGTTGGTTTGCTCTGTCATAATCGAGGAAGCACTCTTGATTCAACGTGTTTAAATTGTAACGCACAACGCGATCGCCTTTGAAGTCCGACTGCCCGATCACCCCGGGCGAGGTGCGAAGTGCCGCACCCCATCCCCTCAACTTCGGGGCAGCCGCGGTCGAGTCCGACTAGGTTTTGACGTGGTATTCACCCAGCAAACGTTCCATAATTTCCTCGAACCGGTCGGCTTTCTCTCGGCTCTGTTGATCCCATTCCTCCGCAGAAGGAAGGTCTAGGGCCTGAGAGCGATCGCCGAATTGCGTCACCGTGTTGCGGAGGCGGGAGGATAAAAACTTGCTCACCGCCCGATAAAATCGGAGCGAAAATAAAGCGTCCACCTCCAACTTTTCCGACAATTTTTGTCGCGGCACCGACAAAACCAAAGAGGGTTCTGCCGCCGTCACGGTTGCCGAGGGCATACGACCATCCACGAAGGACATTTCGCCAAGAACTTCTCCCCGGCTCAGTTTGGCAACCTGCCGATTTCCCCATGCCGCCACCGATGCCACCAACGTCCCTTTCAAAACGATGTAAAGCGCATTGATCGGCTGGCCTTCCTCAATTAAAACCGTGCCGGATTCCAGTTCTTTTCGCTCGCCGTTCCTCAACATCCAATCGAGATCTCGATTGGTCAATTCGCCCAGAATAACCAGTGCTTTATTCATAAAGCCTCGAAAGTTCTAATGAAATTTTACCGTGCCATTTTTTCATGCGATCGATGGGGGAACGAAGCTGAACAACCCTCTGAGTTGCAGATGAAAACCCCGAGATCCGAAAATTCCCCCATCCCTACCCCTTCATCTCGCGCCAAATCTTAAATTTTCTTTAAATTTTACCCCCCAGCCACCTTTCTCAGAGGTTCGCAACCTCAGTATAACTGTAACATGAGTTGTTTGCGGTATTTCGGCGTGAGGGGATGTTCGTCGCCGAGCAATTCAAACACGGTGAGCATGGCCTTCCTCGCCCCATCATCCCGATATTTGCGGCTGATCCCGACCACTTTTAAAAATAAAGAAAGTGCCGGTTCGTATTCTTCTTTCAGCGCGTGACGGCAGGCGTCCGCAAAAAGCCGATCGAGTTCTTCTTCCCCGGGATTCTCGGCCATCGCCCGAAATTCACACAGGTTTTCCAACGCCCGGGCTTTAGAATAATATTGGCGATTATCTTCCCGGATTGTCGAGAGTAACTTTTTCGCCCCCTCAATCTCCCCCACCGAAATCAAAAAACTGGCAGCTTTCAGCGTCAACTCCGGATTGTCTGGATATTTTTCAAACAGTAAATCGAACAGGTGCTTCGCCCGTTTAAAATCCCCCGATCCGGCGGCGCTGTCGATCACCTCCAACCCCGTCTCCAACTCCGATTTCAAGCCAAATTTTTGCAGCACTTCCCGCAGTTGCGCCTCGGAAATTGCCCCCACAAATCCCGGCATCACTTCTCCCTCGCTGACGATGCGGATATCCGGAACCCCCTCGATGCCATATTGACTCGCCAACTCCGGAGAGCGATCGACATCCACTTTCGCCAATACAAAATCATACTCTCCGGCCAGCCGCTCCAACATCGGTTTCATCACCTGGCAAGGCCCGCACCAGGTCGCAAAAAAGTCCACCAGCACCACTTTTTCGGCCGACTTCGCCAACACCTCCGACTTGAAATTCTCTCCATTCACATCGATCGCATATCCCATCGAACCCTATCTCCTGTTGCTAAAGGTACAGATCTTCATGATAAAACAAGAGACGCAATCTGCTGATACCTGAAAGCTGATAGCTGAAAGCTCAAAAAAACCTGGCTTCCTGAGAAACCAGGCCTGTCATCGGACACCGAACCTCGAATTACCCCTTCACGCAAACCACCTGCCGCAGGGTGGCGACCACTTCCACCAGATCGGACTGTTGCTTCATCACTGTTTCGATGGGTTTGTAGGCGCCGGGAATTTCGTCGATCACCCCCCGATCCTTGCGACATTCGACTCCTTCCGTTTGCCGGATCAGATCGTCGATGTCGAACTGTTTTTTCGCCCGGGTGCGGGACATCAGGCGCCCCGCCCCGTGGGAACAACTGCAATAGCTGTCCGCGTGGCCCTTGCCTTTGACGATGAAGGATTTGGCCCCCATCGAACCGGGGATGATGCCGTAGTCCGTCTCTTTGGCCCGCACCGCCCCCTTGCGGGTGACGTACACTTCCTCACCGAAATGCACCTCTTTTTCGGCATAATTGTGGTGGCAGTTCACCTCCAACAGCGGTTTGGTGGGCTTTCCGCCCGCGATCGCCCGTTCGACGATGCCCTTGAACCGCGCCATCATCACGTCCCGGTTGAACCGCGCGTAATTCTGCGCCCACTGCAAATCCCGCCAATAGGCCGCAAATTCGGGGGTTCCGGCGACAAAATAAGCCAGATCGCGATCGGGCAGCTTTTCCTCGGCCAATCTCGCCAATTCTTTGGCCGTATCGATGTGCCGCTGCGCCAACATATTCCCGATGTGGCGGGAACCCGAATGCAGCATCAGCCACACCTGGTCATCCGCATCCAGACACAGTTCGATAAAGTGATTTCCACCGCCCAAAGATCCCATCTGTTTGAGGGCTTTCCCCTCCAGATTTTGAACTTTGGAATGGAGATCTTTAAACTGTTTCCAGCCCTGCCAATTCGACACCGGCGTTTCGACCTCTTTATTTTGGTTGAAACCGACGGGAATCGCCGCTTCAATTTCTTGGCGAATGGTTTTGAGTTTGCCTTCCAATTGGTCGGCGACAAAGGGCGTTTTAATCGCGCACATTCCGCAGCCGATATCCACGCCGACGGCGGCGGGAATGATGGCTTCTTTGGTGGCGATGACCGAGCCAACCAGCGCCCCTTTCCCGAGGTGGACGTCGGGCATCAGGGCGACGTGCTTGAAGACGAAGGGCAGGGAGGCGACATTTTTCGCCATTTTGGTTTCCGCCGCTTCCAAATCGTGATCCGCCCAGGAGAGGACGGGGTTGGGAGCGGAGAGTTTTAAGGGTTTGTAAGGCATGGTTTTGAAATGGGTAATAGGGAATTGGTAATAGGGAATGGGGAATATAAATCAATGAAGATCCCCCTAAATCCCCCTTGGTAAGGGGGACTTTGATAGTATTCTCCCCCCTTTTTAAGGGGGGTTGGGGGGGATCTTCACGCCTGTAAAATCGGAGGATATCTCCCCAAATCCTCCTTACCAAGAGGGACTTTGAGTGGTTATATTTTGGTATTGTATTATTTTTGTAGTATTATGTCAACCCCGTGGAGATATCGCAAGTGTCGCGATCGCATATTAACTTTCCTACACCCGGTCAGAAAGCATGACGATCGCGATCTGGGCGAGTTTTTGGGCGGCACCGGGCGCTCCGCGCACTTCTCGGAGACTATCGCGCATTTTTTGCAGGGATTCCGGGTTTTCCAGGTATTCCAACACGCGATCGGCGACTATTTCGGGTTTCAGCTTCCCCCGCAATTCCGGGACAATTTCTTCCCCCGCCCAGATATTCGGCCAAGCCAGCAATTTATGGCTGCGGTCCAGATACCACAGTGCGACGGCGTTGATGCCTTTGGCGAGGGGCGTCCCCACGCCGGGGAGGTTGGCCAGAAGGCCGGGAATTCCGTCCCAGGCCCGCATCGCGTCGAGTTGGTAACTGGGGAGTAAAACCATCATCGGTACGCCCAAAGCCCCCAATTCTGCGGTGTTTGCGCCGATGGTGGTGAGGGCGAAACGGCAGCGGGACAGGAGGTCGTGGGCGGGGGTTCGGGTATGGAGGGACACTTGCAGCCCGTCTTCGGTTTGTAGTACGGCGCGATCGCCCTCTTGGAGGAGGTTTGCGGAAATGCCGCCGAAACGGTCGGCGAGGGGGTTGTGCCGCGGGTCGGCGAGTCGGGCGAGGGTGGCCAGATCGACGGTGGGGGCGACGGGGATGACGAAGCGGGTTTGGGGGCGACGGCGGCGGAGAGATCGGGCGATCGCCAAGGTAAAAGGAACGCCCTGGACGAGTTTGGCCGCTTTCGATCCCGGCAGCAGCGCAATTAATTCTTCCCCGGTCGTTTCGGGGATATTTGGGGAAATGTCGGCCATCAGATCGCCGATGACGGTACATTTGGCGGCGTATTTTTTGGGGATGCGGGCGACAATCTCGGGTTTCATGACCCCGAATCGGTCGATCCACCGCCACCAGCGGACGTCCCATTCGCCGTAGACGAGGCTTTGATATCCCAGACGGCGGGCGACGATGGGGGTGAAGGCCTGGTCCCCGCCGAGAAAAATCACCAAACCGCGATCGCGCCAGTCCCAGTTTTGCGCGGTTTTCCCCCGCAGCAGGAAGGGCCAAAAGTGTTCGGGGCCCTGGACTCGCTCGATTCCGAGGTGCGATCGGGCGATGTCCACTTCCCGTCCGGTGGCGTTGGGACAGGGGGAGAGGATCAGGGAAATCCTGATATCGAGGTTGTCGGGGCGGTTTCGGCGGAGGGCGTCGAGGACGGGACGCACCCAGGTGGTCAGTTCTCCGGGGCCGTTGGAGAGGATGAGGATGTCGGCGGTTGCGGGCATTTTTGGGGGTGGGGGATGGGTTGCGATCGATCAGAATACTGGATTTTGAAGCAGTTTGAGGCGATCGCTTCAGTTCTGATGTCGCGCCGTCGCCAGTCATCTGGCCCGGTTTTCAACTATCTTACATATTTTTAGAAAGACAATTAGCCCGAAACAATCTCAGTATATTGCGCCTTCGCTCGTTGTCTAAAATTATCGAAATCGATTACCTCTGATGTTTTAGCCACTTCCCAAACTTCATTAACAATATCAGTTAAGGTAGGAATTACGAGTAAAACATATTGACCGACACCTTTTCCACTTTTACCCGCGATTTTCATTGCAGAGGGCATTTTCTCGGGAAAATCTTGCCAATCCTGGCGAATCCAAAAGACATCATCATCTATCACGACAAGCTGCTTATCTCTCAAACTGTCGTCGAACCCGCTCTCATTCAGGAATTGGACGATTTTGCGAACAGCCTGAAGTGAAATTTCTTTTCGCAGATGCTTGATAGCCCGAATTTCTAGAATTTGCTCCCATGTGTAGATAACAGTGGGTTTGCGGGATTTGCCGAATCTCTGGGGGACGACCAGATCCTTCTTCTCCAGATATTGAAGGCGATTGGACGTGGTTTCGGTCAAAGCCAGGGTTTCCGTTCGCGTGAAGCCTTCTATGAGAGACATGGGGCTGATATCAATACAACGTATGACGATTTGCAAAATTTATAATACATTTGACGATCGCTTGCCATCAAAGTGATATTATATCCTAAAGCGGTTTCAACCTGAACGCCTGAAACGATAGCTTGGGGTTATGTCAACATCTCGGATGCTAGAACTAGCTCACCAAAGGCTTTACTGGCCTGAACCCGACCAGATCTGGGAACCTAGCGGATCTGGCCCGAAGGTTTATGCTAAGTTGGCCCGCGAAAAAATTGGAGAAAAACTCAAGAGAGAATTCCGCGAGGATACTCAAGGACTAAAAGTTAGCGTACTAGCAGCCAACCCAAAGGGTGATGAAACGGAAGCACCGCTGGCTATTATTTGCCAGTTTAGTAGACCTGTCTCTCAAGAAATAATTGAGAAAACGTATAGGCTGGCTTGGAGTTTCAGTCGGGCGCGATCTTTGATCACAATAGAGCCTCAACTGCTTCGAGTTTGGTCATGCTGTGAACCTCCAAAAGACAAAGATGAGGAAGAACCCAACTCGGTTTTCAGGATTACTGAGAATGATCTGGTCGAACAAGCAGCAAATGCCCTTCAGTGGGTTGAATTGGTTTCTGGAGAGTTTTTCCAAAAACACGAAAACCGTTTCCAAAGAAGTGGTGCGGCTGACCAAATGCTGTTGTCAAATCTCAAGGAAGTTCGACAGCAGCTTCAGAATAAGGGATTGGATAGTGAAACAATTCATGATTTATTAGCAAGAATAATTTTTATTCAGTTTTTATTTCAAAAACAAGATTCTAACGGTATACCTGCATTGAATAATACGATCTTAGAAGAGTTGCATAGACAAGGCATTCTATCTAAGGTATACGGAGAAGGAGAATTGCCCGAAATCCTTGACAATTTTGATGATACCTACAATCTCTTCCGTTGGCTGAACAATAAGTTTAATGGTGATTTATTTCCCGGAAAAGGAGAAACCGAAGACCAACGGGAAGCTGAATGGCAAGCTGAAATACAAAGGGTTCGCAGAGAAGGTAATCGCTATTTAACTACTCTTGCCGAATTTGTCAGAGGAGACTTGGATATGGGTAGTGGGCAACTTTGTCTCTGGCCCTACTATTCTTTTGATGTTATTCCTCTTGATTTTATTAGTAGTCTTTATGAAGAGTTTGTCACTCAAAAGCCAAAAAAGATAAAAAAAATAGGGGCAGGAGTTCACTATACACCCGAATATATCGTTGACTTTATTTTAGATGGTGTCCTTCCTTGGAATGAACTTGAATGGGATCTGAAAATTCTCGATCCAGCCTGTGGCTCAGGAATCTTTTTGGTAAAGGCTTTTCAGCGATTAATTTATCGGTGGGAAGTGGCTCACAATGGTCAAAGAATACCGGGCGATGTTCTCAGAACTTTGCTGGAGAAGAATCTTTTTGGTGTTGATATTGATAAAGAGGCGGTTAGGGTGGCATCTTTCAGCCTTTATTTGACCATGTTAGATAGTATCGAACCTTCTGAGTATTGGGAGAATGAAGTTCGCTTTCCTAGACTGCGGGATAAAAGATTAATATGTGCTGATTTCTTTGACGAGACTTGCTCTGGATTCCGCAGTAATTTAGATGCAGGTACTTATGACTTAGTTGTTGGTAATGCTCCTTGGGGCGAATCAAGTAGCACGCCAATAGCTAAAAGCTGGGCTAAAGAAAATAATTGGACAATAGCCGATAATAATATCGGTACTCTTTTTACTGCAAAATCAATTTATTTGATAAAACAAGGTGGTCTTTTGTCATTGATACAGCCTGTCTCAACACTTCTTTCCAATCAACAAAAACCCGCCAAAAAGTTCCGAGATAGGTTGTTTGAGGAAGTTAAAATTGAGGAGATTGTCAATTTGTCAGCATTGAGATTTAAAATATTTTCCAAGGCTGTTTCTCCGCCTTGCATCATGTCGCTGCGCCGAACTACATCTGGAGGAGAACCTTTTTACTATATTTGTCCCAAACCCAATCAAGAGCAAGAAGATACTTATAAAATTATTATCGAACCGCCAGATCTCCACATAGTTTATCCACATGAGGTCAGAAAAAATCCTACTATTTGGTCATCTTTAATGTGGGGAAATAGACGGGATCTTCAATTGATATCTAGATTGAATAATGCTTCTAATTTAGCCAAACTTAAAGAACAGGGAATCGCCAAAACTCGCCAAGGAATTATCAGAGGAACCAAGAGAAAAAAAATTGAATTCATCAAAAATAAGAGAATATTAGAAGGTCCTCGATCATCCAACTTGATTGAAAATTCTTTTTTGATTTTAAAATCCGATGATTTGCCGATCAATGATAATGATGAAGTTCACTGGAAAGACTCCACAAGCTTCTCGGCATTTAGAAGTCCTCAGATGATCCTAAAAATGAGTTATCCAAGTCAAAGAAAACGGTTTTTAGCTGTCTTGATTCAACCCGAGAAATCGGGCGAAGGAATTGTGTGTTCGGGCAGTTATGTCACTGTCCATATTGAACCTGAAAATTTATCAATTATGGAAGCAGCTTGTTTGAGCTATAATAGCAAACTAGCTGTTTATTATTTGCTTTTATCAAGTCATCGATTTGCAAATTACAGACCAGAGATTAAACCTTCAGATTTGCTTCGTGTACCCATTCCTGATCGAGTTACGCTCTCCATAGAAGATATCCAGAGTTGGGAAGACGTTGATGAAGCTGTCCGTGCTGCATTTTCTTTCAAGGACAGTGAATGGACTTTAATTAATGATTTGTTTGATTACACTTTGGCAGATTTTAAGGAGGGAAGTAAATCTTCTCCTGGACGACAGAAAACTTGTCGCTTAATCCATCATTCTGTTGATAACCTACAGGAACCTCATTTGACTCCATATTGCGAATATTTTATGCGGGTAATTAGAGCCAGTTTTGGACAAGAAAAAGAAGTCTGTGCAACGATTTTTCAAGAATCAAATGACGATTATTTGCCGGTTCGTTTAGTTGCGGTATACTTAAACAAATTCATTCATAATGGAATTAAAATAGAACCGATAATTTCTCATCTTTTACTCGAACGTTTGAATGAGGTGAATGACTTTTTCATAAATCAAAATAATTCTGGCGCTGGAGGAATTTTTTATCAGCGTGTCGCCAGAGTTTATGAATCAACTGAGTGGAATGGAGAACCAGTACCAACGATTTATCTGATTAAACCAGATAAAATTCGCTATTGGACTCGTTCTATGGCACTACGAGATGCCGATGAAGTTGTAGCTGACATTATGGCTGCAGCATACGGTAACAATCAAAGTTTTTAATTTATGAATATGTTTAGGGATAATCTACCAGGTACAACAGGTAGAACAATTACAGATCTGCTGCTAGAAAAGCCAGGATATGATGAACTTATTAAAGAATGGCCAACAGGACTAACTGATCAGGCATTTGAGTTTGTATGGCGTGGATATGATCTGCTAAAAGATGAAGTTTTAGATCGGGTTGATTGTAATAAAGCTGACAAGCAAATTGAGAAAGATACAACTTCTAATTTAGAGTCAAGAATAGGAAGGGTAATGACAAGAGATGAAGCCTTCGATGAAGCCTTTGATGTACAGCATGAAGCACCTGAATTTACAACAACTTATTCCAATCAAGCTCAACCACCATCCTATGATATTGCATTTATCTTACGAGCAAATCCACAAATTAAACTGCCATTAGAAGCAAAGGTTTTAAAGACGGAAGGAAAACTTTCCGAGTATATTAAGGAGATCAAATTCAACTTCTTGACTTGTCGATATTCACCCTTTTCTAGTGAAGCAGGAATGCTGGGATATTTGCTTACAGGAAATCCCAAAAGAGTGTTTAAAAATATTGAAAAAAAAGTGCCTTGCACTTTATCCGATCATCCCGATTTTTTGGATCGCGATCATAAAGTCTCAGATCACGATCGCACCGTCCCCCCAAACAAACCATACCCGAAAAAATTTCGTTGTCATCACTTAATTTTAAACTTGCAATCTACAAAAAAATCGAATGTAAGTCAAGAAACTAAATCAACCAAAGTTTCTAAGCCAGTATCAGATAGTGAAGAATAGAGAAGCGATCGCTCTATACGTTTAAAGTCTCTCTTTATTTTTGTTGGTTGTTTGCGATCGAGATTTTAAGAAAATTTAAAATTTAAGCTCCAACATAATCGTCATTTTTGTGATAGCAGAGATTGCCTCGGGTTAGCCGTTCTAAAATCACGTCACAATTTTGGATTTCGATACCGATCCAGTGGCGTTTTTTGGCTTCACAGACTGCGTAGGTCGTCCCGCTGCCGCCGAACGGATCGAGAATGAGATCGCCGGGGATGCTGGAGAGTTCCACGACGCGATCGAGAATTTTAGTGGATAACTGATTGGTTTTGCGTTTTTTGCTTTTGAACTTCCAATGTCTGACCGGAGGAATGTCATTCCAAACGTCCGTCAAATTGACTCCCAAAGGATTCATGGCTTTTCGATGTCCGCCGTAATCTTTGATTTCGCCGCCGCAATGGCGACAGGTTTCGATGGGGGTTCTGATCTTGCGAAAGGTTTTGGGTTTTCCTTTGGTATAGTAAAGAAGGCTGTAATGGCTGGGATACAAGCGGTTTTTGATCGGCAAGCCGAATTTGATATCGATCGCGATCCAATGGCGGAACGATAACCCCCGTTCCACCAAGTGGCTTCCCAGTAAAATATTCCACTTGGGCAAGTTGTAAAGAAAAAAACTGCCCCCTTCTTTGAGGACGCGACAACACTCATCGATCCCAGATTTGCACCATTCGATATATCGACCTTCGCTCAAATCATCATCGTGTTTTTCACCATATTGTTTGCCCAGGTTGAACGGTGGGTCGGCAAACACGACATCGATAGAATTGTCATTAATTTGGGGCAATATATTTAAACAGTCTTCCTCAAATAAAACTCCCCGCTTGGTGGTCAAGTATGGCTTTGGAGGACTGCTGATATAATTTTTGTAGGGAAAATCGGGAGAGCGATCGAAATCGAAACAGAGTTGATTGACCATCATGTGAATCCAAAAGCAGAGATGGGAATATCTTGGGGGAGAGACTGGCATAGGAGGCGATCGCACCATCCCCCAGGCGATCGCGTTTCCCGGGTGGATGGTTGCGGAAACATCGAGTTGGAATGAAGTTTACATGGGTTCAAAATCCTCCTTGCTCACGCCGCACACTGGACAAACCCAATCGTCGGGAATGTCTGAAAACGGGGTTCCCGGTTCGATTCCACCGTCCGGGTCGCCGACTTCCGGATCGTAAACATACCCGCAGACATTGCATACATATTTCTGCATAAAAATCCCCAATTGTGACAGGAATGATGGTTGACAGAAGAAACTCATAGAGGTCTTACTAATTTTACCAGAAACCCGGATTGGAGGGCAATCTTAATTGGGTTAATTTTTGAAATGGGGGCGGGTCGAGATACAGAATGTCGCCCGACCCGCCCCGAGGGTAATATTAGGCTCCCGAAGGTCGGGCTATTTTAAGCGGGTTGCAGTTCTTCCACGGTTTCAATCGTCCAATTGTGGGCGTCACACATTTCCTTTAGGGTGTCCATAAATTTCTGAATTCGGGCTTTTCCAGCCCCGTAACCGAGTTTCAAAAATCCCACGTCTCCCCCGGCGGTAATGAGGTCAATTTCACAATAGTCGAACTGGGCATAATTTAAGATCAGAGTCGTTGACAAGTTGGCGGAAATGCGGGCGGAGAAAGACTCTTCGACGATGACGGTAACATTTCCAAACGTGCGGACGACCGGGTGGGGAAACTGGTCACAGAGTTCCTCGACCAACCGATCTAAATAAGAACCTCTGAGGATGATTTTTTGGACGTTCATTGAGTTGCCTCTCCGAATTAAAATGACGGTGTTTTAATGGCAGAATCGGCGATCGCGACGGTTCGGTTTCAATTCCACTCGACCGGCGACGATACCTGCCTGAATCTTAATCATCAAAGCCGGATCTGGCAACCCGATCGCCCCGGGTATTTTTCGATACGGAAAATGGCCCGATTGTCGGGTATTGTGGAGGTGACGGAACGGCGGTCAGAGGGCCTCCATTCCTAACACCCGGCATCGCCCGCAACCGGAATGTCCAAGGTTTGGCCGTTGCGTGAAATTCGCAGCGTTCCCGATTCAATTGCGACGGATTCGAGTCCGGGTTCCCCCAATTTGACCTCGATCGCGACCCGGATCGTCTCGTCGGGGCTGATAAAAACTTGGCCGGTTTTTTGACCGTAGAAATCCTTTCCTTCCGCTTCGATGCGTCTGAAATTCACGAACTTGCCATCGACTTTCATCAGGGCGGTACTTTCGAGGAGGCCGTTGAAGAAAATCAACCCGTCTTCGTGGGTTCCCGACCCTTTCCAGAGAACCATTCCACAACCACCTCCGCCGATTTTCAAGAGTTCTTCAAAGGTAAAAGAATCGACCAAGGGCGGTTCGGCGGAAACTTCGATCGCGGGGGAAGAAATGATGGGAACCGGGTCCGATTGTGCGATCGCCGGTAGACTCGAACAAACCGTCATCAACAATAGCCGAAAAACAGAGGATAAAATAGGTTTCATCGATCGCCTCGTGAAAAATAGATTGACCTGCAATTTTTAGTATATTCCGCCACCGCCGATCTCGCGATCGCTAGGAGTCCGATGTATGATTGAGGACTCGGTAAAGCAAAATTTGTTTCGACAGGCGAATCAGTTGATAGCGTCCCCGTTCCGCCAAAACGGGATAATCTGTGGGATCTAACCCCAATTTCTGCAAATCTTTGGGGCGGCTGATGGCGATCGCGGTATCCGATTCCGGGTCGTTTTTTAAGGATTCAATCACATAAAAAAGCGGGGGACTTTGGATTTTAAAAAAATCTCGAATTTCAAAAAACTGCACGGGTCGGCGGGTATAAAAAACCACGCTGGGTTTTTCAAATCCCAGCATCCACAATTCTTCGTCGGCCTGCCGAACCGTTTCCACTCTTTCCGAAAGGTATCGCAGGGGCAGTTGTCGGGCTGCATCGACCAAGAATAAACCGGGAATGAACAGCAAACCGAAAAATAAAATAAATCCCAGAAAGTTGGGGATCAAAACCAGACGCCAGCGATCGCGATGGGTGGCTTCGCGATCGCGTATCATCCAAGTGATACAAACGGCCGTCGCCATCCAGATGACACCGCCGACGACGGGCAAACCGGAAGTTCTGACCCATTCCGGGAGGTTTTGAACGGCGGGATCGGGGCCGATCAAATTGGGGCTGACAAAAATGGCGATCGCCACCGCCGCCAAAAACAAAATATTGACAATGACGGTGACAAAAAATCCCCGGTTTTTGGCAAAACTGAAATCGCGGTTTTGGGTCAGTTCTTCAGTCCAGAAAATCGCCACAGAAATCGCCGCCGCCGGCATCAACGGCAGGACGTAGCTGGGGAGTTTGGTAACGGAGACGGTGAAGAATAGGAAAATGCAGGAAAACCAGAAAAAAGAGAATAATTTTAAATGAGTGAATCGGGGTTGGCGGGTCCAGGGCGATCGCTTCCAAAATTGCAGGCGGGAGAAGGCGATCGGCAAATAAACCGACCAGGGCATAAAGCCGATCGCCACCACGATAAAATAGAAGTACCAGGGGGCACTGTGGCCGTTGACGACGCGGGTAAACCGTTTAAAGTTGTGGTAGCCAAAAAAGGAATCGATGTAGGTTTGACCGTTTTCGAGGATCACCAAAACATACCAGGGGACGGTGATCGCCCCAAAAATAATCGCCCCCCAAATCAACCCCATTTCCCGAAACACCGAGAATAAACGATTGACATAAATCAAAAAACAGAGGATAATTAAACCGGGGAGGACGACACCAACCGGCCCCTTCGCTAACACCGCCAACCCCGTCCAAATGTAAAATCCCAAATACCATTGATTGGGAAATTGGAAATGAAAAATATCCCGAAATTTTACCGTTTTCGGGGGTTGCTTTTCCGGGGTGGTGGCGTAGCCCCAAAAAAAGCTGAGAAGGCCCAACCCCATGCAGCCACTCAACAGCATATCGGACACGCCCTGCCTCGCCCAAACCAGGGTTTCCAGGTTCAACGCGGCGATCGCGGAACCGATCCAGGCCGACAGCCACAGATCCCGACGATCGCCCGAGGGCACCCCGAACCGCCGCAGGGTGAAGAAACACCCCGCCATCAGGGCGATCGCGGACAGGGCAGAGGGCAGTCTCACGGCCCACTCGTTCACCCCAAAAATCGAATAACCGATCGCCATCAACCAATAAATAAGCGGGGGTTTGTCGAAGCGGGTTTCCCCGTTGAAATAAGGGGTGATCCAATTTCCCGTCACACTCATCTGGCGGGCGGCTTCGGCGAACAGCGGTTCGGTTTCGTCCACCAAACCGACGCTGCCCAGATGCCACAAAAAGGCAACGATCGCGATCGCCACCAACCCCGCGATCGCTGCGATTCGGCCCGCTTGGGGCTGGACTGGCCCGCGTCTGATGGTATCGGCGAATTTCAACCTGTTGACCCTCCCAAATTTCAACCACGACCCCCCAATGTAGCAAGAATGACCGAAAAAACCATTTGACTCGAAAGGCATTCTCCTGGTATTTTGCCGTTTAACGGGTCTTTTCTGAATTGTTTTTGCCAATACGGGTGTATATGAAAAAACCGCTGCTGCCGCCCCATCCCCTCCCGCTTCTCATTTTCCTCGGCAGTTTGCTGCTGTTTTTTTGTAGCAGTTGGCGTCACGCTCTGTTTCAGTCCAACGCCTTCGATTTGGGGATCTTCGACAACGGCATTTATCTGATCAGCCGGGGAGAGGAACCCTTCGTCACCTTTCGGGGCATCCACATTCTCGGCGACCACGCCGCCTGGATTTTATACCTCCTCGCCCTCCCCTACAAAATTTATCCCGATGTCCGCTGGCTGTTCGCAGTCCAGGCGATCGCCCTGTCCGCCGGGGCGATCCCGACGCGATCGCTGGCCCTGCAGGCGGGGTTGAAGGAAAACCAAGCCAACCTAATGGTGGCGGTTTACCTGCTGTATCCCCTGATTTTCAACGCCAATTTGTTCGACTTTCACCCGGAAGCGATCGCCGTCCCCCTGCTGCTGGGGGCCATTTGGGCGGCGAGGGCGAACCGGGTGGGGTGGTTTTCCCTGGCGGTGATATTAATTTTGGGCTGCAAAGCCGTCCTCTCCCTGACGGTGGCGGCGATGGGGATCTGGCTGTTAATTTTTGAACGGCGGCGACGCTGCGGCGCGATCGCCTTGATTTTGGGCGCGGCCTGGTTTATCATTGCCACCGGTATCATCATCCCCCATTTCGGCGACGGCGGGCCCGAAGCCGTGAGGCGATACAATTTTCTGGGGGACTCGCTCCCGGAAATCGCGAAAAACCTGTTTCTGAAACCCGGACTGGTTCTGAGCCGACTCTTCACACTGCCCAATTTAGAATACCTGTTGCTGTTGGCGGTTCCCGTACTCTGGGGACTCTCGCCCCGCCATCTCACCCCCTTGATCGGGGCCGGACCCCTATTGGGACTCAACCTCCTCAGCGACAGCCTCCAGCAGAAAAACCTCACCCAACACTACTCCCTCCCCATCCTGCCCTTTTTGTTGCTGGCCGTCATTTCCACCCTGTCGGCGGAGGGCGGATGGCTGCGAAATCCCCGCCACATCCTGCTGTGGTCCCTGGTCGCATTTTTCGCCCTCGCCAAATACGGCTATTTCGGGTCGCGATATCTCCGCCATTTCGACACGGTGTCCGCCACCGGAGAAGCCGTCGCCCTCGTCGATACCCCCGGAAGCGTCCTCACCGCCGACCACATCGCCCCCCACCTCACCCACCGCCGCATCGTGATGCTGGCAGCCCGGGGAGCCGAAACCCTCGACCTGAAAGGGTTCGAGTGGGTTCTCCTCAACGCCAGCTATCCGGGGTGGAACAGTTCCCCGGAACTTGTCGAAACCCTCATCGTCCGGCTTCAAAAGACCCCGGAGTTCCGACTCGAATACGAGCGGGATGGGGTGGTTTTATTTCACCGAGAGATCCCCGGTCCCCATTGATGGGTCGGACCGCCGGAATTTTGAAGAGCCCGAGTGATGATACACAGGTTAGTACAGAATTAATTGATAACCGATGTCTGGTATTCACCCCGTTCCCGATTCCGAGCGACCTGCAATTCCCCCCACGCTTCCCGCTGTGGAAGAGACGGGCCCGGCAGATCGCATCATCGCCCCAGCAACATCCCATCCCGAATCGGTTTCCGGTCGGATGATGGAGTATGTCAGCCACGCCATTTTCATCGTGGTCGCCCTGATGGTCATGGACTGGTTACACCACAGCCAACTCCCGTCAGTGCAGGTGGGCCACCGTCCCCATTCAATTCCCGGCGATCGGCCCATTCAAGAGATTCCCATTCTCGAACAATTGAAAAAGAAATTTTTATAAAACCTAGTGAGAGGGGTGAAGGAAAAATTCACCCCATTTTGAAGGGTTAAAACTCACCAACCCATCGTCCCGGCGCCGCCTTTGAAGGGGCCGACGATATCTTTCGTGATCCAACCGCCGTAAAAGTCGCCCGTCTGGGCCTGTACCAATTCGTCATCCACATAACACTCGTCCATGAGACTGGCATAGAAACTGTAGCAATCCCGGATATCCACAAAATCGGGCGTGGGTTGGACGTAACACCAAGCCGCATTGGGGACTTTTTGATCGCCGACGACGACATCGTAGTAGACACAAACGCCCTTCCACTCGCACATCGTTCGCCGGGAAGTTTCCACCAAGTATTCGAGTTTGATATCCTCCCCCGGAATGTAGTAGGTCGGGGGGTGGCTGGTCTCCAAAACCCGCTTGCCGTTGCGGGTGTCCGCCAGGGTGACGCCGTTGAAGATAATTCGCAGGCGTCTGTCCGTGTCTTCCAGTTTCGCCGGACGGGGATAGTCCCAAACGGATTCCTGACCGGGGCCTGGGGGGATGGGTTTGGGTCTGAAAAAATTCATTTTAAAAGTTGGGGATTTGTTTTTTTTACAGGACTCCGAGTATTATAAATTATTCGTTTCAACTTTGCCAGGATGGAGAACGCGGGGCGACCTGCAGCCCCCCTCGGTCGGTGAAATCCTTCGGAAATGTCGGCGACCCGACCGGCTCCAACCCACCATTGCCGGCGGCGATATTGGAGATAGCTGATCCCAAATTCGGGTGATCAGAGTTGCAAAATCTGGTCAAATTTTCAAAAAAAATGAGTCAAAATGATTGACTCATCGGGGAGATTGAAAAGGAGTATTCGTCGGGATTTTAGTCGCGACGATCAGACCGAGTTGTTCTCAACGGCGACCTTCTCCTCGGTCGGGGCGCTCGGGAGTGTTTTCGGACTCGGTCGCACAGTTGATGATGGAGATTGGGAAGCCGGGAAGTTCCGACTCAAATTTTGGATTCAATTCCGATGGCGATCGCGCCGCAGTTTCGGCCAGGACTGGACTCCCAAAACTGCCCAAAATGAGGGCGATTGTGGCGAAAAGTTGAGCTTGATATTTCATGGAAAATGCTACCTTATCTGTCTGTAAATCAATGCCGGACTGTCGCCGAATTTTCCGGAAAAAAAATAAATCACAATTGCCCATCGCCACGGGAATCCCATTCGAGATCCCCAATTGTCTCGGTGGCGGCCGCAATATTAAGCACCCCGAGCGGATGGAAATTTGCCATAAATTTCCCTCCGGAATACCCGGTGGTTGGGTTGACCCTGATCGAAAATAAAAATGAAGGTTAATTCAGTGTCAGTAGATGCGTCGGATTAAACAACACCGTTTCGATGGAACGATCGCGTCGTCCGGCTCGGAGATCGTTCCGGAATTGTTCTCAATTCAATATAAACGATCCCACCGCCAATCGGGACTCCATTTTGTCAGGTTTTTTTGCAAAATTTGTCAGGTTTTTTGAAAACCCAAACGGAGTTTGATCGCTGCGAGGACGGGAATTGGGCGACAATTCTGCGTCAGAATGGGGGGCGATCGCGCCGGATCGCCTCCCACAAACTGACCCTTTTAAAAGCATTGTCGGGAGAGCTGAAGCCGGAATTTGACCCGATTGAAAGACGGGTCATAAAACCGGATTTGATTTTCTATAATGGGCAATGAGACAGTGCGCGATCGCTCCCACTCATCATCCGCATTGACGCGCCGATGCCTTCTCGTCTGCGGTCAGTCAGGACGCGCCGTGATCGACATTCGGCGGCTCGAAACGATGATGCTTTCGATGCTATACTTTAACCTCGGCGGCCGCTACCTCGGTGGGGTTCGGCATCGGATTGAGGATGGGTTTCTGAGATGGCTTCAGTCATTTTCAAAATCGCAGGTAAGGACGAACCCGAAGACTCGGGAACAATGGTTTTCATCTGATTGATTTGTCGGTCGCCCGGGCTGAGTAGCACCAAGCCGGACAGCAGAATCAAGCTGTAAAGGCGCATGAGGGAGTTGTCCGTGAGAGTGTCTGCTATTTAATACGACTGTTCTCTCAACCGTCCGGTCAAAATTTAAAATTCATGGAAACGGGAGAAAATTACATCCCCAATTCCCCGTTTTTAGGAGGGGGTTCGGTTCCCCATTTGCGATCGCCATTCCCATCCGACCGCCCGATTAGAGACCCTGGCAGGTGGCCGGAATGGAACCAATACTAACGGCTTCATCGGACGGATTTGTTCCCACTCTCGAAGCGAAGCCGAAAAACAATAGAAAGTCGGGCGCGTCAAAACTTCAATGACGATGGACCGCCGGCGGTCGCCCTCAGATGGCCGACAACCGCACCCGGCCCGACGGAGAAATGCTGTATAATCAAGCCGGTTCAGTTTGCCTCCTAAAATCTCCCCCCAACCATGACCGATCTGCAACAGTCCACCCGCGACCAACAACACCCCCAATACAAAAGCGATCGCGACATCGCCAACAACCTACTCAACAGCCGGCAACCCACCGAACGCGATCTGGCCGAGTTGGCGCGGCTGAAAATTCGCTACCAGGGCTTTCCCGGCGCCCGGGATATCCAGCGGGACTTGGAGCGAATCATGAAGCAGTGGAACTACACCGAAGACACCCTGTTCGAGACAACCCGAGAAATTCACGCCAAAGGCTTGGTTTACCGGGGAAATCAAAGCGATCGCGAGGATTGGGTCTGAGAAAAATCAATCATTAACAATTCCCGACTCCAGTCGCCCCCCAAAAAAATCATCTGCGAAAATCTGCGAAATCTGCGGACAAGGATTGACATATTATGCATCGAATTGCTGCCACACCTGGAGGATGGAACCCGGACGCGGAGGGGGTTGTTTTTATCGAACAGACTCCGGCGCCCATTGTCATTCTCACCGCCGCCGATACGGAAATTCAGACGTTGGCGGGCGCGATCGCCGATCTGCCCCCGGACTTCCCCGATTTGCGGGTGACAAACCTCCTCAATTTGCAACAGCAATTGACGATCGATACCTACGCCGACGAGGTTTTGAGTGGGGCGAAAGTGGTAATTTTGCGGCTGTTGGGGGGGCGCTCTTATTGGTCCTACGGGTTGGAAGTTTTGGCGGAATTAGCCGATCGCACGCCAACCGAGATCATTATTTTACCCGGAGACGATCGCCCCGATCCGGATTTGATCAGTCAATCCACCGTGCCCCTATCCGTCGCCAACCGCCTCTGGCGATATTTGAGTGAGGGGGGGGTGGAAAATGCGATCGCCGCCCTGCAATTTGTCTGCGATCGCTATTTGGAAACCGATTATAACCCGCCCCCGCCGGTTGCCATTCCCCGCGTCGGGCGCTATCCTTGGCGATTTTCTGGAACCCCAGCCCAACAACGGGGGGGATCTTCGGTCGGGATTTTATTTTATCGCGCCCATTATTTATCGGGCAATACTGCCCCGATTGATAGTTTGTGTGCGGCTTTGGCAGATCGCCAAATCAACCCGGTTCCCCTGTTCGTCTCCTCCCTGCGAGATCCCGAAATTCAAACTGAAGCGATCGCCCATCTCGGCGACGTTCAAGTTATTGTAAATACCACCAGTTTTTCAATTTCCGCGATCGATTCCGACGAAATTTCCGGCGATCCGTTCTTTTCCCTCGACGTTCCCATTTTGCAGGCGATTCTCAGCGGCGGGACGGAAAATCGGTGGCGGGAGAGCCCTTTGGGATTGTCTCCCCGCGATGTCGCCATGAATGTCGCCCTCCCGGAAGTGGACGGGCGAATTATCAGCCGCGCCATTTCTTTTAAAGGTGTCAAAAACCGCGATCGCCGTCTGGAAACCGATGTCGTCCACTACGAACCGGCGGGCGATCGGGTGGAATTTGTGGCGGATTTGGCGACAAATTGGGTGAAATTGCGACAAAAGCCCCCGCAGCAACGGCGGATCGCCCTGATTCTCGCCAACTATCCCACCCGCGACGGCAGACTCGCCAACGGCGTGGGACTCGACACCCCCGCCAGTTGCGTGGAAATTCTCAAGGCGTTGAAATGGGCGGGATATGAAATATCGGATTTTCCAACAACGGGCGATGATTTAATTAAAGCCCTCACCGCCGGAGTCACCAACGACCCGGAAGGGCGCGATATCCGCATCTGGCGACAGTTTTTAAAATGGGAAGATTACCTGTCTTATTTTAACACATTGCCCGAAGTTGTGCAAGATGGAATTAAAAATCGTTGGGGTCGCCACTTTTTCGAGAATCCCCCGGAAGTTTTGCCAATTTCAGGATTGCAATTGGGGAATATTTTTGTGGGGATTCAACCGGCGAGAGGTTACGACATCGATCCGAGTCTGAATTATCACGCCCCGGACTTGGAACCGACCCCGGAATATTTGGGTTTTTATCATTGGCTGCGATCGCGCTTTCAAGCCGATGCGGTGGTGCACGTCGGCAAACACGGGAACCTGGAATGGTTGCCCGGTAAGGGGGTGGGATTGTCGGCGAATTGTTACCCGGAAGTCGCGTTGGGGCCGATGCCACATTTGTACCCGTTTATCGTCAACGATCCGGGGGAGGGTTCCCAGGCAAAACGGCGATCGCAGGCCGTTATTTTAGACCATCTCACGCCCCCAATGACGCGGGCGGAGTTATACGGCCCGTTGCAACAATTGGAAGGGTTGATGGATGAATATTACGAAGCCCAAGCCTTAGATCCCTCGCGGCTTTCAAAAATTGGCGATCGCATTGTTGAGTTAATCCGCAGCGAAAATTTATATCGGGATTTGGGATTGTCTGACGGACAGGTGGCGGCGGAATTGTTCGGGGCGATCGACGGCTATTTATGCGAGTTGAAAGAAAGTCAAATTCGGGACGGTTTGCACATTTTGGGGCGCTGTCCGGAAGGGCGACAATTGCGGGATTTAATCGTTGCGATCGCCCGCCATCCGAGTCAGAATCGATTGGGTTTGACCCGAGCGATCGCCCAAGATTTGGGGTTGGAATTTGACCCCCTGACGGCGAATCCCGGCGATCCGTTTGAGAATCGGGTTAGAAGTAGAAACCGGGTTTCTGAGGACAATTTTGACGAGAACCCAGACACTCTCATAGAAACCCGGTTTCTTGACAACAGCCAGGGGAGTAGAAACCGGGTTTCTGAGGACAATTTTAATGAGAACCCAGACCCTCTCATAGAAACCCGGTTTCTTGACAACAGCCGGACGGTGGGAGATGCGATCGCCGCGATCGAAGATCGAGCCGCCATTTTAGTCGAAAAATTAATAACCGGAAATCCCGAAGAATCGCCGGGGGAATTGACCCAAAAAGAATTGATTTGGATTGAAACAAAACTGCTGCCGAACCTGCAAAAATGCGATCGCGAAATTGAGAACTTGCTGCGGGGACTCGGCGGCGGATATGTGCCCAGCGGTTCATCCGGTGCGCCGACTCGGGGACGGCCCGACGTCCTCCCCACCGGGCGCAATTTCTACGCCGTGGACATCCGCGCCATCCCCACGGAAACCGCTTGGCGGGTGGGCCAGTTGGCAGCGGAGGCCCTGGTGGAACGCTACACCCAGGACCACGGCGAATATCCCCGCACCCTCGGCCTGTCCGTGTGGGGCACTTCCACGATGCGGACGGGGGGCGACGACATCGCCCAAGCCCTCGCCCTGCTGGGGGTTCGGCCCGTTTGGGAGGGGGCCTCGCGGCGGGTGGTGGATTTCGAGATCCTGCCGATCGCGATATTGGGACGCCCCAGAGTTGACGTGACGCTGCGGATTTCCGGGCTGTTTCGGGATGCGTTTCCGAATCTGATCGACCTGTTCGATCGCGCCGTGGAAGCCGTTTCCAGCCTCGAAGAAGCCCCGGAAGACAACCCCCTGGCCGCGGCGGTGCGCCGGGAGGCCCAAACCTGGGTTGAGGAGGGGTTGACGGCAAATGAGGCGATCGCGCGATCGCGGTTGCGGGTGTTCGGGTCGAAGCCGGGGGCCTACGGCGCGGGGTTGCAGGGGTTGATCGAGGCCCAAAATTGGACGGACGACGCGGACTTGGCCCGGGCCTATCTGAATTGGAGTAGCTACGCCTACACCGGGGGACGGGGAATTGCGGCGCCGGAAGCCTTTGAAAGCCGCCTCCGACAGATGCAGGTGGTTTTACACAACCAAGATAACCGGGAACACGACCTGTTAGATTCCGATGATTACTATCAGTTTCAGGGCGGTTTGACGGCAGCGGTGCGGACGCTGCGGGGGGAAAATCCCGAGACGTATTTTGGCGATAATTCGAGACCGGAAAATCCGAAGGTGCGGCAGTTGCGGGAGGAAATTTCCCGGGTGTATCGATCGCGGGTAGTGAACCCGAAATGGATCGCCGGGGCGATGCGGCATGGCTACCGGGGGGCGTTTGAAATGGCGGCGACGGTGGATTATTTGTTCGCCTACGACGCGACGGCGAAATGTGTGGAAGATTTCATGTATGAGGGGGTGGCGGAGGCTTATATTTTGGATGAAAAGGTGCAAGAATTCGTCCGCGACAAAAATCCTTGGGCGCTGCGGGATATGGCAGAACGGCTGCTGGAGGCGAATCAGCGGGGGATGTGGCGATCGCGTGACGGCAAGTTGTTGGAGGAGTTGCGGGCGATCGTTTTGGAGGCGGAAGGGGCGATCGAGAATAATTTATAATTATTAATTTTCGGAATTGATAAGGAGGGGGGGAAAATTGAACCACAGAGGCACAGAGGACACAGAGATTTTTTTATTACCAACATCAATAAAAATTCCATCTTATTTTGCTTTTGTAGCACAGGCATCTTGCCTGTGAGAACAAACGATAACGGTGCATTCCCAACCTTCAAAAACCGACTTTAACGATGAAGGATGAGTGGGAATGCACCCTACACAACTAAAAATTATCCTCGCCCCGTAGGAGCCTCTATCGGGGCGATCGCACCGGTGCGTCTCGTCCCCGACAGCGATACCCTTCCCATCGCTAAAATCGGCTCCAGGGGCGCTTTTCGCCATTCCCAATCCCTGCTGTTTTCAACTGTTAAAATCTGCGATCGCGGGAATGGCGGGAGTTCATCCGTGCGGAGGGAATGAGAGTCCCCGACAGACGATCGCCCTCCATCACCGCCGAAGAGTGCGATCGACCTTCTGTAGATTACAATAGGAATGAATTGTACGGGAGAACTCCATTGGCATTTGAAGAACTGTTTCAAATTATCGAAACACTGGTGATGTGTCATTCCCCCAGCGGTGACGAAGACGAAATCGATCGCCTCCTCCTCGATCGCTTTTCTGAATTGGGGGTGGAAGTGGGGAAAGATGAGGGCGAAAATATGATCGCAAAAATACCGGGGAAAAACCCCGATCGCGCCATCGCCATCACCGGACATAAAGACGAAATTGGCGCCCTCGTCAACCATGTCGAACCGGACGGACGGGTGAGAATTCGCAAACTCGGCGGATCGTTTCCTTGGGTTTACGGCGAAGGGGTGGTGGACTTACTCGGCGATCGCGAAACGATTTCGGGAATTCTCAGTTTCGGTTCCCGCCACGTTTCCCACGAATCCCCTCAGAAAGCCTTGCAGGTTGACGCGGCGTTGAATTGGGAAGTTGCCTGGGTGGAAACGAAGCGATCGCCCGAAGAACTCCAGAAAATTGGCGTGCGTCCGGGAACCCGCGTCGTCGTCGGAAAGCACCGGAAAAAACCATTTAGACTCGGCGACTATATCGCCAGTTACACCCTCGACAATAAAGCCTCCGTCGCCATTCTTTTGGCGTTGGCGGAGCAAGTTAAAACGCCTCCGGTGACGGTGTATCTCGTCGCGTCTGCCAAGGAAGAAGTCGGCGCGATCGGGGCGTTGTATTTCACGAACCGCACTCGCCTCGATGCCTTGATCGCCCTGGAAATTTGCCCCCTCGCCCCGGAATATCCCATCAAAGATGGGGACTCTCCGGTGTTGTTATCCCAGGATGGTTATGGGATTTATGATGAGGGATTGAATGCCGAATTATTGGATGCAGCCAATTCAGAAAATATCCCCGTTCAACAGGCAATTATTCGCGGCTTCGGCAGCGATGCGTCCATCGCCATGAAATTCGGGCACGTCGCCCGCGCCGCCTGTTTGAGTTTTCCCACCCAAAATACCCACGGTTTCGAGATCGCCCATTTGGGTGCGATCGCCCATTGCATCCGCCTGTTGACGAGTTATTTAAGTTGATCGCGACTGATGACACCAAAGCGCAGATATAGCAACGTGAAATCATGGGTAAAACTGGGCGGTTTCCGAGCCCCCAGAATTGGGGGTTTGGGGGCCAGACAATTTTCCGAGCCCCCAGAATTGGGGGTTTGGGGGCCAG
>NZ_JAJENU010000387.1:0-9358 GCF_035615495.1 Lyngbya sp. CCY1209 | reverse complement strand
TCAAACCCTTATAGAAAAGCCGTTTCAGTTTCCGACTCCCGACTCCCGACTGCCGAGGACCGCGCGCAGCGCTATATATAGCAGGAACTGCCTCTGAGTTCCCACAGAATTGATACACGAGGTTGCCATACATCACATTTGAGAGGGATTGGCGATCGCTTTCGGGCCGAAACGGCGCCCCCTTGAGGTGGGGTTCAAGACTCCGAAACTTCGGAAGCGGGGCGTTTCCAGCCGAGAATCCGGTAGACATCCACCAACTGATGTTTGCCCTTGAGGGGGATGAGTCCCCAGGCCTCCACTTCAAAGACATCAGGGACGTACATCAATGTCTGATAGGCGATCAGAATGCGGCAGACATCGGAGTGGCGGTCCTTTTCGCAGCTTTCCAGGCGGGAGGCGATGTTGACCGAATCGCCCAACAGGCCGTATTCCAGGCGATCGCGCCCCCCCAGACTCCCCGCCACGATCGGCCCGGTGAAAATACCCGCCCGCATCTGAATCGCCGGCAAATTGCGCGATCGCCAACTTTGATTCAACTTCCGCAACCGTTCCCCCATGTCCAACGCGCAGGCGATCGCGGCTTTGGCATCCCGGGCGATTTCGTCGTCCGTTTCCCGGGCGATGGGGACGCCGAAAGCCGCCATGATCCCGTCTCCCATAAACTTGTTGATGATCCCTCGGTGATTGTGGACCGATTGAGTCAAACCGTCGAGATATTCGTTGAGCCATTCCATGAGTTGTTCGGGGGGGATCTGCTCGGAAATGGTGCTGAAATTGCGGATGTCGGTAAACAACATCGTAGCGATCAGTTTTTGGCCGGGTAATTTGCCGTCGGCGAGGAGGCGATCGCGGCTGTTCCACAGAGCCGTTGCCACCTCCGGCGAGGTATTTTGTCCCAGGAGTCGCATCACCACCTGCTGCTGTCGCTGGGCGCTCAATCCCAAATAGGCGACGGTCGTCGCGGAGGTGAGGATCAGGGACAAACTCGGCGCCACGATCGAGACCCAGCGGCCATTTAAAAATAAGAAAAATCCGGTCCCGAATAAAATTCCCAACAGCACCGGCGTCCCGAAGATCCAAATCAGGGGGTGGCGACTCCCGACGATCGCCGTCACGCCGACCCCTCCCCAGGCGACGATCCACAGCAGTTCGGCCCACTCCGGCCAAAACGCGAACAGCGGGCGATCGCCGCCCACCGCATCGAGGAGTTGACTGAGCATCTGGGCGTGAATTAAGACCCCCGGCATTTTCGCCGACACCTTGCGACCGGGGCTGTAGGGGGTCAGGAACAGATCCTTGGCGCTCGGCGCCGTGGTTCCGATCAGGACAATTTTGCCCTCCACCCACTGCCGGGGAATCTGGCCGTAGAGCACTTGGCTCAACGTCACCGTCCTCGCCACCGCGTCATCGGAGCGGTAGTTGAGCAGAATTTGATAACCCTGGTCGTCGATGGTTTGATACCCGCCCGAATGGCGCTGTAGGGGAAGAAATTCCGCCTCGCCCCAGAGGATGCCCTCGGGGTGGTCGGGGCTGTTGTCCGGCTCGACCCCCCGTTCCCGCCAATAGTGGAGGGCCAGTTGCATCGACAGGGAATAAAATGTCCCCTCGTCGGTATTTGCCAAGATCAAATTTCGCCGCACCACCCCGTCCGGGTCCAGCAACAGGTCGTTGAATCCGACGCGATCGCCCGGGACGCTCGGCGGGGCGGGGGTTCCCAGAGTCCGGCCGTTGCTGAGGGTTTTGATGACGAAAATATCGGGATTTTCCAGTTCCCGGACGAGATCTCGATGTCCCGGTTCGTAGCGAATTTCCCGGTACAGGTCTAAGCCGATCGCCTGGGGTTGCCATTCCCAGAGGCGATCGAGCAATTGGGCGATCGTCCGGTCGGGGAGGGGCCAGCGGTTGAAAGCCTGGATGTCTTCCTCGGTGATAGCCACGATCAGCAGCCGCGGGTCGGGGTCGCGATCGGGCCTGAGCCGCACCATCAGGTCATAGGCCAGCAGTTCGAGGGGTTGCAGCCCCCCCACCTGCCGCAGTCCCAAGACCGCTAGGATCGCGATGACTGTGGCGATCGCACAAGTTCCCATTTCCTTGAGATTCACTTGCTTTCTCTTTAAGATGTCGAACGGCTTCAGACTCACGATCGATATTATCCGGTGAGGTGCGGGACTGCTATTGACCATTGTTGCCGAATTTCGCCCGAACTGGGGGGCCCGACCCATCATTGAAAGATTTGAAATTGTAGGGGCCCCTGGCTTGCGCCCTAATTTTAGATTCTTCCCCGCCCCCTGTCGCTTTGTTCCTTTTACCGTTCAGTTTCAATATTGTCCGGTCATTTCGCTTGCTAATGCCTCGTCGATTAAAATTGACATCAGAAACTTCAAAACTATCAAAAAAGCCGATCGCGATGTATTCTGCCTCAAAAACGGAGACGGATATGATCAAATTTTTGGGGGTCATTCTCTCAAATCAAGTCCGCGAAGCACAAAACAACTGGGCTTGTAGGAGTCGGACAAAGAAACGGGAAAAAGCCGTTAATTTTTCACTTTTCACTTTTCACTTTTCACTCAAAATGATCCGATTCCCGTCCGGGTCGAAAACGTAAATTTCCCGGCCGTGGGAGGCGACGATGAGATCGCCGGGAGGGGGATAGCCCAAATCCTGAAAATGGGCGATCGCATCCTCCAAATTGTCCACCTGCAGACACAAACTCATCGCCCCCGAACCCGGGACAAACTCGCCACCGTCGTGCGATCGCGGCCGAAAAATTCCCAACCGCAAACCGGGAAGTTGAAACTCGGCGTAAACCCCCCCCAGAGACACCTCGGGCTGGACTCCGAAAAGATCGCCGTAAAAGCGGGTCAATTTGGCCAGGTCGGCAGTTGCCAGGGTGACAAGCGCCCCATTGCAGTGTAAAACCATATTTGGGAAAGCGATAATTTTGATCCCGACGGGCGAACGCAAATCTTGCATCCATATTGAGTTGAAAAATGGGACGAATTTTTCTATCGGCAGGTCACGGAGGGTTTGAAAACGGGGTCAGAGATCCCGGTGTCGTCGCCGGGGGGACTACCGAAGCCCAAGAAATGATCCGCATCCGGGATCTGGTGCTCTCGGAGTTGCGATCGCGCGGCTTTCAAGTCGTCGCCGTCCCCGACGACCTGTCCCAAATTCAGACCCTCGACTGGATCAACACCTATTCCCACCCGGGGGATGTGGCGGTCGAATTGCAGACCGGCGGCTCCTCCAACCCCTCCATCCGGGGCGTGACGGTATTTTACATCGCCCACAACCCGGAACGCAAAGGCGACGCCGAACTGCTGCTGTGGTCCGTGCTGCGGCGGGTTCCCCAGTTCCCCAGTCGGGGCGTCAAACCGGACACCCACACCGGACTCGGGCGCCTGGTCTTCTGCCGCTGGATCGCCGTGCCGTCACTCTACATCGAAATCGGCTATTTGACCAATCCCAGCGATCGCGCTATTTTGCAGAGTCGCCGCCGCGATATCGCCACCGGACTCGCCGACGGCATCGCCGCCTGGGTGAAAAGCGAACACATCAACCCCGCCCAACCCCTGCCGCCCGGAACCCGAGTTTACGGGTCAATTGGAATTAGAATTAACGCCCAAACCTACGGCGAAAAGGGCATTTTGGTCAACGGCAATTCCTACATCCCCATCGATTTAGCCGATCGCCTCGGAATCGATCTCAGTCAACTGGCGCGGGTGCGACGAATTCGCTACAACAACATCGTTTATATCAAAGCGATCGACCTGCGAAGTTTCGGAATTGCCGTCAGTTGGGATAACCCGAATCGATCCGTCGTGTTGCGATCGATCTCCCGACTTTACAGCGACCAAATCGATCGCATCATGGGCAGTGGCTACACCACACAAGTGCAACTGATCGTCTTTTTAAAGGCAGAAAATCCCGACGCGGCGACCCAATTTCCCCAGATCGCCAAACTCTACCGAGAAGAATCGATGATCGAGGGGATCAACTACGATATCGCCTTTTGTCAGATGTGTTTGGAAACCGATTTCCTCAAATTCGGCGGCATCGTCCGCCCCGAACAACACAATTTTGCCGGGTTGGGCGCCGTCGGCGGTTCCTCCGAAATCGCCTCCTTTTCCAGTCCCCGCGAGGGGATTCGCGCCCACATCCAACACCTGAAAGCCTACGCCAGCAATGAACCCATCGTCCAGGAAATTGTCGATCCCCGGTTCAACTACGTCACCCGAGGTGTCGCCCCCTCCGTCTACCAGTTGGGGGGCCGGTGGTCCGACGATCCCCAATACGGCGATCGCATCGTGGCTTTGGTGCGGCGGCTTTACGAAATGTCCGGACTCTTATAATTGATCATTGATAATTGATAATTAAATATCCTTTTTTTTGTGGGTGGGGTGACGGATTTTCTGGTATCCTTAAATAGGAGTTGACGGAAAATAATCATGCATAAGATTCCTGTTACGATTGTTACCGGGTTTTTGGGGGCTGGGAAGACGACGCTGATCCGCAATTTGTTGAAAAATAATCAAGGTCGTCGGATCGCGGTTTTGGTGAATGAATTTGGCGAGGTGGGTATTGACGGGGAACTGTTGAAATCTTGCCAGGTTTGCGACGAGGAAGAGACGGCGGAAACCAATATTTTGGAACTGGCGAACGGGTGCCTGTGCTGCACGGTTCAGGAGGAGTTTTTGCCCACCATGCAAGAACTGTTGAAACGCCGGGACGCGATCGATTGCATCTTGATCGAAACCTCCGGTTTGGCACTGCCGAAACCCCTGGTGCAGGCCTTTCGCTGGCCGGAAATTCGCACCGGGGCGACGGTGGACGGGGTGATTACCGTCGTCGATAGCGAAGCCTTGGCAAACGGGCAGTTAGCGGGGGATCTCGACGCTTTGGAACGGCAGCGGGAGGCGGACGAGAGTTTGGAGCACGAAACCCCCATCGAGGAGTTATTCGAGGACCAGTTAGCCTGTGCGGATATGGTGTTGTTGACGAAAAGCGATCGCATCGATGCCGATACCCAAACCCGCGTCAAACAGTGGTTGGAACGGGAACTTCCCGAAGGCGTGCGGGTGCTTCCCTGCCACCAGGGGGAAATCTCCGCCGAGGTGCTATTGGGTTTCAATGCGGCGGTGGAGGACGACCTGGACTCCCGCCCCAGCCACCACGACCACGAGGAAGAACACGAGCACGATGATGATATTAATGCCGTGCATTTGACGTTGGATGTGGCGATGGAACCCAAGGCTTTAGTGGAACGGTTAAATGCGATCGCCCACGATAACGAAATATACCGAATCAAAGGCTTCGCGGCCGTCCCGGACAAACCCATGCGGCTGGTTGTCCAAGGCGTCGGCAACCGCTTTGACACCTTTTTCGATCGCCGCTGGAAGCCGGACGAACCCCGCCAAACTCAACTGGTTTTCATCGGCCGCAGTTTGGAAGCGGACAAAATTTCGGCCTCTCTGAAATAATTGTAATAGCTAGAAACCGGGTTTCTACCCGCATCTCTCATCCTCAAAAAAAAACCTCATAGAAACCCGGTTTCTTCATCCCCAAATCTAGCGATTAAATGCGATCGCTTCCTGCAATGTCACCTTCAAACTTTCGAGAAGTTCTTCATAACTCCTTTCTTGACAATTGACACCCGGGATTTATTCAATCCAGCCGATCCACCAGCCATCCTCTTCTCGAATCAGTGCAGTATATTCGTTAACCATGAGTATTGTACCTTGATGTGAAGTAGAGGAATTATGCGGAGAAGTCCTGCAAAATGTCGGTTATCATATTATACTGATCTCGAACCCTGTTTTTCAACCGTACCGACTCCCCAATCATCTTTAGATGATTTCTGCTATTAGCTTGGGAATTGATTCCCAAGCGTTACTTGATCGAAATCTAGGGATAATTGATAAAGATTTGAAGTCATGATTTTGGATGGCTGGGGGGCGATCATATTTTAACTCAATTTTAGGGTGGCGACAATGATTTCCCCCGTTGTTGGGCTTGAGTCCCTCCGAAAAGAACCCGATCGCCACAACGAATCCGAGTTGCATCAATTATCGATTTGTCACACACTATATCAGTAGCCCATATTTTGACTCAGTTTATGACCTTCGCTTTCGGAATCGGACTCCTTCTCACCCTGACAATAATCGCGATCGCACTCTACCTCGCCACCGCCCGCAAATACCAATCCGCCGACTCGGTAGCCAACGCCTACGACCAGTGGACCGAAGACGGCATCCTCGAATTCTACTGGGGCGAACACATCCACCTCGGACACTACGGGTCCCCGCCGCAGCGGAAAGACTTTCTGCAAGCCAAAGAAGACTTCGTACACCAAATGGCCCGCTGGGGCGGACTGGACAAACTCCCCCCCGGAACCACCGTTTTGGATGTCGGGTGCGGCATCGGCGGCAGCAGCCGCATCCTGGCGAAGGATTACGGCTTTTCCGTCACCGGCGTCACCATCAGCCCCGGACAGGTGAAACGGGCCGAGGAATTGACGCCGGAGGGCTTGGATGCCAAATTTGCCGTAGACGACGCGATGGCGTTATCCTTCCCCGACGCCAGTTTCGATGTCGTCTGGTCCATCGAAGCCGGACCCCATATGCCCGACAAAGCCGTTTTCGCCAAAGAATTGCTGCGGGTGGTGAAACCGGGCGGCGTCCTGGTGGTGGCGGACTGGAACCAGCGGGACGATCGCCAAAATCCCCTCAATTTCTGGGAACGCCCCGTCATGCGGCAACTTTTGGAACAGTGGTCCCACCCCGCTTTTTCCAGCATCGAGGGTTTTTCCGAACTGTTGGCGGAAACCGGACTCGTCGAGGGAGAAGTCGCCACCGCTGATTGGTCCTCCGAAACCCTCCCCTCCTGGCTGGATACCATTTGGCAGGGCATCGTCCGCCCCAGAGGGTGGATGCAATACGGCATCGCCGGGTTCGTCAAATCCGTGCGGGAAGTGCCGACTATCCTGTTGATGCGGCTGGCTTTCGGTTCCGGACTCTGCCGGTTCGGGATGTTCCGCGCGGTTCGCGGGGAAGGTGTTTCGGAATCTTCGCAGGCGGTGTCCGCGACGGCGACCAGAAGTTAGGGAATAGGGAATGGGGAATAGGGAATGGGGAATCGTTGAATTGGTTTTGTCTTCGACTCCTGATTTTCCCTTTAATTCTTTGTTGTGTCAGTTTTACAAGCAGTGAATGGACGGTAAACGATATACCCTGGAAAATGCGATCGCACTCTCGGGGGTGGGACTCCACGGCGGTGAGACGGCGAATGTGAAAATTTTGCCCGCCGAACCGGGTCAGGGGCGATATTTCGTCCGGGTGGATTTGCCCGAGACTCCGGTCATTCCCGCCCATTGGAAGGCCGTCTGTTCCACCACCCTCTCGACGGAACTGGGAAACGGCGCCAGCGCCCGAATTCGCACCGTAGAACACCTGTTGTCCGCCCTGGCGGCGGGGGGAGTCGCGGACGCCCGGATCGAGGTTGACGGGCCGGAATTGCCCCTCTTAGACGGTTCCGCCAAACCCTGGGTTGAGGCGATCGCTGCCGCCGGACTGAGGGAAAATCCCATATCCGATTCTCCCCCGATTCTGGAAGCGGAAATTTGCGTGCGGCGGGGGGATGCCTTCGTCGCGGCTATCCCGTCTCCGGAAATTCGGTTCACCTACGGCATCGATTTTGACGTGGCGGCGATCGGCAATCAGTGGCACAGTTGGAGTCCGGGGCACCAAGATTTTGCCACGGAAGTGGCCCCGGCCCGCACGTTCACCCGGGCCGAAGATATCGAAGCGTTGCGAAAGGCGGGGTTGATCAAAGGGGGGAGTCTGGAGAATGCGATCGTCTGTTCCGAGTCGGGGTGGGTGAATCCCCCGTTGAGATTTGCAAATGAGCCGGCGCGTCATAAGATCATAGATTTAGTAGGGGATCTCAGCCTGTTGGGGACCATTCCCCAAGCCCACTACCTCGCCTACAAAGGGGGTCACGCCCTGCACGTCGAGTTGGTGCGGCGGATTCGAGAACCCCTCGCCGTGTAAAGCTTGAACTGTTAGAGAATGTCCACACTTGACGCAACCCCCGACGCCA
The DNA here is from genome assembly GCF_035615495.1 of Lyngbya sp. CCY1209. Taxonomy (GTDB): domain Bacteria; phylum Cyanobacteriota; class Cyanobacteriia; order Cyanobacteriales; family Microcoleaceae; genus Limnospira. The sequence goes on along the minus strand of NZ_JAJENU010000387.1, from coordinate 1,261 downwards.
GCAATTCCAACGCCGCGACGGCTAACGATACCCATTTGGCGATCGAAGAAATCCAGAACCTCCTCCCCCACCGCTATCCGTTCGCCCTCGTCGATCGCATCATCGAATATGTTCCCGGCGAACGGGCGACGGGCATCAAAAATGTCAGTATCAACGAACCCCACTTTCAGGGACATTTTCCCGGGCGCCCGCTGATGCCTGGGGTGCTGATCGTGGAAGCGATGGCCCAGGTGGGCGGTGTCGTCGTCACCCAACTGCCGGGGATGGAGGGGAAATTGTTCGTATTTGCGGGCATCGACAAGGTGCGTTTCCGGCGTCCGGTGGTACCCGGCGATCAGATTATCATGCGGGTGGAATTGCTCTCCGTCAAGCGAAATCGATTTGCCTATATGCAGGCGAAAGCGGAAGTGGACGGCAAGCGCACCTGCGAGGGGGAATTGATGTTTTCTCTAGCCGATTGAGGGTGCGATCGTCACTGGTTTGTTGTTGCGCTTTGGGGTCGGAAAAGGGCCCAAGCCCAACAGCTTTTTTAGGGCGCGATCGCCATGCGATCGACAATCGCAGTTTGTCTTGACTTTCAAATTGAATCTGAAGTGGGAGGAAACGGATGAAATTACAGGAATTACAAAATGAGGCGTTGCGATTATCGGTCGGCGATCGCTGGCAGTTGGTTCAAACCCTTTTGGAGTCCCTCAGACGGGATACAGAAACCCTGTCAAAATCGAGGAATCTATCGCGGTTGCGAGGAATTGCGAAACCTTCCGGAGGGGAAGTAGATGTCCCGGAGGATTACGCCACCTATCTCACCGAGAAATATCAGTAATGCGAGTTTTAATTGATACAAATGTGGTTCTCGACTTCCTGCAAGAAAGGGAACCATTTTTGGATAATGCAGCAAGGCTATTTGAGCGTATAGATGCCGGGGAGATTGAGGGATTGATCGCTGCGACGACAATTACTAACATCTATTATATTATCCGCAGAGCATCGGGAGGAGTCCAGTAGGGTGGGTTAGGCGCGGCTGTAATTTTCCGGAAAAACCCACAACTTTTCATCCGCGCCGTAACCCACCATTTCTTTTTTATGCACAGTTTTAGTCGTGTTATGACACACCTTAAACGGTGGGTTACGGCGGATTTATAGATGGCTTTTACGGCCTAGGTTGAAGCCGCCTAACCCACCCGACTGGGCTGTTTCATCTTAAATGAGGGGATCGGATCTGAATCCACAGGCAAGATGCCCGATGCTCCGTTTTGAATAT